>NZ_JBITCS010000014.1:140931-202530 GCF_044453445.1 Streptomyces sp. NPDC051684 | reverse complement strand
GGAGGCGACGCGGAGCGTCGTCGACCGACGACAACGCCGCGAGCGTGCGTGCCAGGCCCCGCGAGCCCGGCCTGATCCAAACGACAAGCCCTAGCAGACCCGCGACCGCCGGAGGGGCTTACGGGCCCACCGCCAGGTGGCCCGTGTCGTTCCACGACTCCAGTGCGGGCTCCCCGTACGCCCATCCCAGTACGGACAGCGACGTCGGGTTCAGCCGAATCCGCGCGGCGAAGTCCAGCGGCAGACCGAGCCAGCGCGCCCCGATCGAGCGCAGGATGTGGCCGTGGGCGAAGACCAGGACGTCCCGGTCGGCGGAGCGCGCCCACCGCACGACCTCGTCGGCCCGCGCCGTGACCTCCGCGAGCGTCTCCCCGTCCGGCGCTCCGTCGCGCCAGATGAACCAGCCGGGCCTGCGTTCCTGGATCTGCGCCGGCGTCAGCCCCTCGTACGCCCCGTAGTCCCACTCCAGGAGCGCGTCCCACGTGGTCGCCCGCTCCCCGAACCCGGCGAGCTCGCACGTCTCGCTCGCGCGCACCAGCGGTGACGTGCGCACCTCGACGCCGTCGAGCCCGTCGTACGGCGCCCGTCCGAGCCGCTCGCCGAGCAGTTTCGCGCCGCGCCTGCCCTCCTCCAGGAGCGGAATGTCCGTCCTCCCGGTGTGCCGTCCGGACAGCGACCACTCGGTCTGTCCGTGCCGGGCCAACAGGATGCGCGGTGCCATGAGGAGGCCTCTTTCGAAACTACAAGCAACTACAAGGGTTCAAGGGTGAACATAGGGCGAGCGGGAAGGATCGCCCCGTCCATCATCGCGCAAGCCACAGGGAGGACGCCCGGCGGGCAACCCGCAGTGTGATCGCTGCGTCTAGGAGGGTCAGGGGTCGCCCGGACACAGACCCGGCACACCGTACGAGTGAGAGCGTGGCCAGTGGCCGCCGCACGAGCGAAGAGGGGGAGCGGCCCGCATGTCGCAGACCGACGAGGCACCGCGCACGGAAGCGATACCCGGCGCCGGGCTCCGCTGGTGGACGGAGCTGCCGCTGATCCTTCTGGTGTACGGCGCCTACTCCGCGGGCCGGCTGCTCGCCCGCGGCGACGAGGGCCAGGCCGTCGACCACGGTGTCGCGATCCTGCGGGCCGAACAGGCCGTCCGCCTCAACCTCGAACACCCGCTGAACCGTCTCTTCACCCGCGAACCGTGGCTCGGCGTCCCCGCCGACTTCTGGTACGCCTCGCTGCACTATCTGGTCACGCCGCTCGTCCTCGTCTGGCTGTTCCGCCGCCGCGCCGAGATCTACCGGACGGCCCGCACATGGCTGATGACCTCGACGATGATCGGCCTCATCGGCTTCGTCCTGCTGCCGACCAGCCCGCCCCGGCTGCTCGCCGCGCACCACGGCTTCATCGACACGATGGCCTACTACAGCTCGTACGGCTGGTGGGGCGGCGCGGCCAGCGCCCCCAAGGGCATGGGCGGCCTGACCAACCAGTACGCGGCGATGCCCAGCCTGCACGTCGGCTGGGCGCTGTGGTGCGGCGTCCTGCTGTGGCGGCACGCCCGCTCCCCCTACGTGAAGGCGATCGGCGTCGTGTACCCGCTGATGACCACGGTCATCGTGATGGGCACCGCCAACCACTACTTCTTCGACGCGCTCGCCGGGGTCGCGGTGATGGCCGCGGGCCTGCTCCTCACGAAGCCGGTGCGGCTCGTCGCGGCCCTCCTCAAGGACCGGGCGTACGGCGTGTTCGCGGGGGCGCCGGCCTCCCCTTCCGCCACGCACGCCCCGATTGTCAGTGGAGAGTGCCAGACTTTCCCGGGTGAGCGAATTCCCCGACAGCGCAAGGAAGCCACGTCGCACGACAGCAGCGACGGGGCTGCGGCACCGGCTCGCTGAGCTGCGCGGCCCGGACCATCCGCCGCGTCCGCTGGACGCCCGGGCCCTGGCCGCCCTCGCGGCCAATCCGGGCTGCCGAAGGCGGGCGCTCCTGGACGGCGCGGGCGTCGACAAGGCGCGCATAGCGGATGCGCTGGGCTCACCGTCCTCGTTCGGCCAGTCCCAGTTCGCCCTGGCCCGCGGCAATGTGTTCGAGGCGCGGGTGAAGGCGGACGGCGGCTCCGAGCTGCTCAAGCTCGTCCACGCGCGCGTGGACGCCGCCGCGCCCGAACCGGCCCCCGATCTCGTACGGGTCCCCGATCTGTCGGCCATCGGCCCCGAGGGCCGCACCGCGCGCACGGCGCTCGCCCTCCGGGAGGCCATCGAGGCGACGGAAACGCCAGGCACCTGGACGTTCCTCGACCACCCGATGCTGGCGCTCGACGTGGCGGGCAGCCCCGCGTTCCTGGAGCCGGACGCCGTAGTCGTGCATCCGGACGGCAGCTGGACCGTCGTCGAGATCAAGTCCTTCCCGATGATCGACGGCGCGGCGGACGCGTCGAAGGTGGGCGCGGCGGCCCGGCAGTCCGCGGTGTACGTGCTGGCACTTGAGGAGGTCGCGGCGCGGCTGCCGGACGGCCAGGTGCGGGTGCGCGACCGGATCGTGCTCGTGTGCCCCAAGGACTTCTCGAACCTGCCGGCGGCGTCGGCGGTCGACGTGCGCAAGCAGCGGGCGGTGACGCGCCGCCAGTTGGCGCGTCTGACGCGCGTGGAGGACATCGCGGCGGAGCTTCCGCCGGGCACGGTCTTCGACCCGGAGCTGCCGCCGGCCGAGCTGACGGCGGCGGTCGAGTCGGTTCCCGCGACGTATGCGCCGGAGTGCCTGGCGGCGTGCGAGTTGGCGTTCCACTGCCGTGACCGTGCGCGTGCCGGCGGCGCGGTGACCGCGCTGGGGCGGCCCTTGCGGGCCGAGCTGGGGTCGTTGACCACGGTCGAGTCGGTGCTTGCCGCTGCGCGGGGCGATGCGGGGGATCCGGCGGATCCGACGGTGGCGGCGTTGCGCCGGGCGGCGGCGTTGCGGGTGGAGGCGTTGGGGGGTGTGCGTTGCTGACCCGGCCACCCGGTCCCACGCCACGGGGCTCCGCCCCGGACCCAGCTGCTCAATCTCCCCCAGCTACCGCTGGGAGGTGCCCCCTGCAGGGGCTCAATAAGCACAGCGGCGCCGGAACACGTAAGGAGACTCCCCGGTGAGTCTGATCGACCACCTGGCCCGGCTGGAGGCCACCGCGTCGGGGCGGGCCCAGCGGTCCGCCACGGTGCGGCACCGGCACCTCTCCCAGCGCCCACTCGTACTCGTGCCGCTCACCACCGCCGGCGAGACCGGCGCCCCGCTCGGCGCGCTCGTCGGCACCGAGCGCACGTCGCCGCGGCTCCTCGTCGTCCCGCAGCCCCGCGACCGCGACCTCCGCTTCGCGTTCCTGACGCAACTGGCCGACGAGGTCCTGCCGTACATCGACACGTACGCCACCGAGGTCGAGGCGGCGGAGCGCAGCGAGGTCGACGCGGAGACCGGCAAGAAGGTCAAGGTCGAGGTCGAACTGTGCGCGGACGCGCCGCAGTTGATCGTGCCGAGCCGCGCGGGCATCGAGTTCGTCCGCCTGCTGGGCCGCTCGATGCGCTTTCGCCGCACCGCCGAGCAGGACCCGGAGACGCCCTGCCCCGCGCCGCCGCACGTCCCGCTCCTCGGCCGCTGGCTCACGCACTTCGGCGAGCGCGCGCGGGTCCCGGGATCGGCCCTGCTCCTCGCGATGACGGACCTGCTGTCGCGGCACTGGGCGACGGGCCAGTCGAGCCTGGAGGACCAGCACTTGGGCGCGCTGCTCGCCTGGATCGAGGCGCCGGAGGGCACGTCGGGCGCAGCCGCCGCGCTCGGCGCCGAGCTGGACCGCGACAGGCACGGCCAGCTGCTCTGCCCGCCGGCGGGCCCCGCCACCGACCCCGCCTTCGACAACAAGCTGCTCGCGCCCGCGATCGAGCGCTACGACAAGGCCCGTACGCGCCATGCGGCCGCGGAGGACGCGATCGAGGCGGAGGGCCGGCTCGCCGAACTGACCGCCGCGGAGCGGGAGATCCACGCCCTGGTCGAGTCCCGCACGCGGCCCACCTGGGACGCGGTGTGGCGCGGCCTCGACCAGCTGTGCACGCTGCCCGAGGGCGGGTACGCGGCGGAGCGCTGGACCCGCGACCGCTGGTCGTTCACCGGGCACCGCGACCGGGTGAGCGCGGGCGAGCCCCCGCAGCCGCGCCGGGACGACGCGGTGACGGCGGCGAACAAGCTGGCCACGCGCGAGCGCGAGCAGGCCCGCCTGGAGGCGCAGGAGGCGCTGGACGACCCACTGGTGATGGCGGGCCGCCGGCTCTCGGGCGAGGCGTTCGCCGGGGAGGTGACCGAGGTGGTGGCGGCATACAACGAGAAGAAGCGCCCCCGCCCGCTCGTCACGCTGACGACGGACGACAGTCCGCGTCTCGGCGTGGGCGTGAAGGTGTACCGCACGCTCGAAGGCAAGCCGCAGACCGCCGAGTTCGTGGGATACGAGGACGAGGGCGCCGAGGGTGCCGGGAGCGGGAACGCCCCGCTCGTGCTGCGGATCCTGGACAAGATGGGGCGCGGCAAGGAGCCGGCCGAGGGCTCGCTGCCGGAGAAGGGCGAGCGGGTGTGCTGGACGCTGTTCGAGCACGAGCAGCGCGGCGGCCCCAAGCTGCCGGAGCCGGAGGAGACCCCGTGGACGCACGGCGGCCCGCCGGGGACGGGCGCTGAGGCGCCGGACACCGTGACTTCGGAGGACGTACTGTGACCGCGCCGACCACCGCCCTCAGCCCGTCCGACGCGGCCGGGCAGGCCACCGCCGCCATCCTCCACGACACCCTGCACGGCACGGCGCGCGGCATCGTCGTCGACTCGCCTCCCGGCGCCGGGAAGTCGACCCTCGTGGTGCGTGCGGCGCTCGAACTCGCGGACGCGGGCCGCCCGTTGATGATCGTGGCGCAGACGAACGCGCAGGTGGACGACCTCGTCCTGCGCCTGCACGCGAAGAACCCGGAGCTCGCCGTGGGGCGACTGCACAGCAGTGACCCGGACGCGTACGACAAGGCGCTCGACGATCTGCCGAACGTCCGTCTTTCGACGAAGGCCGGCGATCTGGCCCCGCTGCCGGTCGTCGTCTCGACGGCCGCGAAGTGGGCGCACGTCAAGGACGTCGAGCCGTGGCCGCACGCGATCGTCGACGAGGCCTACCAGATGCGCTCCGACGCCCTGTTGGCCGTGGCGGGGCTGTTCGAGCGGGCGCTGTTCGTGGGCGACCCGGGCCAGTTGGACCCGTTCGCGATCGTCGGCTCGGAGCAGTGGGCGGGCCTGTCGTACGACCCGTCGGCCTCGGCGGTCTCGACGCTGCTGGCCCACAACCCGGACCTTCCGCAGCACCGCCTCCCGGTCTCCTGGCGGCTCCCGGCCTCGGCGGCGCCGCTCGTCTCCGACGCCTTCTACCCGTACACCCCGTTCCGCAGCGGCACGGACGAGGGCGACCGGGAGCTGGACTTCACGGTGCCGCCGGACGGTTCGGCCCCCGACGCCGTCATCGACGAGGCGGCGGCCTCCGGCTGGGGCCTGCTGGAACTGCCCGCCGCACACACTCCCCGTACGGACCCGGAGGCGGTCCGGGCGGTGGCCCAGGTGGTCCGGCGCCTGCTGGACCGCGAGGGCGTCACGCGCTCCGAGTCCGGCGAGGGCTCGCTGACGGCCGAGCGGATCTGCGTCGGCACCGCACACCGCGACCAGGCGGCGGCGGTACGGGCGGCGTTGGCGGACCTCGACGTCCACGACGTCACGGTCGACACGGCGAACCGGCTGCAGGGCCGGGAGTTCGACGTCACGGTCGTCCTGCACCCGCTGTCCGGACGGCCGGACGCGACGGCGTTCCACTTGGAGACGGGCCGCCTGTGCGTCCTGGCCTCGCGGCACCGGCACGCGTGCGTGGTGGTGTGCCGTGCGGGCGTCACGGACCTCCTGGACGAACACCCGTCGGCGGACCCGGTGCAGCTCGGGGTGACGGTGAAGTTCCCGGACGGCTGGGAGGCGAACCATTCGGTACTGGCCCGCCTGTCGGAGCACCGAGTCCAACATCCCAGCCCCTCCGGCGATTGAGGAGCGGGACCCGGGGCAGAGCCCCGATCTTTTGAACCCGGCCCCGGGCGGAGCCCCCCGCCCTCTTGCGGCCCGACGGACAATAGAAGGTGGTCCCGGCACCGGCCGCCGGGCCCACGCCGGACCACGCCGAACAAAGGAGCCCGCACCATGGCGGAGCCCGACCGTACCCACCAGCCCCGGCTGCGACCCGCCCCGCTGATCTTCGAACCCGCGGAGGCGGCCGCGGACCCGGAGCACTTCTTCGACCTGGAGTCCATCGAGGACCCCCGCGACCTGCTCACCCGTGCCACGGAGCTGACGCACGCGTTCCGCTCGGCGGCGGACCGGTCGATGGAGTTCCAGGCCGTCGCCGCGGCCCAGCTCGCCGACCCGCGCCGCTTCGACCGGCTCACCACGGCGGACATCGCGGAGCGCGCGGACTGGACCGAGGACTACGCGAAGAAGATGGTCGAGTTCGGCCGCGATCTGCTGCGCGGGACCAAGGAACGGACGACCTGACGGGCGGGGCCGTAATGATCGTTTGGCATATGCCAGGGGGGCAAGATACTCCACCCCGCCCCCTCCTGTCCCGATTTTCCGCAACCCTTGGGAATCGACCCCTCACCCCCTGTAGATGTATGAGACATGAGCACCGCGACGCCTCCGTACTCCCCCCACGCCCCCTCGGCCACGGCCCCCGGCGCGCGTGACCACTTCGACATCTGCGACGTCACCCCCGATGGCACGGCCTGGCTCGCCTCGGCCGGGGCGTACCCGCGTTCCACGCTCGCCCACTGGGAGTCCCGCCCCACGGCCCCCGTCGTCCTCCCCTGCGGTTCCGTCTTCGACGTGGTGAACGTCCCCGCGATCTTCGGCCGGCGGATGTTAGACCGGCTCTGGTCCGAGGGCCCCGGCTCCGGACCCGTCGCCACGCACCGGGGCCGCATGCTCCTGTTCACCGCCCCGGGCACGGCCCAGCGCCTGCCGTCCCTCCTGCGCTGGGAGGAGTGGGGCCCCTCGGTGCCGCCGCTGCTCTTCCACGGCGCCGGCGACGCGGTCACCGGTCCCGCCCCCACGACGCGCGCCGCCCTCCGCCCCGACCAGCGCCAGGAGTCCCGGTGGGTGGTCGCCCCCGACACCCGGCACCCCTGGCTGCCGGGACCCGAGGTCATGCGCTGGGCCTGCGTCCGGGCGGCCCGCGCGAGTGCGCAGGCCGCGGTGCGGATTTCGATTTTTCCTGCCACGGATCCTGGTGCTAATGTCTACGACGTCAACCGGCGCCATTAGCTCAGTTGGTTAGAGCAGCGGACTCTTAATCCGCGTGTCCGGGGTTCGAGTCCCTGATGGCGCACAGAAACGAAGGCCCCCGCTACGGCGGGGGCCTTCGTCGTGCATCGAACCCGGGTGGGCAGATTAAGCCCCTGCAGGGGGCACCTCCCAGCGGTAGCTGGGGGAGATTGAGCAGCGGGGGCCGGGGCAGAGCCCCGCGGCCGCAACACCGTCGCCGGTGTGGGATCAACCGGCCGTCGTAATCTTCACCGTCCACGCCCCCGACCCGGTCCGCCCCTCCGTCTCCACGCGGATGTCGTCCCCCGGCACCGTGAAGGTCTCGCCCACTCCCACCGGCGCGTCGGCCAGCGGCGGGTAGACGGATTCGCCGTAGCAGGCCTCCGTACGGGGGTGGGCGTCGAGGACCTCCATGGGGCCGCCGCCGGACGAGAAGTCGCTGCGCACGCGGTACACCAGGACACCCCGGCTGCACGTCGCCGCGTCGTTGCCGGAGCCTCCCCGGGCCTCCAGTGCGATGGCGCTGTCCACACCGGTGCGGATGACAGCGAGCTTGGTGCCGTCCCCGGTGCCGAACGGCGCGCCCGCTCCCCGCGGCGCCGTGCTCAGCGGCTCAAGGGTCAGCCGGGTCTCGCCGCTCCGCTTCACGCACGCCACCTGCCGCCGGTCCAGCCACCCCAGCTTCCACTTGTGCCAGCCGAACAGATCCGGCGAGAGCCCGAACTGGCTGCCCATGACGTCCCAGTCACCGACGTACGTGTCCCAGTCGCCCTTGCCGTCCGTGGGCCGGTGGTAGAGGTCCGGCAGGTCGAAGACGTGACCGGTCTCGTGCGCGAGCACATTGCGGTCCGGCGGGTGGCGCTCGAAAACCGTGACGATGCGGCGGATGTCCGTGCCGTCCGCATGCATCGGCCGGTCGAAGTTCACGACCTTCGTCGCGTCGGAGTCGACGCCGGGCGCGTCCGGGTCGGCGACGAAGTAGACGACGTCGTACTTGCTGAAGTCCGTGTGCGGGTCCGCCGCCGCCAGGGCGTCCTGCAGATACGCGCTGCGGTGCGCGGAGTCCCAGTCGCGCTCTATGGCGTACGCGGTCGAGGGGTGCGGCATCCGGGTCCACCGCCGTTGCGGATGCGGGACCAGGGAGAACTTCCCGTACGAGGCCCGGTCGAAGAAGCGGCTGGTGGACGGGAAGTAGTCGGAGGCCAGCTCGTCGGGCGTGGCCAGGGGCCGCGAGTCGGGGAACGAGAGGAAGACCATCACGGCGTTGAGGGTCTTCCTGGGCTTCGGGTACGCCGAGTTCCAGGTGTCCAGGCCCTCGGAGTGGTGCGCCGAGGTGCGCTCCAGGGCGCAGGGCCCCGCGAACGGAGCGGCCGCGGCCGGCCCCGCGACGAGCCCCATGGCGGCCACGGCGGCGAAGGCGGTGAGCGCCGCCGCGAGTGCGCGGGGGCGCGGCTTGGCCACTCCCCCGAGTGGCTGCGGACGCGGCAAGTCGACCTCCGGGACGGGAATGCGGGGCACCCAACCCAGAGTGTTGGTGTTTATATAGATTTGCCCTGTTTATCTGGCCCGGATGAGTGACTGGACGACACTCCGGCCGATCACGGAACGTCACAGCCGATCGGCGGCGATCGGGCCACGACAGAACCTGTGGCAGCGGCGAGCAGAAACGATCTACTGGGACGGGGTCCCGAGGTCCGGAACCCGTGTAGACCGCATTCCAGGCTGGATAGGCCGTCCGACCTGCCTCTATGATCGGCACACTTTCCAGCCGGGACCCGGCCGTAGCAGACCACGCAACCATCCGACGCACCACGGGAGCGAGCGGTGAGCGCACAGCCCGAAGGGCCAACGACCGCGCGCTGGGTGGCCCCGCCCGGCCGACGCCACGATCCCCTCGCGGGGATCCCTGGACTCACGGAGACCTCGGACGTCACGGAGAGTGAGGGCGTGCGGTCGGCTTCGCGGCACCCGTCCACCCAGGCCCTCTACCGCCCGGCGTTCGCGACGTCGCCGCTGGCCATGGCGGTCGTCGACCGCGAAGGCGTGATCGTCGGCGCCAACGACGCGGCGCGCACGCTGCTGTGCGGCGAGGACACCGGTGAGGGAGCCGGCACGGAGGCCGGCGAAGGGGCTGGAGAGGGCCCGGGTCACCTGCTCGGACGCACCGTCGACGAATTGCTCGACCTGCACTCGGACCCGCGCACCGCGGACGCCTACCGGGAGATCCTGCGCGGGCGCCAGGCCCGGCTCAGCCGCACCCGCCGCCTCAAGCACCCCTCGGGCCACTCGGTCTGGCTGCGCGTCACGGTGTCACCGCTCCCGGACGCCGAGGCCGTGCTGCTCTCGCTCGGCGACATCACCGCGCACCGCGGCCTCCAGGACCGGCTGCACCATCTGGAGCTGCACGATCCGCTGACCCGGCTGCCCAATCGCGCGCTGTTCTTCGAGCGCGTCTCCGCGGCCCTGGAGGCGGGGGCGTACGAGAGCGCGGACGCGACCGGGCGCGTGGGGCTCTGTCTGCTCGACCTCGACGGATTCAAGGCGGTCAACGACGCGCTCGGGCACCCCGTCGGCGACCGGCTGCTCGTCGCCGTCGCCGAGCGGCTCACGCACTGCGCGGACCGCGCGCAGAGCGCCGCGGGCGCCCCGCTGGTGGCCCGGCTCGGCGGCGACGAGTTCGCGCTGCTCGTCGAGGACTCCACCGGTACGGAGCAGCTGGCCGAGCTCGCCCGGTCGGTACTCGACGCGCTGCGGGAGCCCTTCGACCTGGCCGGTCAGGAGGTGTCGGTCTCCGCCTCGATCGGCGTGGTCGAGCGGCAGGTCACGGGCACCAGCACGACGGCCCTGATGCAGGCGGCCGACACCACGCTGTACTGGGCGAAGGCGGACGGGAAGGCCCGCTGGACCTTCTTCGACCCGGAGCGCAACGCCCACCGGATGACCCGCCAGGCGCTGTCGTCGAGCCTGCGACCCGCGGTCGACCGGGGTGAATTCGCCCTGGAGTACCAGCCGTTGGTGGAGATGGCGGGCGGCGGGCTGAGCGGGGTCGAGGCGCTGGTGCGCTGGCGGCACCCGCAGTTCGGCCTGTTGACGCCGAATCGGTTCATCGGACTGGCCGAGGAGGACGGCTCCATCGTGGAGCTGGGGCGGTGGGTGCTGCGGACGGCGTGCGCGCAGGCGCGGCGCTGGCAGATGGAGCACCGCGAGGCGCCGCCGGTGTTCGTGAGCGTGAATGTGGCGGTGCGCCAGATGTGGGACTCGGACCTGGTGGCGGACGTCGCGCAGATCCTCGCCGAGACCGGACTGCCGCCGGAACTCCTCCAGTTGGAGCTGATCGAGTCGGCGGTGATGGGGCCGACGGGGCGGCCGATGCAGGCCCTGCGGGCGCTGAGCGACATGGGTGTGCGCATCGCCATCGACGATTTCGGCACCGGGTACTCCAACCTCGCGTACCTCAGCCGGCTTCCGGTGTCGGTGCTCAAGCTCGACGGGGCGTTCGTGCGGGGGTTCCGGGAGGACGGGGCCGCGCCCACGGAGCCGGCCGACACGATGATCGTCGAGGCGCTCGTGCAGTTGGCACACCGGCTCGGGCTCACCGTGACCGCCGAGTGCGTGGAGACGGCGGAGCAGGCAGAGCGGCTGCGCCGACTCGGCTGCGACACCGGGCAGGGGTGGCTCTACTCGCGGCCGGTGGCGGCGGATCGTATCTCTGGGCTCCTCGCGGAGCGCCGGTGATCCGCCGCCGACACGCGGCCATGAACCGTCAGGGGCGCGGCAACCCGTAGGCGTCGGCGATGAGTTCGTAGGAACGAAGTCGTACGTCGCCGCCGTGCGCGTTGGCCGTGAGCATCAACTCGTCGGCGCCCGTGCGCTTTTGCAGTTCGTCGAGGCCGGAGCGGACCTCGTCGGGGGTGCCGTGGATGACGTTGGAGTTCCAGGACTGGACGAAGTCCCGCTCCATCTCGTTGAACTGGTACGCCTCCGCCTCCTCGGGCGTCGGCACGAGGCCGGGGCGGCCGGTGCGCAGCCGGACCATGTTGAGGGCGGCGGCGAGGACCTGGCGACGGGCCTCCGTGCCGTCGTCGTCCGTCGCGAGGGCGGAGACGCCGATGAGGGCGTACGGCTCGGACAGCAGCTCGGACGGGCGGAAGTTCTCGCGGTACAGGTCGAGCGCCGGGAGGGTGTTCTGCGCCGAGAAGTGGTGCGCAAAGGCGAACGGGAGGCCGAGGGTCGCGGCCAGCCGGGCGCTGAAGCCGGAGGACCCGAGGAGCCAGATCGGCGGGCGGTTCGGGTCCTGTACGCCGTCGGGGGAGGTGGCCTGGACCGGGCCCGGGACGGCGTGGATGCGGGAGTACGGGTGGCCGTCGGGGAAGTCGTCGTCGAGGAAGCGGGTGAGCTCGACGAGCTGCTGCGGGAAGTCGTCGGCGCCCTCGTTGAGGCGGTCCGTGCGGCGCAGCGCGGCGGCGGTCGCGCCGTCGGTGCCGGGGGCGCGGCCGAGGCCGAGGTCGACGCGGCCCGGGGCCATCGCCTCCAGCGTGCCGAACTGCTCCGCGATGACCAGTGGGGCGTGGTTGGGGAGCATGACGCCGCCGGAGCCGAGGCGGATGCGGTCGGTGTGGGCCGCGAGGTGGGCGAGGATCACGGCGGGGCTGCTGGAGGCGACGCCGGGCATCGAGTGGTGCTCGGCGACCCAGTACCGGTGGTAGCCCCGGTTTTCCGCAAGGCGGGCGATGTCGACGCTGGTGCGGAGCGCCTGGGTGGCCGTACGGCCGGCGCCCACGGTGACCAGGTCCAGGACGGAGAGCGGGGTGGGTGCGGTCCCGAGGGCTGCGCCGCGGATCACGGGTCCTCCTGCGAATACGTACGTACGGTTGCTGACTGGACCCCGACGTAACGGAGGCCCACTCCGCTTTATTCCCGCACCGTGGCGGGGGCCGTATCGACGCTTGCGCGGCACCGGGGGCCGCCCTGCCCACCCTGCCGCCCAAGGCGGCAGATTGCCCAAGGCGGGACGGCACCTTCAAGCCCCGCCGGCGATTGAGGCGCGGGGTCCGGGGCGGAGCCCCGAGGCTGGAGGACGGGTGGGCGCGGCCCGTCAGACCTGGACCACCGGCTCCTTCGTGAAGAGGGCGCCGAGGGCCGGCGCGTTGACCCGACGGTCGACCAGGCGCAATGCCTCCCAGACCGTGACCTGGTTCGCCGTGAGGACGGGTTTGCCGAGCTCGGCCTCCAGGTCACGGACGTACGCCGCCGTGTGCAGCGCCGTGTCCGGCAGGAGCACCGCGTCCGCGTCGGGGTGGTCACCCGCGCGGGCCATGGCGCGCACCTCGTCCCAGCCCCACGTACCCACCTCGGCCGCCGTGATGATCCCGCTGCCTCGGACCGACAGCACCTCCGCCCCGGCCGCCTTGAGGAACGCGGCGAAATGGTCCGCCACGTCCTCCGGATAGGTCGCGGCGACCGCCACCCGCCGCGCCCGCACCTCCCGCAGCGCGTGCGCGAAGGCGAAGGACGTACTCGACGCGGGCAGCCCCGCCGCCATCGCGAGCCCGCGGACCTGTTCGTGCGCACCGTCCCAGCCGAAGACGAAGCTCCCGGACGTGCACGCCCAGACCACCGCCTCCGCGCCGGACAGCCGCAGCTCCTCGACGCCCGCGGCGAGCCGGTCGGGCGCGCCCATCTTCAGGAGCGCGTCGACCCGGTGCGCGTCCTCACCGATGTCGGTGTGGACGACGGGCAGCCGCACATCGCTGTCGATCAGCATCTCGATGCGCGGGTAGTCGTCCTCCGCGGAGTGTCCGGGGTACAGAAATCCCAGCGAGGTCATGCGCTATGCCCACCCTTCCTGTTCCTTCGACCGTTCCCTCGGCAGCTCCTCCGGAGGCAGCGCCCCCGGCAGCTCCGACGGGGGCCACACCCGCGCCGCCGGATCGAGCAGCGCCTGGTACGGCCCCACCGCACGCGTACCCAGTCGGGCGAGGGCTGCCCACATCGTGACTTGATTGGCCGAGATCACCGGCACCCGCAGCTCCGCCTCCAGCTGCGGGATGACGTCGTACGTCGGGAGGTTGGTGCAGCTGATGAAGAGCACCTCGGCCCCGGAACCGGCCGCTTCCCTGGCCATCGCCGCCACGTCCCGGTAGGGCACCTTCCAGATGTGCCGGGTCAGCCCGAGGAAGGCCCGCCCGGTGACCGTGATCCCCGCCTCCGCCAGATACTCCTCCAGGGATTCGGTGACCGACTTCGTATAGGGCGTGACGAGGGCGATGCGCCGCGCGCCCAGTTCGGACAGGGCCTCGAGCAGGGCCCCCGACGTGGTCACGGCGGGCAGCTCGCCGGCCCGCCGCATCGCCGCGCACAGCGCCCGCTCCCCCGCGAGCCCGCCGACGAAGCTGCCGGAGGCGCAGGCGTACGCGAGGACCTCCGGCCCGGTGGCGCCGAGCGCGCGCACCGCCTCGCCGAGCGTCTCGTGCTCGCTGACCAGACGGGCCAGGTCGAGTCCTACCTCGACGGGCACGAACGGAGTACGGGTGAGGTGGAGAGAGACATGGTCGGGCACCCAGCGCCACAGCTCGCGGTCGAGAGCGAAGTCGAACGGTGCGACGACACCCACACCGCGCTGCGGTTTCGGTCCCCCCAGGAATGAGACGTCCATGAGCAGGCCCCATGTTCAGCTGACTGATCAATGCCGGTGTGGTGCTTGAGCCGGCGAACCGCCGGGACGTCGGGACAGCGACACAGCGCGAAACAAGGTGCAGGAACCCTAGTGGAGTACCTCTGTTGTCGACGGTAGGTTCCGGTGCCTGCGGGGTCAATCCGCACATGTCGGCAGGCGTGTTCGATCTTTACGGTCTTCGTGAAATGGGCCGCTGTTCCCGACTTCTCGCGTCCAGGAAAGCGGATCTTCATTGCCTGCCGGTTTCCCCGCGATGTCCGTGCCTGACGAGGTGATCCTGGGTAGGTCCCCGGCAACGTATCGCGAGCGCTGGTGCTGGAGGGCGGATGACGAGCGAGCTCATCGGACTGACCGCGCAGGACCTCATCGAGGGATATCGCAAGGGAGAGTTCAGCCCGGTCGACGCGACCCGCGCCGTGCTCGCCAGGATCGAGGAGACCGAACCGGCGCTGAACGCGTTCGTGCGGGTCGACACGGCCGGTGCGCTCGCCCGGGCGGAGGAGAGCGCGCGGCGGTGGCGCGAGGGCGAAGCGACGGGCCTGCTCGACGGGGTGCCGGTGTCCGTGAAGGACATCCTGTTGCAGAAGGGCGCGCCCACGCTGCGCGGTTCGCTGACGGTCTCCGAGCAGGGCGGCTGGGACGAGGACTCGCCTTCGGTGGCCCGGCTGCGCGAGCACGGCGCGGTCCTCGTCGGCAAGACGACGACGCCCGAGTTCGGCTGGAAGGGCGTGACCGACTCGCCGCTGTCGGGCGCGACCCGCAATCCGTGCGACCCCTCGCGCACGGCGGGCGGCTCCAGCGGCGGCAGCGCGGCGGCGGTCGCGGTGGGCGCGGGTCCGCTGTCGCTCGGCACGGACGGCGGGGGTTCGGTGCGGATCCCGGCCTCGTTCTGCGGGATCTTCGGCCTCAAGCCGACGTACGGGCGGGTGCCGCTGTATCCGGCGTCGGCGTTCGGCACGCTGTCGCACGTGGGGCCGCTGGCCCGCACGGCGGCCGACTCGGCGCTGATGATGGACGTGATCTCGGGCCCCGACCCGCGGGACTGGTCGGCCTCGGGCCCGCCGGCCGGCGGCTTCCGGGACGCGCTGCACGGCGGGGTGCGGGGGCTGCGGGTCGCGTACTCGCCGACGCTGGGCGGGCAGGTGGCGGTGCGGCCCGACGTCGCCGCGGTGGTGCGCGCGGCGGTGACGCGGCTCGCCGGACTCGGCGCGTACGTCGAGGAGGTGGATCCGGACTTCACGGATCCGGTCGAGGCGTTCCACACGCTGTGGTTCAGCGGGGCCGCGCGCGTGGTGCAGCATCTCCCGGCGTCCAGGCGGCAGTTGCTCGATCCGGGGCTGCGCGAGATATGCACCCGGGGCGCCCGGTACAGCGCGCTCGACTACCTCGCGGCGGTCGACGCGCGAATGGCGCTCGGGCGGCGGATGGGCGTCTTCCACTCGACGTACGACCTGCTGGTGACGCCCACCGTGCCGATCACCGCGTTCGAGGCGGGAGTTGAGGTCCCGCACGGCTCCGGCCTGCGACGATGGACCGGGTGGACCCCGTTCACATACCCCTTCAACCTGACCCAACAGCCCGCCGCTTCCGTGCCCGTGGGGCTCGACGGGGACGGACTGCCGGTCGGTCTCCAGCTCGTGGCCGCGCGGCACAGGGACGATCTCGTGCTCCGCACCGCGCACGCGTTCTACGCGTCCGGGGTGGCAAGTCACACCGGCCCCAACACCGCTGGAATCGCGTGAAGTTAGGACATGGCCGTAATGCAGTGAATTCAGATCTCGGCTTTATCAAGGGCTGAAAACGATAGGCATACCTCCCGGGGCTTCGGGTAATGGCGCGCCATGGCTCCACCACTTGGTAACAATGAGGGATTCATCGCCAGACCCGTCCGCCGCCGCTCTCTGCTCTACGGTGCGGGGGCGGCGGCGCTGGGTGTGTTCGGTACCGCAGCCTGTAGCCGCGTGCCGGAGAGGGGGAAGGTCGAGGGCGGGGATCTGCTGGACCGGCTGCGCGACGCGGGCGAGGTCAAGATCGGCGTCGCGGGTGAGGTTCCGTTCGGATACATCGACGAGAACGGCGAGGTCACCGGGGAGGCGCCGGCAATCGCCAAGGTGATTTTCCCGCGCCTCGGGGTGCCCAAGGTGAAAGCGGTACCGACGCAGTTCAGCGCGCTGATTCCGGGGCTGACCCAGGCGCAGCAGTTCGACGTGGTGTCGGCGGGCATGTACATCAACCCGGATCGCTGCGAACAGGTACTGTTCTCCGATCCCGATTACCTGATGCCCGACTCGTTCATCGTGCGCAAGGGGAACCCGCACGGCATCAAGACGTACGAGGAAGTCGCGAAGAAGAAGCTGAAGTTCGCGACGGGTACAGCCTACGCGGAGATCGAGTACGCCAAGGCCTACGGCATCAAGGACATGCTGATCCTGCCCGACCAGGTGGCCGGCCTCGACGCCGTGCGCCAGGGCAGGGTCGACGCCTTCGCCGGTACGGCGGTCACGGTCCGCACCGTGATCAAGGGCAAGAGCGGGGTCGAGGCCATCCCGCCCTTCCAGCCCGTCGTCGACGGCAAGCCGGCCTACGGAGCGGGCGGATTCGCGTTCCGGAAGTCGGAGAAGAACCTGCGCGACGCGTTCAACAAGGAGCTGCACAAGCTCAAGGACAGCGGTGAACTCCTGCGCATCATGGCGCCCTTCGGCTTCACGAAGAAGGAGATGACCGACCTCACGGTCGAGAAACTCTGCCCCCCTGCCAAGGGAGCCGCCTCATGATGTCCGCGAAGTTCTTCGAGAACTGGTTCCTGCCGGGTATCTGGATCACGCTCGAGATCACGGTCCTCAGCGCGATCTTCGCCTTCGTCGTCGCGATCATCATCGGCATCCTGCGCACCTCCAACGTGTGGTTCGTGCGCTTCCTTTCCGGGGCGTACTTCGAGATCTTCCGCAGCACGTCGTCGCTGGTCTTCATGTTCTGGATCGCGTTCACCGTGCCGATGCTGTTCCACATCAACTTCGAGCCCATGTTCGCGGGCATCCTGGCGCTCAGCATCACCTACGGCGCCTACGGTTCGGAGATCGTGCGCGGCGCGCTCGCCGCGGTTCCGCCCGCCCAGCGCGAGGCCGGCATCGCCCTCAACTTCACGCGCGCCCAGCGCCTGCGCCGCATCGAGATCCCGCAGGCCTGGCCGGAGATGATCCCGCCGTTCAACAACCTGCTGATCGAGCTGCTCAAGGGAACCTCGCTGGTGTCCCTCATCGCAGTGGCCGACATGACGTTCGCGGGCAACCTCAAGCGGCTCGTCTCCGGCGACAGCGCGCCGATCTACACGCTGCTGCTCGTCCTGTACTTCGTGTTCGCGTTCATCTTCACGCGCCTCATGCGCCTGCTTGAGCGCCACGCCAAGAGCCGTGTCGGCCAGGCGCCCGAGCAGGGCGGTCTGCGCGTGCTCCTCGGCGGGATGCGCTCCAAGTCGACGATCGACGCCGTCACCGGTGCCGGAGGTGCCAAGTGAACTGGGACTGGTCCAACGTCGCGGACTTCATGCCGCAGTTCTGGGACGGCGTTGTCGTCACGCTTCAGGCCCTCGTCTGGGGTGCGATCATCGCCTTCGTCCTCGGCCTGGTGTGGGCGATCGCCCAGCGCTCGGAGCAGAAGTGGATCAGCTGGCCGGTGACGGTGATCACCGAGTTCATCCGGAACACCCCGCTCCTGGTGCAGCTGTTCTTCCTCTTCTACGTCGTTCCCTCCTGGGGCATCTCGATGTCCCCGCTGGTCACCGGGATCGTCGGGCTCGGCCTGCACTACTCGACGTACACGTCCGAGGTCTACCGGGCCGGCATCGACGGCGTGCCCGTCGGCCAGTGGGAGGCGGCGACGGCGCTCAGCCTGCCCAAGGGCCGCACCTGGCGCGCGGTGGTCCTGCCACAGGCCGTGCGCAGGGTGATCCCCGCGCTCGGCAACTACGTGATCGTCATGCTGAAGGAATCGCCGCAGATCATGGCGATCGGCGCCCTTGACATGCTGGGCGAGGCCCAGAGCTACAGCTCGACCACCTTCACCTACGAGGCCATCAGCGTCGTCGGTGTCGCCTTCATCGTCATCGCCTACCCGGCTTCCCTTCTTCTGCGAGTTCTGGAGCGTCGTCTTGTCCGCTGACAGCAGCACTTCCCAGGAAATCCCCAATCCTGCCGTCGACGGCAGCGAGCTCATCCGCTTCGACAAGGTCACCAAGCGGTTCGGCACCAACACCGTCCTGGACAACCTGGACTTCTCCGTCGACTCCGGCAAGCACGTCACGCTGATCGGCCCGTCCGGATCCGGCAAGACCACGATCCTGCGGCTCCTGATGACGCTGATGAAGCCCGACGAGGGCACCATCAGGGTCGGCGGCGAGTACCTCACGCACGAGCAGAAGGACGGCAAGCTCGTCCAGGCCGGCGAGAAGCACATCCGCGAGATCCGCAAGAACATCGGCATGGTGTTCCAGCAGTTCAACCTGTTCCCGAACATGAACGTGCTGCGCAACATCACCGAGGCGCCGGTCAACGTGCTCGGCCTGTCCAAGGACGAGGCGGAGCAGCGGGCCAAGGAGCTGCTCGACATGGTCGGCCTGGGCGACCGCTGCGAGGCGTACCCGTCCCAGCTCTCCGGCGGTCAGCAGCAGCGTGTGGCCATCGCCCGCGCGCTGGCGATGCGGCCGCAGGTGCTGCTCCTGGACGAGGTCACGTCGGCGCTCGACCCGGAGCTGGTGGCCGGCGTGCTCGACGTCCTGCGGGACATCGCGCACAGCACGGACATCACGATGCTGTGCGTGACGCACGAGATGAACTTCGCCCGCGACATCTCGGACCAGGTCCTGATGTTCGACTCGGGGCGCATCATCGAGTCCGGTTCGCCGGAGAAGATGTTCGGCGAGCCGGAGCACGAGCGCACCAGGGAGTTCCTGAGCGCGGTCCTGTGACCAGCCGCTCACCGAGTGGTGCATGACTTTGGCATATGCCACGGTGGCGCGTTCCTGCTGAGAGGCACGGAACGCGCCACCAATCTCTCCAACCGGCGCCCCCGAAAGGGGTGTTGGCGGCTATCGTGGACTTCAGCCCAGCTGTCCGGAACCGGTCCATGCAGGGGGAAGAACCGTGGCGCTGAAGCACGAGCAGGGTGCGTCCCCGCACCAGCCGCACGAGGCGGTGCAGCACGCGTTGCGCGTGCTGGAGATCGTCGCGCACCGAGGCGTGGGCGTGACCGACACGGAGCTGGCGCGGGTCACCGCGCTGCCCGCCGACCAGCTGACGATCCTGCTGCGCATGCTGCGCCGCGAGGGGTACGTGCAGCAGACCGCCGACGGGGCGTACATCACCGGCGAGACCCTGACCAGGCTCAGCGCCGCGGACGGCCATGCGGCCGCGCTCACCGCGAAGCTCCAGCGCACGCTCGACCGGCTGCGCGACGACGTGGGCGCGGCGGTCTACATGAGCCGTTACGTCGACGGGGAGATCCGGGTCACGCAGATGGCGACGGGGCCGGGGACGCCCGCGGTCAACGAGTGGGTGGACTTCCGCGTCTCGGCGCACGCGAGCGCCATCGGCAAGAGCCTCCTCGGTCAGCTGGACATGAACGGGCGGCGGGATCATCTGTCCCGGCACAAGATGGCCCGACTCACCTCGCGCACGATCACCAACGAGAAGGTGCTGCTGTCCCGGCTGGCCTCGCAGCCGGCGACGGTTCCGGTGCTGGATCTTCAGGAGTACGCGGTGGGCACGGTGTGCGCCGCCGTTCCCATCACGGCGGGGGCGTCGGTGGGGTGTCTGGCGCTTTCCCTGCCGGTTGAGCATGCGCACCGTTTGCACGATGCGGCGGAGCAGCTCAACAAGGAAGCGGCGCCGGTTCTTCTTTCCCTGGCGATCTGACCGTTCACCCGGCGACGGCGTTGCGGCCGCGGGGCTCTGCCCCGGACCCCGCTGCTCAACCGCCGCAGGGGCTTGAACTGCCCACCCGGGCTCGATCGACAGCCGTCTTGATGCACGACGAAGGCCCCCCGCACTGCGGGGGGCCTTGCATCTTGTGCGCCATCAGGGACTCGAACCCCGGACACGCGGATTAAGAGTCCGCTGCTCTAACCAACTGAGCTAATGGCGCCGGTTGACGAGGTAAATACTACCTGGCCCCAGGGGGTGCTTTTGACCACCGGGGGCTCAGGGGTCACGACGGGGTGAGCAGGTGGTCGCGGGCGTGGTCGCGGTAGGCCGTCGTCAGGGTCGTGCGGTCCTCGGGGGTCAGGGGGCGGTAGGCGGGGGCGGACGGTGGGCGCCACCACAGGGTGCCGCCGCTCCAGAAGCCCTCGCGGCGCAGCTCCCCGCGGCGCACCTTGTTCGTCGCGGTGACCGGCATCCGTTCCACCACCCGTACGAACCGGGGCGTCATCTTCGTGCCCAGGTCCGGCTGGGCGCGGAGGAAGGTATCGAGGCGCGCCGGGTCGAAGGCGAGGCCCTCGTGGAGCGCCACCGTCGCCATCACCTGGTCCCCCGCCACCGGGTCCGGCACCCCGTAGACCGCGACGGCCGCCGCGTCGTCCCAGCGGGCGAGGATGTTCTCGATCATGGCGGGGGCGAGGTTCTCGCTGTCGACGCGGATCTTGTCGTCGCCGCGCCCGGCGAAGTAGAGGAACCCCTCGGCGTCCCGGTAGAAGTGGTCGCCGGTCCAGTACCAGCCGTGTTCGCGGACGCGCTCCGCGTACGCGGCGTCGTTGCGCCAGTAGCCCTCGAAGGGCGAGCGGCCGCGGTTGACCAGCTCGCCTATCGCGTCCGCGCCGTTGAGGAGCCGCCCGCCCTCGTCGAAGCGGGCCGGCGGGCACTCCGCCCGCGTCTCCGGGTCGAGCACCGCGAGGTCGCTGCCGGGCGCCGCCAGGCCGATCGCGCCCGCCGGGGTGCCGGACGTCCGCTGCACCGCGGCGCCGCCCTCCGACGACCCGTACCCCTCGACGAGCCGCACCCCGAACCGCTCCTCGAACCGCGCCGCGTCCACGGCCCCTGCCTCCGTGCCGAACCCGACCCGGAGGGGGTTGTCGCGGTCGTCCGGGCGCTCGTCGGTGGCGAGGATGTACTGGACGGCCCGGCCCACGTAGGTGAAGTACGTGGCACCGAATCGGCGTACGTCGTCCAGGAACCCGGACGCCGAGAAGCGGCGGCGCAGCGCGACCCCCGCCCCCGCCGCGACGGCCGGCGCCCAGTCCGCGATGACCGCGTTGCCGTGGAAGAGGGGCATGCAGATGTAATGGACGTCGTCCGCGCGCACCCTGAAGTTCGTGACCAGGGACTGGCCTGCCGCAGCGAGCCGGCCCTGCGTGCACAGCGCCGCCTTCGGGGCGCCGGTCGAGCCGGACGTGAAGTAGAGCAGCATGCGGGTGCCGGGTCCGACCCGGTCGTCGACGTCCGGTTTCGCGCCGTCGTAGGGCGTGAGCAGCTCCTCGTACGCGTCGGTGTCGGTCACCAGGATCCGGATGCCCGGCAGGTCGAGGCCGTCGAGCAGCGGGAGGTGGGCCCGCTCGGTGACCAGGACCCGGCATTCGGTGTGCGTGATGTCGCGGGCGAGCTCGGCGCCGCGCCGGGTCGGGTTGAGGCCGGCGACGGCGGCGCCGGAGAGCGCGGCCGCGCCCAGCCACTGGGGGAACTCGGGGGTGTTGTCGAGGAGCAGGCCGATGTGGGGCTCGGACGCCCGTGGCAGCAGCTCACCGAGGAGCGCCGCGCGGGCGGCCGCCCCGGCCGCGACCTGGTGGTGGCTGAGCACCTGGTCCTCGTACGCGAGCCCGGGCCTGTGGTCGCCCCAGCGCGCCTGGATCAGCTCCGCGAAGGTGAGCTTCGTCATGGATCCCATGGCGGTGCACCATAATTGACACCCCGTCAGATGTGGAGGTGCAAGCGCCCTTCACATGAGCCCCTCCCGGCGACCTTCAAGTCCTTCCCGGCGGCCTTCAAGCCCCGCCCGGCGACCCTCAAGCCCCGCCGGCGATTGAGGCGCGGGGTCCGGGGCGGAGCCCCGAGGCGTGCACCGCTGGTGCCGCGAACCCCGGTACACCGTGGGGCGGCGCACCGGGGAGGCACACGTCAGAACGTGACGTCCGAGCACGCGTAGAACGCGTTCGCCGTGTCCGCCACGGTCCACACCGCCAGAATCACGTGATGCCCGGTCTTCCCGGAGGGCAGCGTGCCGGAGTGCGAGAGCGTCGCCGGCGGCTGGCCGCTGAACGGGACCGTGAGGAACGGGGCAGTCTGCAGCGCCGACCGGGTCAGCGGCTTGCTCTGGTCCCAGCCGTCCTTGGTGATGTAGTAGCGGAAGTCCGTGGTGGAGTGCCGCGCGGTGAACTGCCAGCGGAAGGTCTGGCTCTGACCGCCCGTCACCTTCGTGGTCGGCCAGGCGTTCCCGTTCGGCTGCTTCGGGGCGTCGAGCGCGCTGAAGTTGCCGTGCCCGGCCGAACAGATCTTGCCGTCGGCGGGGCCCGCCGCCGGGAAGCCCTTGAGGCCCTCGACGCTCTGCGGCTCCCACTGGATGTCGCCGCAGCCACTGACACCGCCGTTGGCGCAGAGCTTCTGCCTGCTGACGGGCAGATCGGTGTAGCCGTGGCCGCTGGCACCGCCAGCGGAGAGCGCGAACGCCCCCGCGGTCGTCAGGCCGAGCAGGGCCGCGTACGCCTTCGTACGCTTCGAGGTCTTTCGCATGCTGCCGCTCCTGGGGGGTGTTGGGAGTGCCGGAAGCCGTGCGCACAGCGATGGTTCGACTGGTTCAGGTCTAGACCAACGCACAATGTAGGACCGTGAGTTGAGCATGTCCAGACCAATCGCAATTCCCGGCACGAGCCCTTCCGCTCACCCCCGGAGCGTCACTCCCCCCGGCCCGTGTAGAACGCCACCGTCAGGTCCTTCACGAGCAACTTGCGCTCGTAGTCGTCGAGATCGACGAGACCGCGCGCGGTCAGCCGCGTCACGGTGTCCTCCACCGAGTCCACGACCGTGGTCAGGACGCTGTCCCGACGGCGCGCGTCGAGGGTCGCGATCCGGCGTTGCCGCATCGCCGCGGCCACCTCCGGCTCGTACTCGATCCGCGTGGGCTGCGCCGAGAACACCTCGATGCCGACCGGGGCCGCGTCCTCGGCGAGGCGCCGGGTGAGCAGGTCGCCGAGGGCCTCGGCGTTGCGCAGCACGGGCGCGTCCCGGTCGCCGACCACG
This sequence comes from Streptomyces sp. NPDC051684, assembly GCF_044453445.1. NCBI lineage: Bacteria > Bacillati > Actinomycetota > Actinomycetes > Kitasatosporales > Streptomycetaceae > Streptomyces > Streptomyces sp. NPDC051684. The sequence goes on along the minus strand of NZ_JBITCS010000014.1, from coordinate 179,292 downwards.
GCGGGCAGCCTCGACAGCACCCGCGCGAGCCCCGCCTCCACGCACTCGCGCAGATACGTCTCGTGGTCCTCGGTGCCGAGCGTCGCCCGCGCCGTGTCCTTGATCCGCCAGGCGACGAGCACGACGACGCGCAGCGCCTCGCCATTGGTGTCGACCGCCGGCATCGGCTCGCTGCGCCAGTGCCGAAGGCGCAGGTCGACCCGGCGGCGCACGAGCAGCGGGTTCAGCCACAGCAGCCCCGCCCTGCGCACGCTCCCCCGGTACCGGCCGAAGCGCGTGAGCACCCAGGCCCCGCCGGTGCGCCCGCGCGCGAGGCCGCCGACGCCGAACAGGGCAAGCGCCCCGGACCCGGCGAGCGCCGCCCACTGCGCGGGCCCGAACCCGGCGCCCGCGTATCCGTCGAGGCCCGCGAGATCGGTCATGATCCGGGGCAGCGCCCCGGCCCAGCCGAGCGAGGCCGCGGCACCGGCCGCGCCCGCCGCCCCGCCGAACACCCCGAAGGCGCCGGGCAGCGCCCGTGCGGGCCGCTCCTCCAGGCCGGGGTCAACGGAGGGCGTGGGGCGGGCCGGTGCGGGCCGGGACGCGCGCCCGTTCGTCGGAGTCGCGCGCTCGACCTGGGCCTTGGTGACGACCGCGGGCCGCAGCGGCACGGCCACCGGGTCCGGGTCGTCGCGGAAGAGGAGGTGGACCGGGATCTCGGTGGTGGACTCGTTGCGGATGAGCCGCGCGGCGCGCGCCCCTCCGTCGGTTTCGCTCATGGAACCCTCCGCGTTGCGCGTCATGAGAACAGCCGGCGCCAGGTCTCGGGGCCGGGGTAGCCGTCGGCCGCCTTGCCCCGCCAGCCCTGGGCCCGCTGGAAAGCCTCGACATTGCGCCGGTCCGCCTCGCTCCAGCGCGGTCCGGGGCCCTTGGTGTAGAACCTGCCGAATCCTTTCTTCACGAGCTGCTTGCCGAGGCGCGTCACGTCGGAGTTCTCCGCGCCGGGCCGGAACTTAGCCGTGCCGGGGAAGGCCGAAGGACCGGACCGCTCGGCGCCGCCACTGCCCCCCGACGGGATGCTCCGCCCCTGCCCGGTCGCCAGATACGCCCAGGTCGTGGGCCCCGGGATGCCGTCCGCCGCCGAGCCGCGCCAGCCCTGCGCACGCTGGAACGCGCGCGTGGCGTTGCGGTCGGCCTCGCTCCACTTCGGGCCGGGCCCGACCTTGTAGAACCGCTTGCCGCCCCGCTCGACGAGCATCTTGCCGAGCCGCGTCACGTACGCGTTGTTCTTGCCGGGGCCGAAGTACTTGACGCCGGGGAACTTCGTCGACGCGCTCGCCCCGGAACTGCCGCCCGAGACCGCCCTGTACCGGTACGCGACGTAGCTGCTCGAATGGTTCCAGTACGCGTACGGGGTGGCCTGCACCCGGGTGCCGGGCTTGGTCTGCTCGTACGCGATGTACCGGGTGCGGGACGCGTCCGTCCAGCCGCCGAAGATCGTGACGTGCGAGCCCTTTTCCGGGTCGGCCGGGTTGTGGAAGAGCAGTATGTCGCCGGGTTGCAGCTGCGCCTTGGTGATCCGGGTGCCGTACTGGGCGAGGCTCCCGGTCCACTCGTTGCCCGGGAGCCCCCAGGCCATCGACACGAAGCCCGAGCAGTCCTGGCGGTAGCCGTCCTTCCAGAACTTGTTCATGTTGTACGGGACCTTAGCCTCGACCCACGTCCTGGCGCGGTCGAGGATCGCGGCGCGGGAGGTCTTGCGCAGCGTCGTGGACTGGACCAGCGACACCGAACCGGCTGCCGGGGCCGGCGCGCCGTGCAGCGGTCCCGTCCCGCCCTGCGGCGTCGTGCCGCCCGCGTCGACCGGGGGCGGGGTCAGTGGTCTGGCCTCGTGGTGTTCGGCCGCGGTGGCCGGGGTGGTCTGGAGGCCGCCGACGACGGTGCCCGCGGTGGCGGCGAGGATCAGCGCGTGGCGGGCGGCCACCTTGGTGCGCACCGGTTGCGGCACGGCGCGCCGCCACTCGGCGCAGCCCGCGCAGTCGCAGCCCTCGGCCGGGTCGACGTCCTCGAAGACCGGGGCGCCCATCGGCTCCGCCGTGTCCCCTCGCTCCATCCGCTCCATGCGATTCCCCTCACACTCCGGTGCCGGACTTTGGAATAACGAGCCTCGATTCCGCACGCAGGAAGCGTCTCAACTGTCCAGACAAATCGCATGTTGACGGTCCGAATGATTGAAACCGCCAGAATTCACCCACATCCCCGGCGTGTCGAGTGGTCAGAAGCACCCAGGAGGGTCGGGTAAAGTTATGCAGGTCGACCGGCGCCATTAGCTCAGTTGGTTAGAGCAGCGGACTCTTAATCCGCGTGTCCGGGGTTCGAGTCCCTGATGGCGCACAGAAACGAAGGCCCCCCGCAGCAGCGGGGGGCCTTCGTCGTTGCTTCACTCACGGAGTGACGCAACCCGCATCAAGGCCGGTAAACACCATGTATCGGCCTTGCGATCATGAACCGGGGCACAGCACTCTGTCATGGAGCCATTGGCTCCCAAGATGCTTACGGTACAAGGCAGTTGAAATGGGCACCGTGTCATGCCGGGCCCGAGCCGGTTGCCGAGCGCGCGGGGAGGGGGCCCCGCCCATGAACCGATGTCGAGGGGGGCATCATGCAACCGGAAGGCCGCCGTACCAGTCTTACGTATGTAGGTAAGGGTGGGACGGTGGCCCGCCAGTGATACGTCCGGGGGCACGGTCAGGGGGCCCGTTCCCGGGCGCAGGACCGACGACCACGCGGTGACGCGTGCGGGGGGATGACTCATGACGTCGACGCCGACGGGCGCCCGGCCGGAATTCGACCCGTCCGAGACGACCCAGCTGCGAGTGCCACCGCACCGCACTGGCGGTTTCCGGCGCATCAGGAAATCGTTGCCGCGCTACGACTACGAGCACTACAGCAGGCTCGCCGGGCCACTGACCCAGCCCGATCCGAACCAGCCGTACAAGGTGCGCTACCGATCGCTGCTCTCACAGGAGCCGCACAGGATCCGGGCCGCGCTGATGCTGGGCGCAGCCCCGCTGCTCTCTCTCGTCCTGCTGTTCTGGCTGCTGCAGCCCGCGCACTGGACCGAACGGGACTATCCCGCCTACGACTTCCTGCCCGCGCTCGACATCGTGATGCTGGTGGCGATCGGGCTCATCGAGTTCTTCCGCTGCATGAACGTGCTGTCGAACGCGCACGCGACGCTGGTCGCCCGCGACCCGATCCCGGTGGTCCCGGAGACCGGCACCCGCGTCGCGTTCCTCACCTCGTTCGTGCCCGGCAAGGAACCGCTGGAGATGGTGACGAAGACCCTGGAGGCGGCGGTCAAGCTGCGCCACCGGGGTCTGCTGCACGTCTGGCTGCTCGACGAGGGCGACGACCCCGCGGTCAAGGAGGTCTGCGAGCGGCTCGGCGTGCACCACTTCTCCCGCAAGGGCGTCGCGAAGTGGAACCAGCCGAAGGGCCCGCACCGCGCCAAGACCAAGCACGGCAACTACAACGCCTGGCTGGACGCGCACGGCGACGAGTACGACTTCTTCGCCTCCGTCGACACCGACCACGTGCCGCTGCCCAATTATCTGGAGCGGATGCTCGGCTTCTTCCGCGACCCCGACGTCGGCTTCGTCATCGGCCCGCAGGTGTACGGCAACTACGACAACTTCATCACCAAGGCCGCCGAGTCCCAGCAGTTCCTCTTCCACGCGCTGATCCAGCGCGCGGGCAACCGCTACGGCGCGCCCATGTTCGTCGGCACGTCCAACGCCGTGCGCATCAAGGCGCTCAAGCAGATCGGCGGCCTGTACGACTCCATCACGGAGGACATGGCCACCGGCTTCGAGATCCACCGGCACCGCAACCCGTTCACCGGCAAGAAGTGGCGTTCCGTATACACGCCGGACGTGCTCGCCGTCGGCGAGGGACCCAGCGCCTGGACCGACTTCTTCACCCAGCAGATGCGCTGGTCGCGCGGCACGTACGAGACGATCCTCAAGCAGTACTGGAAGGGCTTCTTCACGCTCCCGCCGAGCAAGCTCTTCAACTACACGATGATGATCATCTTCTACCCGATGGCGGCGATGAACTGGATCCTGGCAGCGCTGAGTTGTGCGCTGTTCCTGGGTCTCGGCGCCTCGGGCGTGAACATCGACCCGACGGTCTGGCTGATGCTCTACGGCAACGCGTCGGCGCTGCAGATCGGCCTCTACATCTGGAACCGCCGGCACAACGTCTCGCCGCACGAGCCGGAGGGCTCCGGCGGTGTGGCCGGCATGGTGATGTCCGCGCTGTCGGCGCCGCTGTACGCCAAGGCGCTCTTCGACGCCCTGCTGCGCCGCAAGAGCAAGTTCGTGGTGACCCCCAAGGGCGATTCGGCAAGCCCCGACCGCTGGTTCGGGACATTCCGCTACCACTGGTACTTCATCCTCATCTTCGGCAGCTCGATCGGCGCGGGCTTCTACTTCGGCCACTCCCACCCGGCGATGATCACCTGGGCCTCCTTCGCGCTGCTGATCACCGCGGCGCCGATGTTCGCGTGGCGCCACATGCTCCGCCAGGAGAAGAAGAAGCCGAAGCAGCAGCCCGCCGAGACCCCGCAGCCGGAGCCCGCCGAGCGGCCCGCGCGGGCGCACGCCGCGCCGCAGCAGAAACCGAGTTGGGCCGCCCAGCAGCATGACGGTGGCACGCGGGTGGACTGGGGCAACGATCAGACCAAGCAGATTTCCCTGGGGGGACGTAACAAGTGAAAGACGGTGCGAGCCGCCGCCGTGCCCGGCGCATAGTCATCGGCACGGTGGTGGTCCTGGCGCTGGCCGGGATGAACGGGCCCTGGCTGTATCGCTTCGGATCGGCCAAGTATCACGAGTACAAGATCAACAAGCCGGAGTACAAGGCCGAGAACGGGCACTGGGACGTCATCGACTTCCCCCAGGACATGCGCCAGAACACGATTCACGCGGCGCTGTTGCACACCGGGAAGATCCTGCTCGTCGCCGGGTCGGGGAACAACCAGAAGAACTTCGACGCGAAGAAGTTCGACACCCGGCTCTACGACCCGGTGAAGAAGACCATCAAGAAGATTCCCACGCCAAGTGACCTGTTCTGCACGGGACATACGCAGCTGGCGAACGGGAATCTGCTGATCGCGGGCGGCACCAAGCGCTACGAGAAGCTCAAGGGCGACGTCACCAAGGCCGGCGGCCTGATGATCGTGCACAACGAGGACCCGGACGCGCCCAAGACCATCAAGGCGGGCACGGTCTTCACCGGCAAGGAGAACGGCAAGTCGTTCGTCGCCAAGGACAACATCACGGTCGAGCGCGCCAAGAAGGTCTTCGACAAGGCGACCGGCAAGTTCCTGCGCAACGAGCCGGGCCTCGGCCGGGTGTACGTCGAGGCGCAGCGCTCGGGCTCCAAGTACGAGACCGGCACCCAGGACAACTACCGGGTGCAGGGCCTGACCGGCTCCGAGGCGCGCAATGTGTACGGCATCGCGCAGAAGCTCGCCCTGGACAAGAAGGACTTCCAGGGGATCAGGGACAGCTTCGAGTTCGACCCGGTCGCCGAGAGGTACATCAAGGTCGACCCGATGAACGAGGCGCGCTGGTACCCGACGCTGACCACGCTCTCCGACGGCAAGGTCCTCTCGGTGTCCGGGCTCGACGAGATCGGGCAGCTGGTCCCGGGCAAGAACGAGGTCTACGACCCGAAGACGAAGAAGTGGACGTATCTGAAGGACGTCCGCCAGTTCCCGACGTATCCCGCGCTGTTCCAGATGGAGAACGGGAAGATCTTCTACTCGGGCGCGAATGCCGGTTACGGACCGGACAACGTCGGTCGCAAGCCCGGTATTTGGGATCTGACCACCAATAAGTTCCAGAAGATTCCCGGGCTTTCGGACCCGAACATGCTGGAGACGGCCAATACCGTCGAACTGCCGCCCGCGCAGGACCAGAAGTACATGGTGGTCGGCGGCGGTGGCGTCGGCGAGTCCAAGCTGTCCAGCGAGAAGACCCGGATCGTCGATCTGAAGGACAGGAGCCCGAGGTTCGTCGACGGGCCGACGCTGGACAAGGGCACGCGTTATCCGCAGGCCTCGATCCTCCCCGACGACTCGATCCTCGTCTCGGGCGGCTCCGAGGACTACCGCGGGCGCAGTGACACCAACATCCTCGAGGCCCGGCTCTACGACACGAAGAAGAACGCGTTCAAGCGGGTCGCCGACCCGCATGTGGGGCGCAACTACCACTCCGGCTCGCTGCTCCTGCCCGACGGGCGCGTGCTGTTCTTCGGCTCGGACTCGCTCTACGCCGACAAGGCCAACACCAAGCCCGGCACGTTCGAGCAGCGCATCGAGATGTACACGCCGCCGTATCTGTACCGGGACTCGCGGCCGACGCTGGAGGGCGGCGAGCGGACGATCCGGCGCGGCGGCACGGCGACGTACAAGACGGAGCACGCGTCGTCCATCAAGACGGCGCGGCTGATCCGGCCGAGCGCCTCCACGCACGTGACGGACGTGGATCAGACGTCGATCGCCCTCGGTCTCAAGAAGTCGGCGGACTCGGTGACGGTGTCCGTGCCGAGGAATCGGTCGCTGGTGGAGTCGGGCTGGTACATGCTGTTCGTGACGGACGATCAGGGGACGCCGAGCAAGGCGCAGTGGGTGCGGGTGCCTTAGCGGCGGCAGCGGGGTCCGGGGAGCTGGTCGTTGCACACGACTCGGGGCTCCGCCCCGGACCCTGCTGCTCAATCGCCGCAGGGGCTTGAGTCACCCACCTGCAAGCTTCAGGGCGTACTCGCCCCACCACTCGCCCGCCTTCGGGCCGCCCTTGCACGTGCCGTCGGACTCGCCGGGGCGCTTGACCCACAGGTAGGCCTTCACCTGCGGGTCGCCGGTCTTGGTGGTCGGCTTCTCGCCGAGGGCCCGGCCGGGCGGGTTGCACCAGCGCTCGTCGGCGGCGCCGCCCGTGTACGGCCCGTTGCCGTTGCGGCTCGTGTCGACCACGAACGGCTTGTTGCCGACCTTCGCCGAGAGTTCCTTGCCGTACTTGACCGACTCGTCGGTCGTGTAGAAGTTCGACACGTTGACCGAGAAGCCGTCGGCCTGGTCGATACCGGACCACTTCAGCGGCTCGAAGATCTGGTCCGGCTTGCCCCAGCCCGCGTTGCCCGCGTCGAGGTAGACCTTCGTGTCCTTCAGGGACTTGAACTTCGCGATGGCGCCCTTGAGCAGGTCGTAGCGCTCCTCGTGGAACTGCTCCGGCGTGCAGTTGTCCACCATGTGCTGCACGGCGTCGGGCTCCAGGATCACCGTCGCCGGGCGGTCCCCGATGCCCGAGGCGACCTGGTCGATGAACTCCCGGTACGCGTTTCCGTCCGCCGCGCCGCCGCCCGAGTACTGGCCGCAGTCGCGGTGCGGGATGTTGTAGACGACGAGCAGAGCGTCCCGGTTCGCCTTCTGGGCGGCCTCGGTGAAGCCACGCGCCTGGTCCGCCGCGTTCTCCGGCAACAGCCATTCACCGCTGGGCTGTTCGGCGATCCTGCGGACCTTCGCGGCCTCGTCGTCCTTGCCGTCCTTCGCGAGCGCCGACGCTGCCTTCGCGGCCTTGCTGTCGGGATTGACCCAGAACGGGTCGGCGCCCTTGGGCTGTTGCTTCACGGGGTCCGTCGCCCCGTCCCCCTCGTTGTCCCCGCCTCCGGAGGAGCACGACGAACAAGCCGCCGCGAGCAGCGCCGCCCCCACGACGACCGCTCCAGCCCTCAGTTTCCGGTACATCCACTCCCCCTTGGGTGCACTGTCTGGCTCTCAATCGTGGCATACGCCGCTGCCGTGCCACGAGCGCGTACGCCGCTTGTCAAGGACCTGTTACAGCGTGCGCAGGCCGACTCGGCGCGAACCCGCGGTCCTGCTCTGGGCGGATCCGCCCTTCCGCTCCAAAGTCGAGACGAGCGGCCCCAGTCCTCGGCCGGTCCGATCCGACGGACCATCACAGCCTCCCGTGTCGAGGCCGGGCCATCCCGCAGCCCGCCGCCCGCACGGTCGAGGACCTGTCCGGTCGGCGGCCCCGGGGGAGCGGGCTGCCGACCGGACCGGTGGGCCGCACACTCTCAACTCGCCCTGTGCGGCGCGCTGTCCACGTCCGACAGGTAGGCGGACACGACCACGTTCGCGGTGTACGTTCCCGAGGCCTTGTCGAAGGTGCCGCCGCAGGTGATCAGGCGGAGTTCGGCGCGCTCCGAGCGGTGCGGCCCGTACGCCTTGGCCGGGTCGAAGTTCTCGCGGGAGAACACCCGGACGTCGTCGACGGTGAATCCGGCGACGGAGCCGTCGGCCCGCGTCACCCGCACCGTGTCGCCGGGCTCGGCCTCGCTGAGTTGGTAGAAGACGGCGGGCCTGCTCTCGGTGTCGACGTGCCCGACGAACAGGGCGGTGCCGCGCTCCCCCGGTTCGACTCCGTCGCCGTACCAGCCGACGACTCCGGCCCGCGCGTACGGCGGCGGGTCGACGGCGCCGCCCCCGTCGAGGCCGCGGGCCACGACGGGTGCCTGGACGCGCAGTGCCGGGATGTCCACGCGCCGCGGTGCCGCGCCCCCGACCGGCCGGTGGGCGGGCGGCAGGTCGACGTCGGCGGGCCGGCCGACGGCGGCCGCGTCCCCGGTCGTCGGCGAGGACAGGTTCAGGTCGGTGGCGCCGCGGCCCCACAGCCACAGGCCGAGCAGCAGCACGGCCCAGGCCACTCCGGTGAGGAGTCGCCCGACCCCCTGCGACCGGTCGCTCATGGCGGACTCAGCGCCTCGGCTGCGAGCCGGACGACCTGCGGCGGCGCGTGCTGCGGACGGCGACGGCCACGGCGGCGACCGCCGTGAGACCCAGGCCGATGAGGGCGTGCCGGGTGCCGGGGCCCTCGCTGGGCGCGGCCGAGGGGGCCCGGTGGACGGCGAGCGCCTGCCGCCCGGCGGTGCCGCCGCCGCCCGCGTGCACGAGGGCGGTCGGGGACGGGACGGGCGAGGCGCCGGCGGCGGATTCGTCGACGACCCGGAGGGTGCCCTTGACCTTGCCCTCGACGCCGTCGCAGGTCACCGAGACCGAGTAGGCGCGGGGCGCGGCGGAGGATTTCACGCGGGCCTCGGCGAACAGGGTGGGTTCGTCGGCGGAGGGCGCGAGCCGGGCCGGGCCCACGAAGGCGGCGGAGCTGGCGCTGCCCGCGGCGCCCTCGCAGCCGGTCACCCGCAGGTCGACGTCGGTGCCTGCGGGGGCGGCGCGCGGGGTGACGGTGATCGTTCCCCCGCCGTCGGCCGCCTGGGCCGCGGTGGCCGGTGCGGTCACCAGGACGGCCGCCCCCGCGACACCGACAGCAAGCAGTCCTGCACGCATCGTGAACCTCCTCAAGACAGCCTCACGCTCCTGGCCGCGTTCCGCATCCCGAGAGGCTCCAGTGGCACCTGGCACCTGGCGGGCGGGTGCATACGATGGCAGTCAGTCGATCGATCGCCGAGGAGTCCGCACACATGGCAGAGCCCAAGCCCATCGAATCGTGGCTGACCGACATGGACGGGGTCCTCATGCACGAGGGGGTGCCGATCCCGGGCGCGGACGCGTTCATCAAGAAGCTGCGGGACTCCGGCAAGCCGTTCCTCGTCCTGACGAACAATTCCATGTACACGGCCCGTGACCTGCACGCCCGGCTGAACCGCATCGGCCTGGAGGTCCCGGTCGAGAACATCTGGACGTCCGCCCTCGCGACCGCCCGGTTCGTGCGCGGCCAGCGGCCGAACGGCACGGCGTACGTGATCGGCGAGGCGGGTCTGACGACGGCGCTGCACGAGGAGGGCTACATCCTCAGCGACTCGGACCCCGACTTCGTGATCCTCGGCGAGACCCGTACGTATTCGTTCGAGTCGCTCACGAAGGCGATCCGGCTGATCAACGGCGGGGCCCGGTTCATCGCCACCAACCCCGACAACACCGGCCCCTCCACGGAGGGCGTGCTGCCCGCGACGGGCTCGGTGGCGGCGCTGATCACCAAGGCGACCGGCAAGGACCCGTACTTCGTGGGCAAGCCCAATCCGCTGATGATGCGGACGGGGCTCAACGCCATCGGGGCGCACTCCGAGTCCAGCGCCATGATCGGCGACCGGATGGACACGGACGTGCTCGCGGGCCTGGAGGCCGGGATGACCACGTATCTCGTGCTGACCGGGCTCACCGGCCAGTCGGACATAGACCGTTTCCCGTTCCGGCCGACCGAGGTGGTCGACTCGATCGCGGACCTCGTCGACCGGGTCTGAGGAATGTACGGCGGCGGCCGGGGCTCTCAGCTGCCGGTCGCCGTCTTCCAGTCGTCCACGTACGTCTGGAGGTTCTCGGCGACGTCGTTCCAGTCCGGCTCGAAGATCTGCACACCGTCCATGATCTTGGCGAGGGCGACGGCGTTGTCGTCGGTGGCCTTCACGTCGGCGCGCGGTGAGAAGCCGCCGCCGACCGAGCTGACCTGTTTCTGCTGCTTCGCGTCGAGCATGAAGTCCAGGAGCTTCTTGCCGTTCGCGGTGTGCGGGGCGTTCTTCACGAGGCCGCCCGCGTAGGGCAGGGCGAAGGAGGTCGGCTTGCCGGAGCCCTTCTTCGGGAACCAGAGGCCGATGTTCGGCATGTCCTTGGACTGGGCGTAGTTCATCTGCACGTCCCCGTTGGCGACGAGGAGTTCGCCCTTGTCGACCTTGGGCGCCAGCTTGCCGGTGGAGGCGGACGGGCCGACGTTGTTGGCCTGGAGCTTCTTCAGGTAGGCCATGGCCTGCTCCTTGCCGCCGAAGTCGTGCATGGCCTTGACGAGCAGGGCGGTGCCGTCGCCCGCGACGCCGGGCGTGGAGTACTGGAGCTTGTTCTTGTACTTCGCGTCGAGGAGCTGCTCCCAGGTGGTGGGCGGCGTCCTCAGCTCCTTCGTGTTGTGGACGAAGCCGAAGTAGTTGTTCACGACGGACGTCCAGGTGCCGTTCGCCGCCTTGTCGGCGCCGTCGACCTGGTCGGAGCCCTTGGGCGCGTACTTCGCGAGCAGGCCCTTCTCGTCGGCCTGTTGGATGAACGGCGGCAGCGTGACGAGGACGTCGGCCTGGGTGTTGACCTTCTCGCGGACGGCGCGCTGCACCATCTCGCCGGAGCCGCCCTCCACGTAGTCGACCTTGATGCCGGTCTGCTTGGTGAAGTCCTTGAAGACCTTGTCGTACCAGCCGTCGCCGTTCTCGCCCTTGAGGCCGTCGGCGCTGTAGACGGTGACGGTCCTGGCGTCGGATGCGGCGGAGTTGCCGCCGCAGCCCGTCAGGGTCGCGGCGAGGGCGAGGCAGCCGGTGGCCGCGGCGACGGTGGTGAGCGTGTTCCTGCGCATGGCGTGGTGAACTCCCGTGTCGGATGGGCTTGTTAGCGGTACGAGGCCTTGGTGCGGATCCGCGAGAAGGCCAGCAGGACGAGCAGCGTGGCGGCCATCAGGACCACCGCGATGGCGGAGCCGGTGAACAGGGAGCCGCGGTCGGTGGTCGCGTAGATCTGCACCGGGAGCGGCATCCAGTCCGGCGGGTAGAGCATCATCGTGGCGCTCAACTCGCCCATGGACAGGGCGAAGCAGAGGCCCGCGGCGGCGTTCAGGGAGGGCAGCAGCAGCGGCAGCTTCACCTTCCACAGGACGTACGCGGGCCGGGCGCCCAGGGAGGCCGCGGCCTGTTCGTACGCCGGGTCGAGGCGCTGGAGGGCGGCGGAGACCGACTGGTAGGCGAACGCCGTGACCAGGATCGTGTGCGCGATGATCACGATCCAGCGGGTGCCGTTGAGCAGCATCGGCGGCCGGCTGAACGCCACGAGGACGGCGAGGCCGACGACCACGGACGGCACGGCGACCGGCAGCATGAACAGGGCGTCGAGGACGAGGCGTCCGCGCTTCCTCAGCGCGGCGGCGGAGAGCGCGGCCCAGCCGCCGACGACCAGCGCGAGCACGCTCGCGACGACGGCCGTGACCAGGCTGGTCGTCAGGGCGGTGAGGGAGTCTCCGCTGGTGGCGGCCTCGTAGTGGCCGCCGGTGAACCCGGAGGGCAGGGCGCCCGACCAGTTCGTGGCGAAGGACGCCGCGAGCACGACGAGCAGCGGCAGCGCGAAGAGCGGCAGGAACAGGACGAAGAAGACGACCCAGGCGGCCCACCGGCCGGCCTTGCTATGAACCAACACGGCGGCTCACCACCCGGTACAGGCCGTAGAGGCCCACGGAGACGAGGACGTTGACGACGGCGACCACGCAGGCGCCCGGGTAGTCGGACTCCAGGATCGCCTTGCTGTAGACGAGCGTCGGGAGCGTCGTGACGCCCTTGGCGCCGGTGAACAGGACGATGCCGAACTCGTTGAGGCACAGGACGAGGACCAGCGAACCGCCGGCGGCAAGCGCGGGCAGCGCCTCCGGCAGGATCACCTGCCGCACGGTCCGGGCGGGCCGCGCCCCGAGCGACGCGGCGACCTCCAGCTGCCCCGTCTCCACCTGCGAGAACGCCGCGAGCAGCGGGCGCATCACGAAGGGCGTGAAGTAGGTGATCTCGGCGAGCAGCACACCCCACGGCGTGGCCAGGAACTGGAAGGGCCCGGTGGCGGCGCCGGTGGCGTCCGTCCACAGCCCGTTGGCCATGCCCACCTGCCCGTACACGAACAGCAGGGCGAGCGTGATCAGGAAGGAGGGGAAGGACAGGAACACGTCGATGAAGCGGGCGACCGCCTTCGCGCCGGGGAACGGCACGAACGCGACGATCAGCGCGAGCGCGAAGCCGAGGACGAGACAGCCGGCGGTGGACCCGACGGCCAGCCACACCGTGGTGCCGAGCGCATCGCGGAACGCGGAGGACGCGAAGACGTCGGCGTACGGCTTCAGCGAGGTGCCGCCGGTGTCGGGCGTGAGGGACTGCTGGACGACGAGGAAGAGCGGGTAGAGGAAGACGACGGCGAGAGCGGCGACGGGCGGCAGCGCCCATATCCATGTGCTCTTCCCGGTACGGGACCTGGTGGTGCCCTGGCGGGGCGCGGCGAGCGTGGCGCTAGCCATTCCTGGCCACCTCCGACGCGACCCCGGCGCCGAGCAGCACCGCGTCCTCGGGCGCGAAGTGCACCGTGATCCGCTCCCCCAGCACCGGCGGCTCGCGCAGTTCGCGCAGATCGGCCTTGACGCGGTGGCCGTCGACGTCGACGTAGAGGCGGTGCGTGGAGCCCCGCCACTGGACCTCGGCGACCTTGCCCGTAAGGGAGTTGGGGCCCTCGCCGAGGCCGACGAGGTGCGGGCGGACGCAGAGGGTGGCGGTGGATCCGGTCGCCGCGTCGCGCTGTGCCGGGACCTTCAGTTCGGTGGAGCCGAAGGAGACGGTGCCCTGTTCGGCCGCGCCGACGGTCACCGGCAGAAGGTTGGCGTTGCCGACGAAGGAGGCGGTGAACTCGGTGCACGGCCTGCGGTACAGGTCCTGCGGCGTGCCGACGTCCTGGAGGCGGGCCTTGTCCATCACGGCTATGCGGTCGGCGAGGGTGAGCGCCTCGACCTGGTCGTGGGTGACGTACAGGATCGAGACGTCGGGCAACTCGCGGTGCAGGCGGGCCAGTTCGGCGAGCATCCCGGAGCGGAGCGTCGCGTCGAGCGCGGACAGCGGCTCGTCGAGCAGCAGCACGCCGGGCCGGACGGCGAGGGCGCGCGCGATGGCGACGCGCTGCTGCTGGCCGCCGGAGAGCTCGCGCGGGTGGCGCTTGACGTAGGAGGCCATGCCGGTCAGTTCGAGGGCCTCGGCGACGCGGGCGGGGATCTCGCCCTTGGGCACCTTCTGCGCCCGCATCCCGAAGGCGACGTTGTCCTCGACGCGCAGGTGCGGGAAGAGCGCGTAACTCTGCACGACCATGCCGATGCCGCGCCGGTGCGGCGGCAGGTCGGTGACGTCGCGTCCGCCGAGGAACACGCGGCCGGACGCGGGCCGCACGAACCCGGCGACGGCGCGCAGCGCGGTGGTCTTCCCCGAGCCCGAGGGGCCGAGGAGGGCCATCACCTCGCCGGGCTCGACGGTCAGGTCGAGGGAGTCGAGAACGGTCGTACCGCCGTACGCGACCGACACCCGGTCGAACCGGATGCCGCTCAGCTTCTGGTCGTTGTCTCTCACGGCGGCCACGCTCCTGGCGGCGGGTGTCCCACGCGAAGCGGCACGGCAACGGGACGGTGAACGGGCACCCAAGCTTGGCCCAGACCCGTTACCTTTCTGTTATTGGGGGCGGGCGCGCCGACTCAACCCCCGACCAGAGACCGGTGGTTACCAGCCGTCCGCACCCAAACGCGCGGTGAACGAGAACCGGTCCCCGCGGTAAAGCGTCCGCACCCGCTCCGTGGCACGGCCCCCCGTGTCGTACGAGATCCGGTGGATGAGCAGCATCGGCAGCGCGGGCGGCGTGCCGATGAGCAGGGCCTCGCGCGGGGTCGCGAGCACCGTCTCGATCCGCTCGTCGGCCGAGCCGAACTCGATGCCGAGGCGGTCGTGGACGTAGGAGTAGAACGACGAGTCGGGGTCGAACTCGGCGTCGAGGCTCGGCACCCGGGACACCGGGACGTAGGTCGACTCCAGGCCGACGCGCTCGTCGTCGGCGAGCAGCACGCGCTCCATGTGCCAGACGGGCTCGCCGCGCTCCAGGCCGATCTCGGCGGCGAGCGCGGGCGGGCACGGGAAGCGTTCGAGGCCGATGAGGGTACGGCCGGGGCGCCGCCCCTGCCTGCGCACGCCTTCCGTGTACGAGGCGAGGGACAGCGGCTGGGCGAGCTTCGGTCCCGCGACGACGGTGCCCCGGCCTTGCCGCCGCAGCCGCCCTTCGAGCAGCAGCTCGCGCAGCGCCTGCCGCACGGTCTCGCGCGCCACCTCGTAGCGCAGGGCGAGTTCCCGCTCGGCGGGAAGGGGCTCGCCCTCGCTCAACTCGCTGACGAGCGCGGCGATTTGGGCCTTCACGGCGTAGTACTTCGGGATGCGCCCGTGTTCGGGGATGCCGTCGCGCACGGGGGCGCCGGGGGCCTGGTCGTTCGGGTAGTCCACGCGGGGATGGTCGCAGACGTGGGTGAACGGCCGGCGGTCAGCGTCCGCCGACGCGCAGCCGCCGGGCTCCCACCACGAGGGCCGCGCCGGCCAGGAAGAAGGCGCCGGCCGCGGCGCCGAGGCCGAGCAGGGCGCGCGGGCCCGTGCGGGCGAGCTCGCCCGCTTCGTCCGCGAGGGTCGGGCCCTGGTCGGCCTCCTCGACGGTGAACGGGTAGTCGTCGGATTCGCCCACCCATTCGCCGTCGTCGTCCTTGCGGCGGACGAGCGCGGCGTTGGCGACGACCCGGTCGGACGGGGTGCCGTCGGCGAACGCGAGGCGGACGTCGACGGTGACCGTGTCGCCCGCGCCGACCGAGAACCCGGGGAAGTCGTCGAACACGCCGATGTTCTCGTCCCGGTCGGTCCGCTCGACGGTCACCGGCCGCCAGCGGCCCGCGTCCCGGAACTCCAGCCTGATGCGCTTCGGCGTCAGCTTCCGGGTCCGGTCGACGAGTACGAGGACGGGGTGGAGGTCGGCGCAGCGGGCGTCGGTGGTGTTGGTCAGATCGAGCGAGAAGCGCCGGGGGGCGGCGCCGGGGTGGTAGGTGGTGGGGCCGTCGTCGATCCGGGTCTCGATGGGGAAGTCGCCGCGGTTGGCTGCCGCGCAGGCTTGGGTGCCGGTGTCCGCGGTGGCCTCCGGCGTGGGGCCGGCGAGGGTGGTTGCGGTGAGGGTGGTGGCGGCGAGGGCGAGCGGGCGGCGCAGTCGCATGAAGGCCCTTCACTGGTCGCGGAGTTCCCGACAGTCGTGGGCCAGAACCTTTCCATCGCGGGGCGGCCTGGTGGGGTTCGTGCGCCGCGCCGCGCGCAGCGGTTCCCTCGATCGGCTCAGCGAACGCACACCGGCGCCGGCGTTGCGCTCCCGGGGCTCCGCCCCGGACCCCGCTCCTCAATCGCCGGAGGGGCTTGATCTGGCGGCCCCCGGTGCCGCGCACCCCGGACGACGGCCCCGGCCACGGGGCCGTTACGACGGGGCCGCCCGGCCGAACAAGGGGGCCAGGATCATGTGGGCCGCGCCCAGCACCGCCTGGGTGTCGCCGCCGGGTGCCGCCCGCACGGGGATCGCGGGGCCGCCCCCCTCACGACGCACCCGGGCCACGACGACCCGTTCCACCCCCCGTACGAACCGCTCCTCGTGCGCCGCCACCGTGCGCCCACCCAGCAACACCGCATCGATGTCGAGCAGGCTCACAAGATTCGCCGCCCCCTCCCCCAGCACCCGCGCCGCCTCATCCAGCCCCCGGTCCGTGCCGGAGGCCACCGCCGCGAGGCAGATCGCCTCGATGCACCCCCGATTGCCACAATCGCACCGCGGCCCGTCCAACTGGATCACCTGATGGCCGAACTCCCCCGCCCCCGTACGCGCCCCCCGGTAGAGCGCACCGTCGAGGACGAGACCCGCACCCAGCCCCGTACCGAGGTGGAGATAGGCGAAGGAGGGCTCGCCCTCGCCTTCGAGCGCGAGGCCGAGGGCCGCCGCGTTCGTGTCCTTGTCCACGACGACCGGCAGACCGAGCCGCTCGGCGAGCGCGTCCCGCAGCGGAAAGCCGTCCCACTGCGGGAACCCGGTGACCCGGTGCAGCACCCCGTCCGCGTGATCGAGCGGCCCCGGCACGGCGACGCCGACGCCGAGGACCTGTTCCCCGCCCACCAGCTGATCCACTTCACACGCGGCCGCCGCGAGCACCGCATCGGCCCCCGCCCCGAGGTCGAGCGGCGCCCGCCGTGCCGCGACGACAGCCCCGGACAGATCGGTCAGCACGGTGTGCAGCTCGTCGCGGTCCAGATGCAGGCCGACCGCGTGCGCGGCGCCCGCGACCAGCCGCAGGACCGTGCGCGGCTTGCCCCCGGTGGAGGCCCGGCGGCCCGCCTCGACGGCGAGACCGTCCTCCCTGAGCCGCCCCGTGATCTTGCTGACCGCCTGCGGGGTGAGCCCGGTGCGCTCGGCGAGCTCAAGACGGCTTATCCCCGGCTCGCCCGCCGTGCGCAGCAGGTCAAGGACGAGCGCAGCATTGTGCCCGCGCAGGGCGCTCAGGTTGGCGCCCACGGTCGCGGCCATGGTCCTCCTCACATGTGCAGTCACCAGCCCATTGTCTCTCGCGCTTGCACTTTGGCAACACCGTTGCTTAAGTGGGGGCATGACTGGTACGAGTGCTGCCCTCCGCGTGGGCCTGGTCGGCTACGGCCTGGCCGGCTCCGTCTTCCACGCCCCGCTGATCGCCGCGACCGAGGGCCTGACCCTGGACACGGTCGTCACCTCGAACCCCGAGCGCCAGACCCAGGCCCGCGCCGAGCACGGCGAGGACCTGCGCTTCGTCGCGTCCCCCGACGAGCTGTGGGAGCACGCGGACGAGCTGGACCTGATCGTCATCGCGTCGCCGAACAAGACGCACGTACCGCTCGCGAAGGCCGCCATCGCCGCGGGCCTCCCGGTCGTCGTCGACAAGCCGGTCGCGGGCACCGCGGCCGAGGCCCGCGAGCTCGCCGAGCTGGCCGAGAAGCAGGGCGTCCTGCTGTCGGTCTTCCAGAACCGCCGTTGGGACAACGACTTCCTGACCCTCCAAAAGCTGCTCGCGGACGGCGAGTTGGGCGACGTCTGGCGCTTCGAGTCCCGCTTCGAGCGCTGGCGTCCGCAGCCCAAGGGCGGCTGGCGCGAGTCGGGCGACCCGGAGGAGATCGGCGGACTGCTGTACGACCTCGGCAGCCACGTCGTCGACCAGGCCCTGGTCCTGTTCGGCCCGGCCGTCTCCGTCTACGCCGAGTCGGACGTGCGCCGCCCCGGCGCCGAGGCCGACGACGACACGTTCATCGCGATCACCCACGCGAACGGGGTGCGCTCGCACCTGTACGTCTCCGCCACCACGGCCCAGCTCGGCCCGCGCTTCCGCGTGCTGGGCTCGCAGGCCGGCTACGTGAAGTACGGGCTCGACCCGCAGGAGGCCGCGCTGCGCGACGGCAAGCGTCCGACGGCCGGTGAGCCCTGGGGCGTCGAGGGCGAGTCGATGTGGGGCCGGGTCGGCTCCGGCGAGTCCCCGCAGACGGGCGGCGGCCGGCCGTTCGCGACGGTCGACGGCGACTACCCCGCGTATTACGCCGCCGTCGCCGCGGCGCTGCGCGACGGCACCGCGGGCCCGGTGCCCGCCACGCAGGCCGCCGACGCGCTCGACGTCCTGGAGGCGGCCCGCGTCTCGGCCCGCGACGCCAAGGTGGTGACCCTGTGACGAACCCCGAAGGCGCCCCGCAGATCCCCGAGTTGGAGGACCAGGAACGCCGCCTCGTCCTGAACTCCTTCACGTACGACGACGCCTGGACCCTCGGCAACCTCCTGGTCGACCTCGCCCGCGAACGCGAGGCGCCGGTCGCGGTCGACATCACGCGCGGCGGCCAACAGCTCTTCCACTCCGCCCTGCCGGGCTCGACCCCGGACAACGACGCCTGGATCGCCCGCAAGCGCCGCGTCGTCGAGCGCTACCACGCCTCGTCCTACCTGGTCGGCAGCCGCTTCCGGGCCAAGGGCACGACGTTCGAGGACGCCTCCCGCCTCGACCCGGACACGTACGCGGCGCACGGCGGCGCGTTCCCGATCTCCGTACGGGGAACGGGAGTCGTCGGCGCCGTGGTGGTCTCGGGCCTCCCGCAGATCGAGGACCACCGCCTGGTGGTGGCGGCCCTGGAGCGCTTCCTCGCGAAGCCGTAGGCCGTCGGCGCAGCGCGAGCCGCAGTCGTCACGAGCGGCAGCGTGCGCGCCTGCGGCTCAGGAAGACGAACGTCGCGCCCGTCGCCGTGGTGGCCGCCGCGATCGAGCCGAGCACCGCGGCGCCCAGGGACGGTGTGCCGGTGTCGGCGAGGTGGCCCCCGCCCCCGCCTGCGCCTCCGGTGGTTCCGCCGCCGGACGTGCCACCGCTGTCACCGCCGTCGGGCGGGGGTGCCGGGGTGGTGTCGCTCGGGGTGGGAGTGGGGGTGGTCTCGCTGGGGGTGGGTGTGGGTGTGCTGTCGGTGGGCGTCGGAGTGGGGGTGTCCGTCGGGGTGGGCGTCACGTCGGTCGGAGTCGGCGTGGGCGTGGGTGTGTACGGGGAGGCGCACGACGGCAGGTCGCCGTTGAACGGGTAGGCGTGGAACTCCTCGCCGCCGCTGCCCTCCGGGCCGCCGTGGGTGAGTGAACCGGCCGTGTACATACGGCCGTTGGTGCCCGACATGGTCATCGTCGTCGTGCTCGACGGGTTGCCGACGAGGACGCTCCCGGAGAACTGGGTGCCGCCCGCGAGCCGCACGTCCGAGGCGTCGGGGAAGTTCCACAGCAACCGGTCGCGCAGCTCGGCCGGGAGCAGGCTCTCGTACGTGTTGATCTTCCGCGCGTCGCCGTAGACGTTGACGAGGACGGTGGCCCCCGAGGGGATGCCGTTGAACTGGAACCCGCCCATGCCGCCGGTCGCCGACTGCATGTCGAAGTCGACGTCGAAGATCTGGATCGGGGAGCGGCCGTCGCCGGTGAACACCGTCGTGCCGCCGGTGTTCACGGCGGTGCCGGTGGGGGCGCGGCGGGCGCCGTCCTCGTACGCGTAGCAGTGGCTCGCCTCGGTGAGGTCCTGCCGGATGGCCCGGTAGGGCGCGGCGGCGTCGGCGTCGTGGACGGACTTCGTCTCCACGGCGCCGTCGAGGGCGCCCGCGTACCGCAGCGTGCCGTGCGCCACCGCGTCCTCGACGGCGACCCGCTCCCCCGCCGCGACGCTCACGTCCCCACCGACGGTGAGAAAGTCGGTCCCGTCGCCCGGCGGCACACGCGACCCCACCCCCGCGACGCCCACGTTGTAGATCGCCGAGGTACCGGGGTCCTTGTCCTGGTCGTAGTCGCCGAGCGTGACGACCTTGCCCTCCGCCTCGGCGGCACCCTCGCGGACCAGGTAGTTCCCGCCCGCGAAGACGTTGATGTTGTTGTCGCGGCCGGCGAGCGAGCCATTGTTCGGATCCGGGTACGAGTCCGGGCAGTTGCTCCCCAGGCAGGGCCCGAGCCCGTCGGGCAGCGGGTCGGCGGAGGCGGGCCCGGCGGCGGCCCCCACGACGAGGATCGCGGACGCGAGGGCCCCGGCGGGCAATCGTGACTTTGAGATGACGGTACGAAGAGTTCCCATGGCCGAACTATGGGAACGGCCCGCCCGTCCTCCCGGGAGACACGCGCCCAGCCGGGCCGAGGGCGCCCCGAACGGGGGTGCCCTCCCACCGCCGAGCCAGGCGGAGCGCCTACGCCGGCTTGAGCTCCTGCCGCTGTCGGCCCAGCCCGTCGATCTCCAGCTCCACCACGTCACCCGCCCGCAGATACGGCTTCGGCTCGGGCTGGCCCATGGCGACGCCCGCCGGCGTACCGGTGTTGATGACGTCGCCGGGGTACAGCGTCATGAACTGGCTGACGTACCGCACCACTTCGGCGACCGGGAAGATCTGGTCGGCGGTCGTGCCGTCCTGCTTCAGCTCGCCGTTCACCCACAGCCGCAGGCCCAGCGCCTGCGGGTCCGGCACCTCGTCGGCGGTCACCAGCCACGGACCGAGCGGGTTGAACGTCTCGCAGTTCTTGCCCTTGTCCCAGGTCCCGCCGCGCTCGATCTGGAACTCGCGCTCGGACACGTCGTGCGCCACCGCGTACCCGGCGACGCACGCGAGCGCCGCCTCGTGGGACTCGACGTAGCGGGCCGTGTGCCCGATGACGATGGCGAGCTCCACCTCCCAGTCGGTCTTCACGGAGCCGCGCGGCACGAGGACCGTGTCGTCGGGCCCGACGACCGTGTCGGCCGCCTTGAAGAACACGACCGGCTCGGCGGGCGGCTCGGCGCCGGTCTCCGCCGCGTGGTCGTGGTAGTTCAGCCCGATGCACACGACCTTGCCGATACGGGCCACCGGAGGGCCGATCCGCAGCCCCGACGCGTCGAGGACGGGCAGTTCCCCGGCCGCGGCAGCGGCCCGTACGCGCTCGATCACGACGTCGTCGGCGAGCAGCGCCCCGTCGACGTCCGTGACGAGTTCCGACAGGTCGCGCAGGGTTCCCTCGGCGTCGAGCAGCGCGGGGCGCTCGGCTCCGGCGGGACCGACTCGCAGCAGCTTCATGGTGTAACTCCCTCTGCAGTAGGAGGAGCCTCCACGGCCCGGTGCGGCGTGCAGCCATCGGAGGACTGGTCGATCCTCCAAGGAGAACGTCCAGTCCGCAATACCCCGTTCACGGACTGGACCCGGACCGCCACTCAGAGCGCGGGCGCGGCCGCCGCCCCGGCCCCGTACGGCATGTCCCGGTAGAGGACCGCCCGCTCGATCGAGCTCCACGTCGTCGACGTGACGACGTACAGCGCGGCGGCGAGCGGCACGAAGGCCACCGTGAAGAGGGTGAAGAAGGACATCAGCGGCATGAACCTGCCCATCGCCGCCATGCCGGGCACCGGCTGATCACCCTGCGGCCGCGGCGCCTGCGCCATCTGCCGCTTGGTGCGCCGGTAATTGAAGGTGGCGACGACGGCGACGAGCGCGAACAGCGCCACGTAGACGATGCCCTGCTCCCCGAAGAGCCCGCCGTGCGCGAGCGCGTCGTGGAAACGGCCGCCGAGCGGCGCCGCGCCGAGGGTGTGGCCGAGCAGCGCGTTGGGCTCGCCGCCGATGCTCCGGTTGGAGAACAGGTGGTACAGCAGGAAGAACGCCGGCATCTGGAAGAGCATCGGCAGGCAGCCGGTCAGCGGGGAGACCTTCTCCTCGCGGTGCAGCTCCATGATCGCCTTCTGCATCGCCTCGGGGCTGTTCTTGTGCTTCTTGCGCAGTTCGGCGATGCGCGGCTGGAGCTTGGCCCGCTCGCGCTGCCCGCGCGCCGCGGCCCGGGACAGGGGGTGGACGAGGAGGCGTACGAACGCGGTGAACAGGATGATCGCCGCGGCGGTCGCGGAGGCGTGCAGCAGCGGCTGGAGCAGGTCGGCGAGGTGTACGACCAGGCCGGCGAATACGGACATGAACGACGACATGGGTGAGCCCTCCGGGGGTCTCGTCGTGCCGGAATCAAGAAGAACCGAGTCGGCGTGACGGACTGCGGACCCGAAGGGTTCAGCAGGCCGTCGGGACGAGACGTCCGGGTGCTCGGGGCCTGGGGCGCCCTGAGGCGTCGGGATCGCGCTGCGGCAGGAACGCGGTGCGCCGCTCGCGGTCGCGGATGGCGGTGCGCACGCGGGTGCGCGCCACGGCGGGCGCGGAGCGCGCGGCAAGGACGGCGCAGGCGGCGAGCGCGGAGCCCGCGGCGGCGGTCGCGGCGAGCGCGACGGCACCGACGAGGCTGCCGGTGTCGACGAGCGCCGAACCGAGGAGGACGAAGAGCAGCAGGGCGAGGGGCCGCAACGTCGCGGAGCCTCCGCTCGTACGTGCCATGCGCCTGCCTCCTTCCGCCCTCGTGCGGTCCGGTTCGTCCCGCCAGTTATACAGGCTCGGTCACGACCGGCTGAAGGAGGCGTCGCGGTTCGAGCAGCGCCCGGCTGACCGGATCGGCGGGGTCGGGGTCGAGCCCGCCGCCCGGCAGCATCTCCACGTCCTCCACTGCGACGGGCGCGCCCCCGCACTTCGGGCACTCGCCGACGACACCGAGCGGCGTGCCGCACTCGGCGTGCCGGAACTCGCGCATCGGCAGGGTCCCCGGGATCTCCCGGCCCCACGCGCCGAGCGCCCGCACGGCGGGCCACAGTCCGCGCCCGCGTTCGGTCACGACGTACTCGTGGCGCGGCGGCGACTCCTGGTACTGCCGCTTCTCCAGGACGCCCGCGGTGGTGAGCGCCTGGAGCCGGGTCGCGAGGACGGCGCGCGGGATGCCCAGGTGGACGAGGAAGTCGTTGTAGCGCCGCACGCCGTAGAGCGCGTCGCGCACGACGAGCAGCGTCCAGCGCTCGCCGACGATCTCCAGTGCGCGGGCGAGCGAGCACTCCTGCGACGCGTAGTCCTTGCCGAGAGCCATGGCCCCACTGTAGCCACTTTCCGGCTATTAGGTTCAGTGACCGAACCTACCGTGCTACGTTCATCGAACCCGGTAAGTTCATTCACTGAACCCAAGTCTGGATGGGCCCACCCATGCCACAGCCCGTACGCACGCAGGCGCCGCCCGCCACCGCCTCACCGGCGCCGCCGCGCCCCACCGCCACCCTCGCCGTCACGAGCGCGGCGACGGCCGTGGCCCTGATGACGTACACCGCGCCGATGATCACGCTCGCCGACACGGCCGCGTCCCTGCACACGGGACTCTCCGCCCAGGCCTGGCTCCTGAACGGCACCCCGCTCGGCCTCGCCGCGCTGCTCCTGGTCGGGGGCAGCCTCGCCGACGACTACGGGCGGCGGCGCGCGTTCGTCCTCGGCACCGCGCTGCTCGCCGTCACGACCGCGCTCGGCGCGCTCGCCACGAACACCCTCCTGTTCACGCTCGCCCGGATCGCGCAGGGCGCGGCGTCGGCGGCGATCCTCGCCGCGAGCCTGGGCCTGCTCGTGCACGCGTTCCCGACGCCTGCGGGCCGGGTACGGGCCACCGGTGTGTGGGGCGCGTTCGTCAGCGGCGGCATCGCGCTCGGCCCGGTCCTCGCGGGCGCCGTCACCGACCTCGCCGACTGGCGCTGGGCGTACGGGGCCCTGGCCCTGGCCACGGCCGTCGTGGCGGTCCTGGCACCCCGCGCGCTCACCGAGTCCCGGTCCCCGCGCGGCGGGCGCCCCGACCTGCCCGGCGCGGTGTCCCTCGGCCTCGCCCTCGTCGCGCTCCTCGCGGCGCTCACGCTCGGCCGCGACGGCTGGCTGCGCGCACCCGTCGCCGCCCTGCTCGCGGCGGCAGCCGTGCTCCTCGCGGCGTTCGCGGCCATCGAGCTCCGCACCCGGGCGCCCATGATCGACCTGTCCTTGCTGCGCCGCCCGCTCTTCCTGGCGTCTACGGCGGGCGCGTTCTTC
This sequence comes from Streptomyces sp. NPDC051684, assembly GCF_044453445.1. Classification (NCBI taxonomy): domain Bacteria; kingdom Bacillati; phylum Actinomycetota; class Actinomycetes; order Kitasatosporales; family Streptomycetaceae; genus Streptomyces; species Streptomyces sp. NPDC051684. The sequence continues at coordinate 155,235 of NZ_JBITCS010000014.1, read as the reverse complement.
ACCGGTCTCGCCGTCGTGGCGCTTTTCAGCTACGTCCCCACGCTCGTGCAGCACACGATGGGCGTGACGGCGATGGGCACGGCGGGCCTGTTCGTGCTCTGGTCCGGGACGTCGTTCGGGGTGGCGCTCCAGGCGCGGCGGCTCGCGGGCCGGGTCTCGCCGCGCCACCAACTTGCCGTGGGCTTCGCGCTGCACGCGGTGGCCGTGGCGACGATGCTGGGCGCGGCCGGCTCGGGCGACTGGACGCGCCTGCTGCCGGGGCTCGTCGTCTCCGGGATCGGCAGCGGCCTGCTGAACGCCGCGCTGCCGCTGCTCGCGGTCGACTCGGTGCCGGCCGACCGCGCGGCGATGGGCTCGGGCGCCAACAACACGTCCCGCTACATCGGTTCGGCGGCGGGCGTGGCCCTGATGATCGCGGTCGCCACGTCGACCGGCACCACGCGACACGCCCTGGACCAGGGCACGAACGCGGTGTTGGGGGTCTCGGCGGTGCTGGCACTCGTGGCGGCGGTCCTGCTGCTCGCGCTGCGGGAACGGAAGCCGGTGCCCGAGCGGCCCTGAACCCGCTGTCCGAGCGGCCCTGCCCTGCTCTCATCAGCGGCCCTGAACCCGCCACCGTTCCGAGGGCCCGGGGGTTCTCCCCACCCCGTACACGGGCGCCACTCCCATGGGCGCGCACGACCTTCGTCCCTAGCGTGATCGGTGGGATCAGGCGGAGGGGACGAGGGACATGTGGAAGCTGGCCAGGCGCACCATCCGGTACCGGGGGAAGAGCCTGACGGCCACCTTCCTCGCGCTCTTCCTCGGCACGGTCACCGTGATGACCTGTGGTGGGCTGCTGGAGACCGGCGTACGCAACAACGCGCCCGCGCAGCGGCTCGCGCGGGCCGACCTCGTGGTGACGGGCGACCGATCGGTGACCCCGCCCGCCAAGGGTGACGACACCGAGGATCCGGCGATCATGCCCGAGCGGGTCCCCGTGCCCGCCGCGGCACTCGACCGGGTGCGGGGCGTCGAGGGCGTCCGCGAGGCCGTCGCCGAGCGAACCTTCGACGCGGCGCTCGTACGGGACGCACGGGACGGGGCGGGCCCGGTGAAGGCGCAGGCGCAGGCACAAGCGCACGGCTGGGCCTCGGCCGCCTTCGCGCCCTACGGAATCGTCGAGGGCAGGGCGCCGGCGCGGGACGGCGAGGTGGCGCTGGACACCGGGACGGCTCGGGCCGCGGGCGTCGGCCCCGGTGACGAGGTCCGGATCGCGGCCGGGGGCGGTACGCGGAAGTACACCGTGAGCGCGGTGGTGAACACCGCCCGGACGATGGACCGGGCGGCGTTGTTCCTCTCCGACGACGCGGCGCGGGCCCTCGCCCCGGCGGTCGCGGACATCGCCGTGACGACGGACTCCGGCACGGACCTCGGTGCCGTACGCGACCGGGTCGCCACGGCGCTCGACGGGCAGCCGCTCAAGGTCGTGTCCGGCGACGGCCGGGGCACCGTGGAGTTCCCCGAGGTGCTGACCGGCGGCAGCGACCTGGTGGCGCTGGCGGGGGCGTTCGGCGGCATGACCACCATCGTCGCGATCATGGTGGTGTCCGGGACGGTCGCCCTTTCGGTGGGCCAACGGCGCCGGGAGTTCGGGCTGCTGCGGTCCATCGGCTCGACGCAGCGCCAGCTGCGCCGGATGCTGCTGACCGAGACGCTGATGGTCGCCGTGGCCGCGGCGGGCGCGGGCTGGTTCGCGGGACCGCCGGTCGGCCGATGGCTGTTCGGCGAGTTCCAGGACACGGGCTTCGTCTCCGACTCCGTGACGTACGCGCAGGGCTGGATCCCGGCCGCGGCCGCGGGTGGCGCGCTGCTGATCACCGCGCTCCTCGGCGGCTGGATCGGCGCCCGGCGCGGGGTGAACGTCAGGCCGGTGGAGGCGCTGCGGGAGGCCGAGGTGCAGCTGCGCTGGGCGCACCCGCTGCGGATCGTCCTGGCGGTCCTGTTCCTGTCCGGGGCCGCCGCGCTGGCGATCCTCACCGTCCTGCTCTTCGACGGCCCGATCGCGGGCAGCACCGCGGGACCGACGGTGCTGTGCGCCGTCATCGGGTTCGCGCTGCTCGGTCCGGGGCTCACCAAGCTGCTGGCGTGGCTGATCGGCGGCCCGGTGCGTTGGTTCACCGGCTCCAGCGGGAAGCTGGCCGTCTCGCACGCCCGGGTCCGCGCCGTCCGCATGGCCGCCGCCGTGACACCGCTGATGCTGGCGACGGGCGTGGCGACCGGCAATCTCTATCTCCAGACCACGCAGATCGACGCCACGAACTCGGCGTACGCGGCCAACCTCCGGGCGGACGCGGTGCTTTCACCGGCGGCGGGCGGGGTCTCCGACGCACTCCTGGCCGAGGTCCGCCGCACCGAGGGCGTCGAGGCGGCGAGCGCCTACGCCACGAGCACCGGCTTCATCGACGGCGCGACCGACGAGGACGGCATCCCATTGCAGGGCGTCAGCGCGCGGCAGGCCTCCCTCACGACGGCCGTCTCGCCGGTCGCGGGCAGCCTCGAAGAACTCGACGGGACCACCGTGGCGCTGACCACCGAGCGGGCGCACGCACTGGACAAGGCGGTCGGCGACAGCTTCACGCTCCGCCTCGGCGACCGCGCCGAGGTCGACGTCCGCATCGTCGCGCTGTTCGAGGGCCGCCCCGGCTACGAGACGGCCTTCCTGCCCGCCGAGCTGCTCGCGTCCCACACCGACCTGGGCCGGCCCTCGCAGATCCTGGTCCGCGCCTCGCCCGCGGCCGTCGCCGATCTCGCGGACCTCGCGCCGGGTCTGGACGTCACCGACCGCGAGACGCTGATCGAGGCCAATGCCGATGACGCGCAGACCCAGGCTTGGATCAACTACCTGCTGATCGCGATGATCGTGGCCTACACGGTGCTCGCGGTGGTGAACACCCTGGTCCTCTCCGTCGGCGGCCGCCGCCGGGAGTTCGCGCTCCAGCGGCTGGTCGGTGCCACGAAGGGCCAGGTCATGAAGGCGCTGACCATCGAGTCCCTGATCGTCGCCGCGATCGGACTGCTGCTCGGCACGGCGGCCGCGAGCACCTCGCTGATTCCGTTCGCCCATGCGGCGGCGAACACCTGGATGCCGTCCGGGCCTTGGGAGATCTACGGGGCGATCGTGGCCGGCGCCGTCACGCTGTCACTGGCCGCGACGCTGCTGCCGGCCTGGTCGGCGCTGCGCACCCGTCCGGTGGAGGCGGCCGAGGCGCAGGAGTAGCCACCGGGCATGAGCTACCCCGCGGCGCCGACCGGGTCCCGGGCCAGCACGTCCTCGTCCGGCCGCTCGTCACGATCGGCCGGACGCACGTACGTCACCACCAGCGTCACGGCGAGATTGGCAGCGAGGGCGACGATCCCGGCGTTCATCCCGAACACCGGGTCGTGCTCGCTGAACACGAGCCCGCACACGACCACGACCCCGACGACGAGCCCGCTGAGCGCCCCCACCAGACTCAACCGCCGCCACAACAGCCCCACCAGGAGCATCGGCACGAGCTGCGCCATCCCCTCGTACGAGATGAGGGAAAGCCGTACGAGGGTGTTGGGCGCGGCATACGTGAGCACCAGCGCGAGCGCCCCGGCCACCACGACGACGACCTGCGCCCCGGCCTTCTGCGCCCGGGAGGCCCCCCGCCACCGCGGTACGAGGGAAAAGACGCTGCTCCCCCACATCGTCCCGATGACCAGCATGAAGACGGCCATCGGCACGATCGACGAGAGCGCGGCGGCGACCCCGACGATCCCCACGACCCACGCGGGCAGCGAATCGACGACGAGCTTGAACAGCGCGAGATTCGACTCGGCCCCGGTGAGCCCGGGCACGACGAACAACGCCGCCATCCCCAGCAGCATCGGCACGAACAGCAGCACGTTGTACGCGGGCAGCCACATGGCATTGCGCCGCAGCGCGTCCGCGCTCCGCGCGCCCAGGTACCCGGCGACGGTGGTCGGGAAGATGACGACGGTGAGGGCGTTGAGGAAGGTCGTGGTGGCGAACCACCCTTCCCCGTAAGGCGATCCACCGCTCCCCGGCAGCGTCAGCCAGGCACTCTTCTCCTCGACGAGCCGGTCGAGGAACGCCCCGTAGCCGTCGAAGTAGTGCAGCGGCACATAGAAGGCGAGGAAGGCGAGGGTGACGATGACGAGGAGATCCTTGAGGACGGAGACCCACGCACTCCCGCGCAGCCCGCTGACCACCACGAACAACGTGGTGACGGCGAACCCGATGAAATAGGCCCAGTTGAGGCTGACGGCACCGTACGAGATCGTCGAGACGACGACGCCCATCCCCGTGATCTGCAACTGGATGTACGGGAGCAGGAACACGGTGACGAGGACGGCGACGGCGGCGCCGAGCCAGGGCCTGCGGTACCGGTGGGCGACCATGTCGGTGATGCTCACGAGCCCGTGCTGCCGCGCGTAGGACCACAGCAACGGCCCGACGACGTACCCGATGGCGTACCCGCAGGACATATAGGCGACGACATACAGCACAGGGGCGCCATAGTTGTACCCCCAGCCGGCAGCGCCCAGGTAGCTGAAGCTGGTGTACCCCTCCCCCGCCATCAGCACCCACACGAACACGGCGCCCAGCGATCGCCCGCCCACGGACCACTCGGTGAGCCCGCCCCCGCTGCCCTTGCCGCGCACGGCGAGCAGCCCGAGGGCGACGGTGGCGACCATGAAGACGCCGAACAGGGTGGTGGCGACGGCGGCGTCGCTCATCACCGGCCCCGCTCGATCGACCGGCCCTGCTCGATCGACCGGTCCCGCTTGAGCCGCTGGTCGCCTCGCCAGGTCAGCCAGGCGGCGACGGGCGTGAGCAGCGTGGCGGCGAGCAGCCACACGAACAGGAACGGCAGCCCGAACACGACGGGTTCGACGCGGTTCACGAAGGGCAGCGCGCCGATGTAGAGCACGAAGGGGACGAGGAGCCAGAGCAGATGAGGCCGTTTGTTCACGAAACGGCAGCTTAATGGGGGTGCCCGGGACTGCTGGGGACGCGGGGCGGGGCCCTACCGGGGGCGCATGGACGCGAGCTTCCCCCACACCACGAGCCGGTACTTGGAGGTGAACTCGGGCGTACAGGTGGTGAGGGTGATGTAGTACCCGGGGTTCCGGTACCCGGCGCCGGTCACCACCCCGCTGCGCGGCACGGGCGCGATGACACCCCCGTCGCCGGCCGAGGTCTGCGCGAGCGTCTTGTCGACGACGTACGTGTACGAGGCGGACTTCGTCTCGACCGTAAGCGTGTCCCCCTGCCGCAGCCGGTTGATGTACCGGAACGGTTCGCCGTGCGTGTTCCGGTGCCCGGCGAGCGCGAAGTTCCCGGCGCCGCCGGGCTGCGCGGTGTCCGGGTAGTGGCCGACGTAGCCCTGGTTGAGGACGGCGGACTTGCTGATCCCCTGGGCGACGGGGGCGCGCAGGCCGAGCCGGGGGATGCCGAGGATGGCGTAGGCCTGGTCCCAGTTGGGCCGGGGGGCGGGTTTGGCGGGGGTGGTGTCGCGGGTGACGGAGGGGTCGTCGCTCGGGGCACTCGGGGCGCCGGTGGGATCGGCGGTACCGGCGGCGGGTCCGGTGCGGTCGTCGGGTTTGCCGGACCCGACCGATGACCCGTCCCCCCACTGCTGCTCAAGGGACTGCACCTGCCGATCGGCGCCGGCCCGGGCCTGCCGATTGGTCCACCACAGCTGATGCACCACGAGCAGCAGCACGACGAGGCCGAGGGTGACGGCGACCTCGGCGCCGTTCCACAGCAGACGACGGGCGGTGGACCTGCGGTCCCGCCCTTGGCCTCCTTGGACGATGACGGCGGGCCGGTCGGTACGCGTACGTTGCGGACGTTGCATACGTTGCAGCAGCACGCGCGCAAGATAGATCGCGGGGCGCGAAGTCACCAGGGGCAGGGCGTGGGGAGTACGCGGGAGTGCACGGGAGCCGTGACGGTGGCGGCCGGGAGCCGTGACGGTGATGGCCGGGCGTCCGCGACCCGATCGGGCGGGTCCCAGCGAAAGCTTCCGGCAGTACGGTGTCCCCCATGCGCCCCGACACCCCTGCAACGCCCGCCGAGACCGACCGTGCGAACCATGTCGCGGAAGCCGAGCGCCTGGAGCGCACGGCGGCGATGTACCCGGAGGACGCCGAGCACCTGCTCCTCCAGGCCGCGGCCCACTACGAACTCGCCGAGGCCCGCGACCGCGCGACGACCCTCTACGACAACCTGCTGGCCGCCGAGTCCCCGCAGTCGCCCGCGCTGATCCGCGCGCTCAAGGCGGCGAACCTGTGGGAGTACGGCCACGAGGCGGAGGCCCGGGCGATCATCGCGGGTGTCCGCACGGCGGCGCCGCGCGACCCCGCGCCCTGGGTGATCGTGGCGGAGTCCCTGGAGGCCCACGACGAGCTGGAACAGGCCCACGACACGTTCACGGAGGCGCTGAACCTCCTGGTCCCGCAGTCGGAGCGGGAGGCAGGGGTCCCACTGGCGAAGCACGCCCTGCTCCTCGGCCGCCACCGCGTGCGCCGCATGCTCGGCTCGGACCACGACGCGTGGGACGCCCTCGCCGACCAGGCCAACCGCACGCCTGTCTCCCTCGACGAACTCCACGACCCGAAGCGCACGTGGGCCCTCGGCTCGGAGAACCCGGCGGAACTCCAGGCGGAAATCTCCCGGATCCGCGCGGAGTTGGGCACGTACCGGGAGGCGTTGTCCCGCCCCTTCCCCGTGGCGGTTCTCCACTGGCCGTCGCAGGAATACACGGAACTCCTGTCGGCGTACCCGTCCCTGACCTCGGAATACCCCTCGTACGAGGCCCACTCGACGTCGATCGAGACGTCCCTGCGCGAACTGACCACATCCGGCACGGCCAACGTCGGCATCGTGACGGGCACGGTCCCCTCCTACGAGGCCTTCGCGGCATCGGAGGGCTCGTCCCCGGAGGACGTGTCGCTGCTCCCGCAGTACGCGACGACGCTGGCGGCGCGGGGGCGTGCGGTTGCTTGGCCTCCGGCGGCGGGGGCGGAGTGTTGGTGTGGGTCGGGGGTGGCGTATTCGGGGTGCCACGGAGTACCGGCCTGACGCTGTACCGGCTAACCCCGTAACTCCAGAGTTCGCACAGCACGACCAGTTGGCTGCACGGTCCGCCCCGTAGATGTCGGTGACCCCTGTTAGAACTGAGCCAGATCATCTCGAACATCGAGGGGGAACTGATGACGGACTCTCGCGGGCTAGAGCAGCCTGCAGCTGGCGTGTACGAGAAGCTCATGACCAACGGTCTTCGGGACGGTATGAGCCACCTCGAAGCTGCCGGCTGGAAGGCTATCGACGCCGAGGTCAGCGCCGAGTCCACACCCCACGTCTTGGCTCGCCACCTCAGCGATGCCATCGATCGACGCCTCCGGCTGCTCCCACATGACAAGCAGGTCGCGGCGGCGAACGAGCTCATCGCCTCACTGGAATCGCTAGCGCCGGACAACGACAGCGTGCCAGGTGCAGCCCAAATCCTCGATGGCCCCCGCCAGCTCATGGCGCTCGTTCAGCCGGAAGCGCCGGGGGTCTACGGGGTTCGTCCACTCACGCCGCTCTCTGAAACGGCTCTGATCACCAACGCACATGACGACCTCAGTCTGGGTGCGGAACTTCGAGCTGAGTTGGCGACTGCTGACCGCATCGACCTTCTCTGCGCCTTCGTGAAGTGGTACGGAATTCGCACCTTGGAAGCCCCTCTCGGCGAGGCCGCCGAGAGGGGCGTACCCATCCGCGTCATCACCACCACATACATCGGCGCTACTGATCGGCATGCTCTGGACCGGATGGTCCGTGACTTCGGCACCGAGGTGAAAGTCAACTACGAGACGCGGTCCACGCGCCTACATGCCAAGGCCTGGCTATTTCGCCGAAACAGCGGCTTCGACACTGCGTACGTCGGCAGCTCCAACCTCTCAAAGGCGGCACTCCTCGATGGTCTGGAGTGGAACGTCCGCCTGTCCTCAGTTGCAACTCCTGCCGTGCTGGACAAGTTTGAGGCGAGCTTCGACTCATACTGGAACGACATCGCCTTCGAGACATACGACCCGGATCGCGACGCAGCCAAACTGGACGAAGCCCTGGGCGTCGCCGGTGGTTCCTCGGGAACCGACGAACTCAAGATCAACCTCTCAGGCCTTGAGGTCCGCCCGTATCCACACCAGTCAGACATGCTGGAACGGTTGCATGTCGAACGCGAAGTGCGCAGCCACGAGCGGAATTTGCTAGTTGCAGCGACGGGCACGGGCAAAACCGTCATGGCCGCACTCGACTACCGCAACCTGCACCATCAGATGGGCGGCCGCGAATACCCCCGGCTGCTCTTCGTAGCCCATCGCAAGGAGATCTTGAAGCAGTCCCTGCGAAAGTACCGTGAGGTACTCGACGATGCCTCCTTCGGTGAGCTGTTGCATACCGGCGAGCTCCCCCGCGATTGGATGCACGTGTTCGCGAGCGTCCAGTCACTCACCGACCAACGGCTGGAACAGTTCGACCCCGCACACTTCGACATCATCGTCGTGGACGAGTTCCACCACGCCTCAACGACCACCTACCGCCGCTTCCTCAAGCACTTCAAGCCCAAGCAACTGCTCGGCCTGACCGCTACCCCGGAGCGGGCCGACGGGCTTAATGTGCAGGACGAGTTCTTCGAAGGCCGCATCGCTGCTGAGATGCGCCTATGGGAAGCACTTGATAACGACCTGCTCTGCCCATTCCACTACTTCGGTGTCCCCGACGGAACCGATTTGACCCGTCTCAACTGGCGTTCTGGAACATACGATCAGAGCGAACTCGGCGACTTGCTGACGGCTGACCATGCGCGCGTACGCATCGTTATCAAGCAGCTTCAGGACAAGGTCTCCGACCCAGCAAAAATGCGGGCACTAGGGTTCTGTGTGAACAGGAAGCACGCTCACTTCATGGCCCAGTGCTTCCGCGACGCGGGGTTCAAGGCTGAGGCCCTGGATAGCCAGTCGAAGCCAGAAGTCCGCGAGGCAGTCCTGGCCAAACTCAAGTCAGGCCAGATCCAAGTCATCTTCTCCGTAGACCTGTTCAACGAGGGTCTTGACATTCCCGACGTCGATACCTTGCTCCTTCTTCGACCGACGGGCAGCGCTACGATCTTCCTCCAGCAACTCGGCCGCGGCCTGCGCCGCACTCCGAACAAGCCAGTACTGACCGTGCTCGACTTCATCGGCCAGCACCGAGCCGAGTTCCGATTCGAAGAGCAGTTCCGCGCGATGACTAACTTGTCACGTAACCGGCTCCTTGAGCATGCCGAGCGAGACTTTCCGCAACTTCCATCTGGCTGCCAAATCATCTTGGAGGGTAAATCCAAGGACCTAGTCCTGGACAACATCCGCACCCAGATCAAAGCGACAGCACAGACACTCGCAAAAGAGGTTAAGGCTTACGGCACGACGCAGCTTGCCACCTACCTCAAGGAGAGCTGCCGTGACATCAAGGAGCTCTACAAGTCCAGCAACTCCTGGACAACTGTGCTGCGCCGCGCAGGAATCCACGAATTTCCTCAACAGGCCGGCGAAGAAGACCTATTGAGGCGAGTTCATTCCTTCTTGCACGTCGACGATCCCGAGCGTGCGGCGGCATATAAGCGCCTGCTATCCGATGATGCTCCAAGCTATGAATCCCTAGACCTGCGCGACCAGACGTACGCGCGGATGCTCTTTTTTAATCTCTGGGACAAGGCAGGCGGGTTCACCTCGTACGAGGCGGGGCTCGAATCGCTTCGCGCGCAACGATCCCTCCGTAGCGAATTGGTGCAGGCCCTCGACTACGTGATGGATAAATCCGTCCACTTCCCCATTCCGCTGGAAAGCCCGCACGCCCACATACCTCTAAAGGTCCACAGCGCCTACAACCGGTCGGAAATCCTGGCCGCGTTCGGCGTCGCTCGATTCGGCGGACAGATGCCCGGTTCATTCGCCCAGGGCGTCCTGTGGGACGAGCCAAACCAGACTGACGCGCTGTTGATCACTCTAGAGAAGAACGAAAAGGACTTCTCTCCCACCATCCGCTACAAGGACTACGCGCTGAGCCCGGAGCTGTTCCACTGGGAGTCACAGAACGCGACAGCCGACACCTCCCCTACCGGTCTGCGCTACCAGCAGCATGCCGAGCGCGGCAGCCACGTCCTCCTGTTCATGCGCCGCTATAAGGACACCGACATCGGCAAGGCCCAGCCATGGATCCTGCTCGGGCCGGCGACGTACGTGACCCACAAGGGAAGTAAGCCCATGGCCATCACGTGGCGCCTACGCCATGAGCTGCCTGCAGACGTGTGGTCCTACTCTGCGGTTGCTGCAGGATAGGCAAATAGGCACGCTGGGGCCCGCAGTTCGATGCACTCGGGCCCCCAGTACAGCGATCGTTCACCTGACCTCAGCGAGCTCAGCCTCGAAATGGGTCTGCGCCTGGTCAAGTACGTGGTCGGGGTCGTAGCCGTTCGCACGCAGCCAGTGCAGCATGTCGGCCATGACGCGAACGGCCACCTCCTCAGTTGCCGCCAAGCTCAAAGGCGAGCCCTGCCGTGCCAGCCCTCTGTGGTGCGGTAACCGCCAAGCTCCGTAGAGGTCGAGGATTGCCTCAGCTCGCTTGACACGGAGGCCAGTTGGACTGCTCCGCCCTACGGGAGATCCCGTGGCAAGCTCGCACCACACCACCTTGGAATCACCCCTCAGAATCACCCCCCATCGATGCTCGGTCACAGCGTCAACGAGGGCCACACCCCGCCCGGACTCCGCGATGCCACACGCTTCGAGCAAGGTCGGCAGCGACCGCGCGTCAGGGTCCTCCACTTCGATGCGGAGATGAGCTCCCTCGATGGCCAGTCGCAAGATCACGGGCGTCCCGGTACCAACGTGCTGAATGACGTTGGCCACTAGTTCAGACAGGCAGATCTCTGCCGCGTCGATCTGCTCCCACAACCCCCACAAGGTGAGCCGCAGCCGCAACGTCCGTCTCAGGTCGGCAACTTCGTTAGCCGAAGCGCAGAACCGATGAACCCAAGGCTCTCTCCCCATACAGCCCCCGGCATAGATCATCTTCGACCGCCTTTCATGCGACCGTCACCCAGTGAGGTGGGCGCAATGACTCTCGGTGACAGATTCGCAGCGGGCGGCCCTAAGTGCAACGTGCATATCGGGAATCCCCCTTTAGAGTGATTGGCCTTTCAGGTCTCTTCCGGTGAGATTGAACTTCCGCTAACCCACCAGGAGTTGTGATGACCGGATCCCCCACGGCTCGCCGACGTCGACTCGCGATCGAGCTGAAGCGGCTACGTGAAGAGAGCCGCCTGACCTGCAGCCAAGTAGGGGCCGAACTGGACTGGAGCAGCTCCAAGGTCAGCCGCATGGAGACCGGGCGGGTCCGTGTCCAACCCTCTGATGTGGATGCCCTATGCCGCTTCTACGAGACCTCTGACGACCTGCGCGCCCTTCTGAAGTCGCTCGCGAAAGAGTCCAAGGCAAAGGGGTGGTGGCACGCACACGGCGATGCGATCCCCACGTGGTTCTCCGTATACGTCGGCCTCGAGCAGGCGGCCGCCAACCTGCGCAGTTACCAGGCCGAGTACATTCCCGGCCTGCTCCAGACCGATGAGTACGCGGCGGAGCAGTGCCGCGCCTGGGTCGACCACACTCCCGACGATGTTCAGCGCATGGTGACCGTGCGGATGCGGCGCCAAGAACTACTCACTGAGGAGGCTGCGCCAGACCTTTGGGCCGTCGTACATGAGGGCGCGCTTCGGCATGTGGTGGGTAACCGGGCGGTCATGACCCGTCAGCTCGAACGTATGCTGGAACTTGGGAAGTTGAAGAACGTGACCGTACAGGTACTGCCATTCGACGCTGGCGCTTACCCCACCACAGGGTCGTACACGCTCCTCGGCTTCCCGGAGCAGGAGGACCTCGACATGGTCTATCGGGAAGGACTCACGGACTCCGTCTACCTCGAGGACTCCAAGGACGTAGCCCTCTACACGAAGGCGTTCGACCACCTGAGGGCCTTGGCGTCGAGCCCTCAACGCTCGGCCCTGCTAATGACAAGACTCTTGGAGGAGTACTCCCTATGATGCCGTCGTCGAGCACGCAGTGGCACAGGAGTAGCTACAGCAACGGCATGGGGGGTGAGTGCGTTGAGGTGGCAACAATGGCCGGCCAGATCGCTGTACGAGACTCCAAATCCACCTCACGGCAGCACCTGATACTGAGCCCTAGTGCATGGCAGAACTTCACCATGGCCCTAGCGCAGCGCAGCACATCATCCGCTAGTTCTAGCTGACTGGTTGCTGCGGATCACGGATGACCTCTCCGGCCCTCTGGAGGAAGGTTACGTAGGCCCGGTTCATCTCGGCTTTGGCTGCAAAGAAGCGTGACCATGCAGGCCCCGGGCCCGTTTCCCCCTCCCTCGACGCATGAAGCAAGGCGTTCAACGTCTCCTTGGACCCGTCGAAGAGCTTGTGTGCCAATACGTACGCGTCGTTCGGCTTCCATAGAGCCAACTGGCTTGTCTTGTCCTGAAGTTCAAGCAGTCGCGCACGGAGCTCGTCTCCCGCCGCCGCGTCGAGCGCCGTTCCGCCACGCACCTCAAGCGCGGTGCTGCCTACCACCTCGTCCAGTGCGCTGTAGGCAGCCAGCAAACCCACGTATGCCGCATGCCGCTGAGTACGTACCCATTGCCAATGCTCGGCTGCCGCTGCACCCTGCACTTGCGCTAACGCCGCTTCAACCGCCTTACGCCCACCCGCTTCAGCCCCACGCTTGGCGTACACACCGGCTACTACGGCCACAATCACCGCAGATACCAAGCTGACGACGCTCGCGACGACCGTCCCCGTTGCATCACTCATCGAGTCATCTTCGCTCCCCCTCGCCACCACCACAAGATCAGCAGGCTCAACTTTCCTTACTCCAGGCGCCACTTGAGCACTGCAACGACTAACCTCGCACCATGACATCCCCCACCACCGGATTCCAACCCGGCGAGATACTCACACGCAAAGAAATCCACCCAGTGCTCGGTGGATCCGGGTACGCCGGAATCTGCCCTGCCGTCGAGAAGAGGAACGTCCTACTCTTCTCTGACGAAGCGGTCGGGAGGCGCTATGGATACCGCGACGGATGGCTTGCCGAAGACGACGAGATAGGTCCAATTTTCACATACACCGGAACCGGCAAGCGTGGCCACCAAACCCTTGATGGCGGAAATGCTGCGATCCTGAACCACGCAAAGAAGAATCGCACCCTGCACTTATTTTCCGCCGAGGGGAAAATCGAAGGGACGGACACAAAAAAGCACAGGTATCTAGGTGCATTCAAGCTTGACGAGCACAAACCGTATGACATGGGCCAGGCCAAAGACGAAGACGGCCAGGACCGCTTCGTCATTGTCTTTCGGCTTCGCCCTATAGGCCTTTATATTCGCAGAGCTTCCGACACCCTCCGCCCAGCAACTGTCACCAGAGCTAGGTTTCAGCGAGCCGCAGGCAAACTTGCGCGAGCGTACCGCCGTAAGCGCCGACTAGAGCAACCACAGACCGAAATATCCCGGGTAGAAGAGATACGCGACAACCTGGCGGACAGCTTCGAGGAGCGCGAGACTGCAGCCGGAATGGACATCGGACAACTAGAGTTGTCGATGCGAGATTCGACGGAGCGACTCACACTTGAGATCTTCAACTCGACTACCCAGACGGGCTATCTCACTACGGGAAGCTCAGCGAGCGGTTCAATCACTGACGCCCTAGCCCAACTCCTTTACGCGCGAAGCCATCTGAGAAGCCTGACCGACAAGCAGCCGCTCCAGTTAATGATATTGGTTCCAGAACTACCTCGCGAGGATATTCGCAACCTGCTCGCCGAGCACGAAATTGGCATCGTGTACCGCAATGGCAGTGGTGATTTCACGGAGTTCGCAGTGAGCGACACCACACGCGGTATTCGCTGCGCTGGCTGCCCTGCATTAGCCTGACGAGAATTGGGAACGCCGCCCGGCTCTGGGCCCGCTTCCTGCTCTCCCTTCGGTCCGACGGCCCCCATGCCCGCTCCCCGGGTCGCCGCCCGTAGAATTCCCGCCCCTGCGCGGCGGATTGACCAGGAGGCGGGGGGGGGGGGGGGGGCGCGGGCGCCCCCCCCCCCCCCCCCCCCCCACCCCCCCCCCCCCCCCCCCCCCCCCCCCCGCGCCGCCCGCGCGCCCCCCCCCCCCCCCCCCCGCGCGCC
>NZ_JBITCS010000014.1:0-140925 GCF_044453445.1 Streptomyces sp. NPDC051684 | reverse complement strand
GGTTGCGGGCCGGCGGTGGGGCCGCGGGCCCCCCCGCCCGGCCCCGGGGGCCGCCCCCGTTTTATGCCCCCCCGGGGGGGGGGGTTGGGGGGTGGGGGGGGGGGGGGGGGGGGCCCCGCGCCTCGGCCAACGCCCCCCGAATCTCCCCCGCCACCCCCTCCCCCCGCCCCCGCAGGTCCTCCGCCGTGACGGCAAGGACCGGAAGGCCCGCCGCGGCGAGGCGGTTGCGCTGGGACAGGGTGCGGCGCCAGGAAGACGGGTCCAGGTGGTACTCGCGGGAGTCGATCTCCAGGGCCAGGCCCTCCGCCGGCCAGTACGCGTCCGGGCGTGCCAGGAACGCCCCGGTCAGCGGGTCGTGGAGGTTCGGGTTCCACAGGGGTTCCGGGAGGGCGGACGCGTGGATCAGGGTCCGCGCGTCCGCCTCCAGCACCGAGTGGACGCCCGCCGCCAGGTGGTCCGTCGACCTCGCCACGTACGGGGCATGGCGGCGCCGCGACGCGGCCAGTTCCGCCAGCAGCTCCTCCGGCGTGCAATAGCCCCGCTGCACCGCCTCCGCCAGCACCGCCGTCACATCCCGTTCGCACACCAGACCCGGGATCGCGTCCGCCACCGCCCGCGCAATAGGCGCGCAGCGCAGGCCCGCCATCGGGTGATTCTCCGGCAGGCGCCGCGTGCGGTGCACCTTCACGTACGACGTTCCGCGCGCACCCGCCCCCTCGTACGGGACCAGTACGTCCACCCATCGCAACCGTTCCGGGCGCGGCGCCGCCCGGAAATTGTGCAGGGACAGCGCCGCGTGGCCGGTCAGCAGGGCGTGTTCGCCCGCGTACAGGAGCGCCGCGCGCATGCGTTGGCGTGGGGTCGGGGTGCCGGAGTGGAGGAGGTGGACCCGCGGCAGCAGCCGCTGCCACGGGCCGTCGCGGCGGCAACGGTGGTTCGTGGTCGAGTTCGCGCAGCCGAGTTCCATCAGCTGTTCGCGCGTGAGGAGTTGGTCCTGGGTGAGTGCGAGCGGGTGGCGAGCCAGCGCGCGCACCGAAGTGGCGTTCACGTCCGCTTCGTGCCCCTCACCGTGCACGCTCACCTCTCCGTGTCCGGCCCGTGTCGGGGTACGGACCGGACTGTGACGGCTCAGCGCGGCCGCGTTGTCGTTTCGCGTCACAGTCCCGCCCAAGCGTGAGACTCAGATCACATCTGGAGCTGTCACACTCCCGCGGCCCGCTGCGTCACATCTACGTAGCCATCAACCAGGCATCAACAAGGCCCGCACAGGACGTACCCGAGGAGCCCACCATGGAAGCCCGCCTCAACCCCTTCACCAGCCCCATCGCCGGGAAGGTCATCAAGCACATCAACTCCGCCGGGAAGGTCGTCAGCGATTCCTCGCTTCCCGCCGTCACCCAGGAGCTCGTGAAGATTCGGGCCAGCCAGATCAACGGGTGCGGGTTCTGCACCGACATGCACACCAAGGACGCCGCGCACGCCGGTGAGACGCAGCAGCGGCTCAATCTCGTCGCCGCCTGGCGCGAGGCCACCGTGTTCACCGACGCCGAGCGCGCCGCCCTGGAGATGACCGAGCAGGGGACGCGGATCGCCGACGCCGCCGGTGGTGTGCCGGACGAGGTGTGGGCGAACGCCGCGAAGCACTACGACGAGGAGCAGCTCACCGCCCTCGTCTCGCTGATCGCGATCATCAACGTCTACAACCGCATGAACGTCATGGTCCAGATGCCCGCGGGGTCCTACCAGCCCGGCCAGTTCGCCTGACCGACCCAGGGCGTAACCTCACAAATGGGCGGGTCCCGGCCCGCCCGCCGGAAACCGGAAACCACCCGGACACACCCGGGCACCACTACGCAGGAGGTTCGCCCCATGGCCCGCGCCCTTCCCACCGCCCCGATAGCCGCCGCCGGACTCGTCGGCGGGTACGCCACCGCCCGGTTCACCAAGAAGCGGCAGCTGGGCGGGGCCGTGCTCGCCGTGGCCGGGGCCGCCGCCGCGACGCAGTGGACGAGGACGCGGGGCGGGAAAGTCGCGGGGGCGCTGACCGGCGCGTACGTCGCCGCGTTCGCGGGGTCGCACCCGCTGGCCAAGAAGGTGGGCGCCTGGCCCGCCGTCTTCGGTGTCGCGGGTGCTGTCGCCGCCGCCTCGTACGTGCTCGTGGACCGCCGCGCCGCGTAGTCAGCGGTGCGTCAGGACGTTCACCACCTTGCCCTGCGGGTCCCGTACGAAGAAGCGGCGCACGCCCCACTCCTCGTCCCGCAGGTCGTGGACGATCTCGGCGCCCGCCGCGCGCAGCGCCGCGTACACCGCGTCGACGTCGGCCACCTCCACGCTGATGTCCGGCACCACCGGGGCCGTCGCCTCGTGCGTGAAGAACTGGATCTGGGCCGTGGGGTCGGAGGGCGAGACCATCGTCATGATCCAGCCCATGTTCATGGCCTCGCGGAAGCCGAGCGTTCCGTAGAAGTCGCGGTTCGCGGCCATCGCCGCCTCGTCGGACACCGTTACGTTCGGGACCGCCCTGCGGATGTGTGCGTCGTCATCGGCTGTCATGGCAGTCATCGTCCCCGGAACGTCGTCCTGTACGCCCCCGGCGACACCCCCAGTACCGCCTGGAAGTGCTGCCGCAGGGACGTACCTGAACCGAAACCGGTCTCGGCCGCCACCCGGTCCACCGTGTGGTCCGTGCGCTCCAGCAACTCCCGCGCCCGGTCCACCCGTTGGCGGTTCAGCCAGGTCATCGGGGTCAGGCCCGTCTCCTCGCGGAAGCGGCGGTTGTACGTGCGGACGGACATGGCGTCGCGGGCCGCCAGCTGGGCCAGGGTGAGCGGCTCCGCCAATTTCTCCAGCGCCCACTCCCGCGAGCCGGACGTCGACGTCGTGCCGTCCGGCTCCTCCAGCGGCACCGGCCGCTGGATGTACTGGGCCTGGCCGCCCTCCCGGTGCGGGGGCACCACCGTGCGGCGCGCCAGCTCCGTCGCCACCGCCGCGCCGTGGTCCTCGCGGATCATGTGCAGGCACAGGTCGATGCCCGCGGCCTCCCCCGCCGAGGTCAGCACCGGGCCCTCGTCCACGTAGAGGACGTCCGCGTCGACCGTCACCGACGGGAACGTACGGGCGAAGTGGGCCGAGGACAGCCAGTGCGTGGTCGCCCGGCGGCCGTCCAGGAGACCTGCCGCCGCCAGGACGAACGAGCCCGTGCAGATCGACGCCACGCGACCGCGGACCGCCGACAGCGACTCGGCCAGTTCGGCGTCCAGACCTCCCGGCCGGAGCTCCTCGTCCGTCTCGTGCGAGGCCGGGACCAGCACCGTGTCAGCCGCCGCCACCGCCTCCAGGCCGTGCTCCGCGTAGATCGGGAAGTCGGCGTCCGTACGGATGCGGCCGGGGCGCGGCGCGCACGTCGTCACCTCGTAGAGGCGCTCCCCCGTGGCCGGGTCGCGGGCCGTGCCGAAGAGCTGGTGGACGAGGCCCAGCTCCATGGGCAGGACACCGTCCCGTACGAGGACCGCCACCGACTGCCGACGACGCCTCGCCCGCGCTCCACTCACGGCCGCACCGCCCTACGCCCCCAGCGCCCGCGACACCGTGAAGATCAGCAGCCCCGCCAGTGAACCCACCACCGTGCCGTTGATGCGGATGAACTGCAGGTCGCGGCCGATGTGGGCCTCGATCTTGCGGGTCGTGTGCTCGGCGTCCCAGCCCGCGACCGTGTCCGTGATCAGCGACGTGATCTCCGCGCGGTACGTCGTGACCACGTACACCGCGGCGCCCTCCACCCAGCCGTCGACCTTCTCGCGGACATCCGGCTCCGTCGCCATCCGGCGGCCCAGCGAGAGCAGCGAGGCCCGCACCCTCAGGCGCAGCTCGCTGCGCTCGTCCTCGGCCGCCGCGACGATCATCTGGCGGACCGCGGACCAGGCCGAGGCGATGATGTCCTGCACCTCGGAACGGCCCAGGATCTCCGACTTCAGGCGCTCCACCCGGCCGCGGGTGTCCGAGTCCGACTGCAGGTCGGCGGCGAAGTCGGTGAGGAAGCGGTCGAGGGCGCCGCGCGCCGGGTGCTCGGGCATGTCGCGCATCTCCGTGACGAAGCGCAGCAGCTCCTTGTAGACGCGCTCACCGACCCGCTTGTCGACGAAGCGCGGGGTCCAGCCGGGGGCGCCGCCCTGCACCGCGTCCATGACGTGGTCGGAGTGGAGCACCAGCCAGTCGTGGGCGCGGACGCACACCAGGTCGACGATCCGCTTGTGGCCGCCGTCCGCCACCACCTTCTCCAGCATCTTGCCCAGCCCCGGCGCGATCTCCGCGTTGTCGGCGCGGCGCGTGATGGCCTCGCCGACGATCGCCTGCACGTCGGAGTCGCGCAGCACGGTCAGGGCGCCCCGCAGCGCCGTCGCCGCCTCCGCCGTCACCCGATCGGCGTGCTCCGGCTCGGCGAGCCAGGAGCCGAGGCGGCTGCCGATGCCGACGGCGCGCAGCCGGTCCCGTACGACCGTGCCGGACAGGAAGTTCTCGCCCACGAATTCGCCGAGCGAGACGCCCAGCTGGTCCTTCTTCTTCGGGATGATCGCCGTGTGCGGGATGGGGATGCCCAGCGGGTGGCGGAACAGGGCGGTGACCGCGAACCAGTCGGCCAGCGCGCCGACCATGCCGGCCTCCGCGGCGGCCGCCACGTACCCCGCCCAGGCGCCCGCGCCCGCGTGCTCCGCCCACGTCGCCAGGACGTAGACGAGCGCGACGAAGACGAGCAGCCCGGTCGCCGTCAGCTTCATCCGGCGCACGCCGCGCCGCTTCTCCTCGTCGGCCGCGGTGAACTCGGCGACGAAGCGGCGGGCGGGGCGGTCGGGACGGGAGGGCCGGTCGGTCCGGTCGGGCCGGTCGGTCCGGGATTGGCCCGATGTGGCGCGGGAATTCTGTCCCGTGTCCGCTTCGGCCGCTTCAACTGCTTTGTCCGCTGTGTCGTACGCCCCCTGGGACTGTCCTTGGGACGCCCCCTGGGCCCCCTGAGCCCCGCGCTTCACGTCGCCGTCCACTCAGCCCACTCCGCATCGGTCATCGGCACGACTCGTCGACTTCGACTCGACTGTCATCCGCCTCACACATTGTCCCTTCCTGCCCTACTCCCGGAACGAACCAAAGGTTCCCGGCGTCTACCTGTCCGGAGGGGGGCAGTGTCGGCCTCAGCCCGCCCCATGACGCATCATGGGATCATCACTTCGGAGCCTCGGGCTCCCCCTGCTCGAGGAGACACACACCGCATGACCAAGCGTCACGGTTATGCCTTGTTGACCGCGCTCGTCGCGGTCGTCGTGATGATCTCTGCCGCCATTTACGTGGGCTTCTCCGGAGTCCTGGGCGGCGGCGACGACAACATAGAGGCGGGCGGCGCACACCCGCGCAGTTCCGCCGCCCCGGCCTCTACCGGCACCTGGGCAGGCAGCTGGTCCGCCTCCCCCGCCGGCGGCGAGCCGGGCACGGAGACGAACGGCTTCTTCGGCCACTCCATCCGCAACATCGTGCACACCAGCGTCGGCGGCAACGCCGCACGCATCACCCTCTCGAACCTGTACGGGCAGTCCCCGCTGC
Source organism: Streptomyces sp. NPDC051684 (assembly GCF_044453445.1). Lineage (NCBI taxonomy): Bacteria > Bacillati > Actinomycetota > Actinomycetes > Kitasatosporales > Streptomycetaceae > Streptomyces > Streptomyces sp. NPDC051684. The sequence continues at coordinate 135,336 of NZ_JBITCS010000014.1, read as the reverse complement.
GCATCACGCACGCCTCGATCGCCGTGGCCTCGGCGCCCAACAACCCGACGGCCCTGTCCGACACGATGCGCCGCCTGACGTTCTCCGGGAACTCCTCGGTCGTCATCCAGCCCGGCCAGCAGGCCGTCAGCGACGCGCTGCGGATCACCGTGCCGAGCGACTCGGACATGCTGGTCACCACCTACTCGCCGACGCCGTCCGGACCGGTCACGTACCACCCGCAGGCCCGCCAGATGTCGTACGTCGCCCGGGGCGACCGCACCGAGGAACCCAGCGGCACGCTCTACAACCAGCAGAGCCCGTACTGGCGCTACCTCAGCGCCCTGGACGTGCTCAGCAACGAGGCGCAGGGCACGGTCGTCGTCGTCGGCGACTCCCTCACGGACGGCATCACCTCCACGATGGGCGCCAACCGCCGCTGGACGGACGTCCTCGCCGAGCGGCTGCGCACGGAGTCGGGTGCCCCGCGCTACGGCGTCGTGAACCAGGGCATCAGCGGAAACCGAATATTGGCCGACGGCTTCGGCCGCCCCGCCAACAACCCGAGCGGCCTGTCCCGCTTCGAGCGGGACGCGCTCAGCCGCTCCGGCGCCCGCGCGGTCATCATCGACCTCGGCATCAACGACATCCTGCGCACACCGCAGCAGACCGACCCCACGAAGATCGTCGACGGCCTGAAGGAAATGGTGCGCCAGTCGCACGCGCGCGGCCTGCGGGTCGTCGGCGCGACGCTGATGCCGTTCCAGGGCCACCCCGGCTACCGTCCGGACCTCGAGGCGGTCCGCCAGTCCGTGAACGGGCAGATCCGCGCCGGCAAGGTCTTCGACGGCTACGTCGACTTCGACCGCGCCCTGCGCGACCCGTACAACCCGCGCCGCCTCCTCGACCAGTACGACTCCGGCGACCACCTCCACCCCAGCGACGCGGGCTACCGCAAGATGGCGGAGGCCTTGGACCTGTCGTCGCTGCGGGGGTCGACGGGGGCGGAGCTGTAGCGCCTCCGCGGAGAGCAGTGCCTACGTGGCGTCTGCACCCGGCGCCCCGCCCCTCTCTTCCCCCCCCTCCGGGGGCTCCCGCTCAGAAGCGGCGCAGGCCAACCCGGCCAATCCGCCGCGAGGGGCAGGCTGGAAACACAGTGGCCTGCGTTTCAGATCTTCGAAACGCAGGCCCCTTGCCGTGCGGCGGAAGGGATTCGAACCCTCAAGCCCGATCAAGGGCCACAGATCCTAAGTCTGCTGCGTCGCCGATGCGCCACCGCCGCATGGCCGTCATGCTACCGGGCTCGGTTCCGGCCACGGCACCAGGTATTGGTGAACGCATGGCGGTTGGCACACAGGTAGCGCAGGTTCTCCCGGCGGTTGTCCAACGGGTCGGCATTGATGTGGTCGATCTCCAGGACCAGCCTCTTCCCTTGCCACAGCTCGCCCTGATCGCATCCGTCACACACACGCGGTACACCGATGTCGTCAAGCGCCCGGCGCAGCAGGGAGGTGCGGGTGCGTCGACTGCCGGCGAGATGGTTTACGAGGATCTCCTGCGCAGGTCTACGCGTTGGCGAGGAGGCACCGGCGCGGTGCGCTTGCCCGGTGAAGTGCTCGGTCGAGAGACCGTACTCGTCGATGCTGCGCTTCGCCTTGGCGCGAGCCTTGCCATTCATGGGCGCCAGCCCGAGGCGGCGCAGCAGGTCGGCCAACCCTTTGGCCTTGGCGACAGCTTGTGTGAATTCCGCTTCCGGGAAGAGGCTTTGACCCGCCGTCCCACGACCCCGCGCTCCGGGCCGCCGCCTCCAGCAGCTCCCGCGTGTACCGCCGCCCCGTCATGTGAGCCCTCCCTTTCGCCCGCCCGTTCCCCTACTCGTACAGAGCAGCGAAACGAGAATCGGACCGTCACGCACGAAATGCGTGACGGTCCGATTTGTGTGGCCGGGCCACATAGGGGATGTGGCCCGGCCACACGAAAGACAGGGAAGGTGTCAGAACCTCGGCGTAGGCGCCTGCGACTCGACCATTTCCGCCGCCTCCGCGTCCGACTCCACCGAGGGCGGGGAGCCGGCCAGGGGCTTCTGGGCGGTTTCCTTCATGCAGGCCACCGCGATGACGCCGATGAGGGCCGCGGCCATCGAGTAGTACGCGGGCATCATGTCGGAGCCGGTGAGGCCGATCAGGGCGGTGATGACCAGGGGCGTCGTGCCGCCGAAGATCGAGGCCGAGAGGTTGTAGCCGACCGAGAGGGAGCCGTAGCGGACCTGGGTCGGGAAGAGTGCCGGGAGGGCCGCCGACATGGTGCCGAGGAGGCAGACCAGGGAGAGGCCGAGCAGCAGCATGCCGAGCGAGACCGCCCACAGGGCGCCGTTCTTGACCAGGAGGAAGGACGGGACCGAGAGGACGAAGAAGCCGATCATGCCGGCCATCAGGAGCGGCTTGCGGCCGAAGCGGTCGGAGAGCTTGCCGACCTGGTTGATGATGCACATCAGGACGATCATCGTGACGATCAGGATCAGCAGGCCGTGCGTCTCCGAGTAGCCCATCTCGTCCGACAGGTACGTCGGCATGTACGAGAGGAGCATGTAGTCGGTGATGTTGTAGGCGCCGACGAGGCAGATGCAGAGGATCAGCGTGGGCCAGTAGTCGCGGAAGATCTTGGCCAGGTCGCCCTTGGCGGTGGTCTCCACGGAGGAGGCGGCGTCGGTGGCGCGGTGCGAGGACTCGTCCTCCAGCTTCTGGAAGGCGGGGGTCTCGTCGAGGCGGAGCCGGAGGTAGAGGCCGACCAGGCCGATGGGGCCCGCCACCAGGAACGGGACGCGCCAGCCCCAGGACTCCATGCCGTCGCTGCCGAGCACGGAGGTGAGGATCGTGACCAGGCCCGCGGCGCCGACGTAGCCGGCGAGCGTGCCGAACTCCAGGAAGCTGCCGAAGAATCCGCGCTTCTTGTCGGGGGCGTACTCGGCGATGAAGGTGGACGCGCCGCCGTACTCACCACCGGTGGAGAAGCCCTGGACGAGGCGGAAGAGGATCAGCAGGACGGGCGCCCAGAAGCCGATCGTCGCGTAGGACGGGATCAGGCCGATCGCGAAGGTGCCGATGGCCATGAGGATCATCGTCAGCGCGAGGACCTTCTTGCGGCCGACCTTGTCACCCATGGGGCCGAAGACCATGCCGCCGATCGGGCGTACGAGGAACGAGACCGCGAAGGTCGCGAACGACGAGATCAACTGGACCGTGTCGTTCCCGGACGGGAAGAAGACATGGCCGATGGTGACGGCGAGGTAGGAGTAGATCCCGAAGTCGAACCACTCCATGGCGTTGCCGAGCGACGCCGCTTTCACTGCCCGCTTCACTGCCGTGTCGTCCGTGACGGTGATGTCGGTGCGGCGCAGCGGCGGGTTCTTGCGCCGTCTGACGGCGCGGAACAGGGCGCGGTGACGCTTGACCGCCTCCGGGTCGGGCACCAGCCCTTCCTCGGTGTCGGTGGTCATGGGGTGGATCCCTTCTCTGACTGCAAAGCGCTTCCAGGTTCCACCTGCTCACGGTCGTTGGTTGCAAACGAAAGTCCCAAGTGATCGGGACTTTCGTCACAACCTTTCGTCCCTAACCTCCGTCAATGACCGAACTTCCGCACGTGGAGCGGGTCCGGCGGGTGCGGGAGTTCTCAGATTCCGAGATCCTTGATGATCTTCGCCACGTGGCCGGTCGCCTTCACGTTGTAGAGGGCGCGCTCGACCTTTCCTTCCTCGTCGACGACCACCGTGGAGCGGATGACTCCGGTGACGACCTTCCCGTAGAGCTTCTTCTCGCCGAAGGCGCCGTAGGCCTCGAGAACCTTCTTCTCGGGGTCGCCCACCAGGGTGACCTTGAGGTTCTCCTTCTCCCGGAACTTGGCGAGCTTTTCCGGCTTGTCGGGGGAGACGCCGATGACGTCGTAGCCGGCCTCGGCGAGCACGTCGAGGTTGTCGGTGAAGTCGCAGGCCTGCTTCGTGCAGCCGGGGGTAAGCGCTGCGGGGTAGAAGTAGACGATCGTCTTGCGGCCCTTGTGGTCGGCGAGGGAGACCTCGTTGCCGTCGGCGTCGGGCAGGGTGAAGGCGGGCGCGGTGTCGCCGGGCTGAAGTCGCTCGCTCATGGGGGCCTCCTGGGGCGTCGTGACAAGTGGTCGTGGCAAGTGGACTCGGTTGAGCGTAATGGGGGTGCCGGGGGGTGGGTCGGGCGGTGAACTGACAGACTGTCCATTACTCATACGCAGTGAGAGCAGCGACCTTGGAGGCAGCGCGGTGTCGCACATGTCCAGCACGCCGGATACCCCGGATACGCGAACCCCGGCTCAGATCGAGGCGGACATCAAGCGCCGCCGCGACACCTTGGCCGAGACGCTCGACGAGATCGGTATCCGGGTGCACCCGAAGACGATCGTCGGCGACGCGAAGGCCAAGGTCGCCTCGCAGGTCGACCACACGCTCGGTCGGGCGTACGTGGGGGCGAACCGGCTGGTCTCCGAGGTGAAGGGGCAGCTGGTTTCGGAGGAGGGCGCGCCGCGTCTGGAGCGGATCGTGCCGGTCGCGCTCGTCGTGGTCGGTGTGACCGGGCTCCTCGTGGTGGGTTCGCGGCGTCGCAAGCGCTGACCCGGGGGCGTACAAGGGCGCTCGGGGCAGGTAAGTTCGTCGGCGTGAGCGCCAATCCCGATAAGCACAGCACCCGCCATGACGACAAGCTGCCCATCCGCATGCTGCACGACCGTGTGCTCGTGCGGCAGGACTCCTCCGAGGGTGAGCGGCGCAGTGGCGGCGGCATTCTGATTCCCGCGACGGCGGCCGTCGGCAAGCGGCTCGCGTGGGCCGAGGTCGTCGCGGTCGGGCAGAACGTGCGGGCGGTGGAGCCGGGTGACCGGGTGCTGTTCGATCCGGAGGACCGGGCGGAGGTCGAGGTGCGGGGTGTCGCGTACGTGCTGATGCGCGAGCGGGATCTGCACGCGGTGGCGGCCGACCGGTTCGAGGGTTCCGAGGACTCGACGGGCCTGTACCTGTAGCCGACCGTGTGGGCAGTTGAGGGCTGGTGGCCGTCGTCACCAGCCCTTTTTCATGTGCTGCCGCGCGTCGCGGCCGTGCGGCTCAGGGGGATTCGAGAGGGGCGCCGAGGGGGTTCAGGTCCGTGTCGTCGGGGCTGGGGGTGTCGGTGGGCTCTTCGCCGCCGGTCGGTTCCTCGGTCGGGGGTGTCTCGCCCGACGGTTCCTCGGACGGGGTCTCCTCGTCGGAGGGGGTCGCGGAGGCGGTGTCCGAGGGGGACTCGGTCGCCGATTCCGGGGAGGACTCCGGGGTCGAGGGCAGCGGTTCCTGTTCGGCGCCGTTCTGGAGGTCCAGGTCGAAGTCGTTCGCCGGGGTTCCGGACAGGGCGGCCTGGGTGAACTGGGCCCAGATCTGCGCCGGGTAGCCGCCGCCGTTGATCCGGGGCAGGCCGGTCGCCCCGTACAGCGGGGTCTGCGCGCCCGAGGTGGGGTCCTGGCCCATGACGGAGACGACGGTGGCGAGGTCGGGGGTGTAGCCCGCGAACCAGGCCGCCTTGTCCTCCTCGGCGGTGCCGGTCTTGCCCGCGGCGGGGCGGCCGGCGGCCTTGGCGGCGGTGCCGGTGCCGCCGTCGACGACGGACTTGAGGATCGACGTCGTGGTGTCGGCGGCCTGGCGCGGGACGGCCTGCCGGGTCTCCTTCTCGGGGAGCGTGACGCCCTCGCCGTTCTTGGTGATCGAGTCGAGCAGCGTGTACGTGCCGTGCTCGCCGTGGTTGGCGAGTGTCGCGTACGCCTCGGTCATGTCGAGGACGGACGCGGTGGAGGGGCCGAGCGCGATCGACGGGGAGGCCGTCAGGTCCGGGGTGTCGGAGGGGATGCCGAGGTCGAGGGCGGTCTGCTTGACCTTGTCGGAGCCGACGTCGACGGCCATCTGCGCGTACACCGCGTTGACGGACTTGTCGGTGGCGGTGGAGACGGTGATGTTGCCGTAGGAGCGGTCGTCCTCGTTCGCGGGGGCGTAGTGGCCGCCGTCCCAGCCCTGTACGGGGCGCTTGTTGGTGCCGTCGTAGATGGTGCTCGGGGTGATCCGGCGGCCGTCCTGCGTGGTCGAGGCGTTCTCGACGGCGGACGTGAAGACGAACGGCTTGAACGTGGAGCCGACCTGGTAGTCGCGGCGGGTGGCGTTGTTGACGTACTGCTTCGTGTAGTCGACGCCGCCGTACATGGCGCGGACCTTGCCGTTCGACGGGTCGATGGCGGCGCCGCCCGCGCGGACGTTCTTGTCGATGTCGCGGGCGTTCTTGTCGAGCTTCGACATCAGTTGGTCGTCGACCGCCTTCTGGAAGGCGTTCTGCTTCTTCTTCTGCAACGTGGTGGTGATGCGGTAGCCGCCGCCGGCGAGGGTGTCCTCGTCGAGGATCTTGTTGTCGGTGATGTAGTCCTTGACGGCCTGTACGAGGTAGCCGCGCTGCCCGGAGAGGCCCGAGGGCGCCTTGGCCCGGTCGGGAGCGGGGAACTTCATGTTCTTGCGGTCGGAGGCGTCGAGCCAGCCTTCCTTGACCATGCCGTCGAGCACGTAGTTCCAGCGGGCGGTGGCCGCGTCCTTGTTCTCGGGGTGCGCGGCCACGTCGTACGCGCTGGGGGCGTTGACCAGGGCCGCGAGGTAGGCGCCCTGGGCGGCCGACAGGTCCTGGACGTCCTCGCCGTAGTACGCCTGGGCGGCGGCCTGGATGCCGTAGGCGTTGCGCCCGAAGTAGCTGGTGTTGAGGTAACCCTCGAGGATGTCGTCCTTGGACTTCTCGCGGTCCAGCTTGATGGAGATGAAGAACTCCTTCACCTTCCGGGAGACGGTCTGCTCCTGGCCCAGGTAGTAGTTCTTCACGTATTGCTGGGTGATCGTCGAGCCGCCCTGCTTGCCCTTGCCGGTGAGCGTGGACCAGGCGGCGCGCAGCATGGCCTGCGGGTCGACGGCGGATTCGGAGTAGAAGTCGCGGTCCTCGGCGGCGAGCACCGCGTGCTGCACCGACTTGGGGACCTGAGTGAGGCTCACGTTCTCCCGGTTGACCTCGCCGTCGCGGGCGATCTGGCTGCCGTCGGCGTACAGATAGACGTTGCTCTGCGCGGTCGCCGCGGAGTTGGCGGCCGGGATGTCCACGAGGAAGTAGCCGAGTGCGAACAGGCCGATGCACAGCAGGATGAAGCCGATGAGGCCGCCGAGCACCATCCGCCAGGTGGGGATCAGGCGCCGCCAGCCGGTGCGCTTGGGGCGCTTGGCCTTGCCGCCGGTGGCGGCGGGTGTGGCGCCCGCGTCGGACTGCTCGGCGGGCTGCTCGGGCTGCTCCGGCTCGTCGCTGCTCATGTCCTGTGGAACTCCTGATCCGCCGCGTACGTCACGTACGCCTCGTATGGCACATAAGACCTCTAAGACTGCTACACCGCGCGGAAAATCCGTGGCAGGCGACGCGCGCTCTGACTAGGCTCCTGCGCTTCGGCCTGTTTCGCGAGGGGGACCAGTGGGAGCAGTGCGGCTGTACGCGACCGTCGCGGCCGGAGGTTTCCGCAGGTATGCCACCTATCGCGGGGCGACGCTCGCCGGGGTCTTCACGAACACCGTGTTCGGCCTGATCATCGCGTGCACCTATATCGCGCTGTGGGACGAACGGCCGCACCTCGGCGGGTACGACCAGGCGCAGGCGCTGACGTTCGTGTGGGTCGGGCAGGCGATGTTCGCGGTGATGGTGCTGCAGATCGGCGGCGGCTTCGAGACCGATCTGATGGAGCGGATCCGCAGCGGGGACGTCGCCGTCGACCTGTACCGGCCGGTGGATCTGCAGTGCTGGTGGCTGGCGCAGGACCTCGGCCGGGCCGCGTTCCAGTTCCTGGGGCGCGGTGTCGTGCCGATGGCGGTGGGGTCGCTGATCTTCCGGCTGGCGCTGCCCACGGATCCATGGCGATGGGCGGCGTTCCTGCTGACGCTGCTCGTGGGGGCGACGGTGAGCTTCGCGATCCGCTATCTGGTGGCGCTGTCCGCGTTCTGGCTGCTCGACGGCAGCGGGATCGCGCAGATGTCGGGGCTCGTGTCGACGTTCTTCTCGGGGATGCTGCTGCCGCTGAATGTGTTCCCGGGCGCCTTCGGCGAGTTCGCCCGCGCGCTGCCGTGGTCGGCGCTGCTCCAGGTGCCGGCGGATGTGCTGCTCGGTGAGCGGGGCGTGGCGGGCGCGCTGGTCTTCCAGGGGGCGTGGGCGGTGGTGCTGCTCGGTGCGGGGCGGCTGCTGCAGTCCGCCGCGACGCGGAGGGTGGTGCTTCAGGGTGGCTGAGCAGGGCACGACGGCGGGCGCGGTGGCGCGGGCGTACCGGCCGGGCGGCGGGGGTGCGCTCCGGGCGGCGGTGCGCACGTACCGGCTGGTGGGCGGGATGTGGATCCGGTCCACGATGACGTACCGGGCGTCGTTCCTGATGACGGTCTTCGGGAACTTCGCGGTGACCGGCCTGGAGTTCGTCGGGATCCTGCTGATGTTCTCGCAGGTGGACCGGCTCGGCGGGTACGGGCTGCCCGAGATCGCCTTCCTGTACGGGGCGGCGGGCACCGCCTTCGGCCTCGCCGACCTGGCCTTCGGCTCGGTGGGGCGGCTCGGGCAGCGGGTGCGGGACGGCACGCTCGACACGTTCCTGGTGCGGCCCGCGCCGGTGCTCGCGCAGGTCGCGGCGGACCGGTTCGCGCTGCGCAGGCTGGGGCGGGTGACGCAGGGCGTGGTGGTGCTCGGTTACGGCCTCACGGCGGTCGACGTGGCGTGGACGCCGCTGAAGGTGCTGCTCGTCCCGGCCCTGGTGGTGAGCGGCGGCGCCATCTTCACGGCCGTGTTCATCGGGGGCGCGGCCTTCCAGATCGTGGCGCAGGACGCCTCCGAGGTGCAGAACGCGGCGACGTTCGGCGGCAACGCCATGCTCAGCTACCCGCCGACCGTCTTCGGCGACACGCTGCTGCGCGGTGTCACGTTCGTGCTGCCGCTGGCCTTCGTCAACTGGCTGCCGGGCCTCTACATCCTGGGCCGCCCCTATCCGCTGGACCTGCCGCGGTGGGTGGCGTTCGCGCCGCCGCTGGTGGCGGCCGCGTGTCTGGCCCTCGCGCTGTTCGCCTGGCGGGCGGCGCTTCGTACGTACCGCAGCACGGGGAGTTGACGTTGGAGACGGGTTCCATGGGAGACGAGTTCATCCGGCTCGACGGTGTCGAGAAGGTCTTCGACGTACGGCGCAAGACGGGCTTCATGCGGCGGGAGCGGCGCGAGGTGCGGGCCGTGGACTCGCTGAGCTTCTCGGTGCGGCGCGGCGAGATGGTCGGCTACATCGGGCCGAACGGCGCGGGCAAGTCGACGACGATCAAGATGCTGACGGGGATCCTGACGCCGAGCGGGGGCCGGCTCCGGGTCGCCGGCATCGACCCCTCGCGGGAGCGGGCGCGCCTGGCGAGCCGAATGGGTGTCGTCTTCGGGCAGCGGACGACGCTGTGGTGGGACCTGCCGCTGATCGACTCGTACCGCCTGATGCGCCGCATGTACCGGATCGAGGAGAGCCGCTACGCGGAGAACCTGTCCCGCTGTGTCGAACTCCTGGAGCTGGACGACCTGTTGGAGGCGCCGGTACGGCAGCTTTCGCTCGGGCAGCGGATGCGCGGCGACATCGCGGCGGCGCTGCTCCACGACCCCGAGGTGCTGTACCTGGACGAGCCGACGATCGGCCTGGACGTGGTGTCGAAGGTCAAAGTCCGGGAATTCCTACGGGACTTGAATGCGGACCGCGGCACGACGGTCCTCCTCACGACGCACGACCTGACCGACATCGAGCAGCTGTGCCGCCGCGTGATGGTCATCGACCACGGCCGTCTCATGTACGACGGTGAGCTGGAGGGTCTGCACGCGACGGGCGGCGCGGCCGCCGAACGCACCCTCGTCGTGGACCTGGAGCGTGAACTGCCGCCGCTGGATGTGGAGTTCGCGCGGGTGGTGAAGGTGGAGGGGGCGCGGCAGTGGCTGGCGTTCCCGGCCGGGCAGTCGGCGGCGCCGCTGGTGGCGGCGGTCGCCGAGCGCTATCCGCTGGCCGACCTGTCGGTCCGGGAGCCGGACATCGAGGCGGTGATCGCGCGGATGTACGCGCGGGACTCATCCGTAGCGCCTTGACGGCGGTCCTCCGTACGCTGACCCCATGACGGACGAATCCGGCTCTACGCCCCCGGTCCCCGAACTCCGCGCCTCCGACGCCGACCGTGAACTGGTCGCCGAGCGGCTGCGGGACGCCCTCGCGGAGGGGCGGCTCGACATGGAGGAGTTCGGCGAGCGGCTCGACGCGGCCTATCAGGCGCGTACGTACGGGGAGTTGACGCCGCTGACGAAGGACCTGCCGGTGGCGTCCGCCCCGGGGGCCGTGAGTTTCGTGAAGGAGCCACTGCCCGAGGGGGCCGTCGACTGGGGTGCGCGCATCCGGGGCGAGGCGAGTTCGACGTGGGGCGTCGGAATCATGTCCGGGTTCCAGCGCAAGGGGCGGTGGACGGCGCCGCGGCGCTTCAACTGTTTCGCGTTCTGGGGCGGCGGCGAGATCGATCTGCGCGAGGCGGACTTCGAGGCGCGCGAGATCGTGATCAACTGCGTGGCGGTCATGGGCGGGGTGAACGTGGTCGTGCCGCCGGGCGTGGAGGTCGTGGTGCGCGGCATCGGCATCATGGGCGGCTTCGACCACAGCGAGGAGGGGGTACCGGGCGACGCGGGCGCCCCGCGCGTAGTGGTCACCGGATTCGCGTTCTGGGGCGGCGTCGGGGTGGAACGCAAGGTGACGCGGGCGGAGAAGCGCCGCCTGAAGGAGGCCAGGCGCCGGGGGCGCTTGGACCGCGGCGACGGGTGAGCTCTGCGGGCGGGTGGGGTGGGGGGAGGCCTACCCCGGGGGCGGGGTTGAGGTCTACCGGGGGCGGAGGTCTGCCGGGGCAGTGGGTGATGTCTGCCGGAGGGGGGAGGTCTGCCCCGGGGGCGGAGGCCTGTCGGGGCGGTGGGTGTTTGCTGAGGCGGTGGATGTTCGCTGAGGCGGGGTCGGCGCCTACCGCGCTGCGGCGCACCACTCGCGGGCTCCGCCCATCTCCCACCACCCACCCCCTCCGGGGGCGTCAGCTCCACGGGGGCCCGCAACCATTGCGGTAGGCCGCACCGCTTCGGGGCTCCGCCCCGGACCCCGCTGCTCAATCGCCGCAGGGGCTTGATGGTTGCGCGGCACGGCCCCTGGCCACGGGGGCCGAAGCCCCCGGAGGGGGCGGGAGGGTGGGAGATGGGCGGGCCAACGGGCCAGGCAGCAGGATCTGGGCAGAGCCCCAAGGCCGCAACGCCGGTGCGGCCAATCCAGCCCCGCCGGCGATTGAGGCGCGGGGACCGGGGCAGCGCCCCGCGACCGCAACACCGGTACCGCGGAAACGGCCCGCCCCCAGGGACCGTCGACCTACACGCCCGGTCAGGCCAAGAGGTCCCGCACCACCGGTACCAGCGCCCGAAACGCCTTCCCCCGGTGGGAAATCGCGTTCTTCTCGTCCGCCGACAGCTCCGCCGCCGTCCGCCCGTCCCCCTCGACCTCGAGGATCGGGTCGTATCCGAACCCACCGGCCCCCGCGGGAGCGTGCCGCAGCACACCGCGCAACTGCCCCTCCACCACCCGCTCCGTCCCGTCCGGCAGCGCGAGCGCCGCCGCACACGCGAAGTGGGCCCCCCGGTGGACGTCGTCGTCGATGTCGCCGAGCTGGGCGAGCAGCAGGTCGAGGTTGGCCTTGTCGTCGCCGTGCTTGCCGGCCCAGCGCGCCGAGAAGATGCCGGGCGCGCCGCCGAGGACATCGACGCAGAGGCCGGAGTCGTCGGCGACGGCGGGCAGCCCGGTGGCCTGGGCGAGGGCGTGGGCCTTGAGGAGGGCGTTCTCGGCGAACGTCACGCCGGTCTCACGGACGTCCGGGACTTCCGGATACGCGTCGGCGCCGACCAGCTCGTGGGGGAGGCCGGCGTCGGCGAGGATGGAGCGGAGTTCGACGATCTTGCCGTTGTTACGGGTGGCGAGGATGAGGCGGGTCATGCCTCCAGTATCCAGCCACCCGCGCTCCCGCCGCCGCTCCCCCGCTAGGAAGTGCAGACCTTCGTCAGCTCGCCCGCGGAATCGACGACCGGGGAGACGTCCGGGGCCTCGTCACCGTTCTTGATCGACGTACGGACGTTGTCCACGGCCTTGTTGAGGTCGTCGACGGCCCTGGAGACATCGGCGTTGTCGGTCTTGGCACCGATGTCGTCGAGGTTCTTGTCGATCCTGTCGAGCGACTCGTCGGCCTGCGTCGGGTCGTTGGACGCGTTCTCCACGGCCTGCTGGAGCCCGGTCACGCTGTCGGCGATGGACTCGGCGGTCCGGGCACAGTCGAGTGCCTTGTCGACGGCAGAGCAGCCGACGGTGGCCGGTATCGCGACGAGTGCCGCGGTGGCGGCCAGTACGGCGAGACGGCGGTGACGCGCGGGCATGGAAGGGTCCTCCCCTGAAGTACGGACGGGCGGACGGCAGTTGGTGTCGTGCGCCGTCCACCCACCCGTAGTGACGCAGTCGATGGCTGTGCGGTTGCTGTGCCCGGCCACCCCACTTGGGGAGTTCTTTACCTCGGCGCGCAGTTATCCGAGGGTCTCCTCCAGCGCCTTGCGCTGGATCACGGCGAGCTCGTCGCAGCCCGCGACGGCCAGGTCGAGCAGGGAGTTGAGCTCGTCGCGGGCGAACGGCTCGGTCTCGGCGGTGCCCTGGATCTCGACGAAGCGGCCGTCGCCGGTGCAGACGACGTTCATGTCGGTGTCGGCGCGCACGTCCTCCTCATAGGGGAGGTCGAGCATGGGGACACCGTCGATGATGCCGACGGAGACGGCGGCGACCGAACCGGTCAGCGGCTTGCGGCCGGCCTTGATGAGCTTCTTGCCCTGGGCCCAGGCGATGGCGTCGGCGAGCGCCACGTACGCGCCGGTGATGGCGGCCGTACGCGTACCGCCGTCGGCCTGGAGGACGTCGCAGTCGAGGACGATGGTGTTCTCGCCGAGGGCCTTGTAGTCGATGACGGCGCGCAGCGAGCGGCCGATCAGGCGGCTGATCTCGTGCGTGCGTCCGCCGATCTTTCCGCGCACGGCCTCGCGGTCGCCGCGGGTGTTCGTGGAGCGCGGGAGCATCGAGTACTCGGCGGTGACCCAGCCCTCTCCGCTGCCCTTGCGCCAGCGCGGGACGCCCTCGGTGAAGGAGGCGGTGCAGAAGACCTTGGTGTCTCCGAAGGAGACGAGGACGGAGCCTTCGGCGTGCTTGCTCCAGCCGCGTTCGATGGTGATCGGGCGGAGCTGTTCGGGGGTGCGGCCGTCGATGCGAGACATAGGGAGGAGCGTATCGGGTGCGCCGAAGGCCCCACCCCTTGGCGTACGGGGGCGGGGCCTTCGCGCGTGCGGCCTCAGTGGGTCACATCATGTCTTCGATGTCGGCGGCGATGGGGTCCGCGTCGGTGCCGATGACGACCTGGATCGCGGTGCCCATCTTGACGACGCCGTGGGCGCCGGCGGCCTTGAGCGCGGCCTCGTCGACCAGGCTCGGGTCGGAGACCTCGGTACGCAGGCGGGTGATGCAGCCCTCGACCTCTTCGATGTTGTCGAGTCCGCCGAGGCCGGCGACGATCTTCTCAGCCTTCGTGGCCATTTCGTTCTCCCTGTGTTCTCCGGGCCCGCCTCTGGGCCGCTTTGTCACGGTAACCCACGGTTGGCCCATCTTCGCGGGCGGTAACTCCACCCGTGACGAAAGATGACGAGCACGGACCGACCCGTCCCCGCAACTGGTCTACACCAGTAATCAGCCTATCTAACGCCTGCCAAACGTGGCTTGTTCCGGGAGGACGCCCATGAGCTCCAACGCTGCAGCCGCACCACGACCGAGCCCCTGGAGCAACTTCTTCCAGGGGCTCCAGAAGATGGGGCGCAGCCTTCAACTGCCCATCGCCGTGCTCCCGGCGGCGGGCATCGTCAACCGTCTCGGCCAGCCCGACGTCTTCGGCGACGACGGTCTCGGCTGGACGAATGTCGCCAAGGTCTTTGCGGGCGCGGGCGGCGCCCTGCTCGACGCCGACCTCGGGCTGCCACTGCTCTTCTGCATCGGTGTCGCGATCGGCATGGCCAAGAAGGCGGACGGTTCGACGGCTCTCGCGGCGGTGGCGGGCTTCCTCGTCTACCGGGGCGTGCTCCACCAGTTCCCGATCGACTGCGACAGCGGGGCGAAGGCGGTGGCGACGGGGTGTCAGGCGGCGGACGGCGCCGTGACAGCCTTCACGTACCAGAACCCGGGTGTGTTCGGCGGCATCATCATGGGCTTCCTGGCCTCGTTCTTCTGGGTCCGCTACCACCGCACCAAGCTGGTCTCCTGGCTCGGCTTCTTCAACGGCCGCCGGCTCGTCCCGATCATCATGGCCTTCATCGGCATCCTCTTCGCGGCGCTGTGCCTGTGGATCTGGCCGCCGGTCGGTGACGGTCTGGAGAGCTTCTCGAACTGGCTGGAGAGCCTGGGCGCCATCGGTTCCGGCATCTTCGGCGTCGCCAACCGCGCACTGCTGGTGATCGGCCTGCACCAGTTCCTCAATGTCCCGCTGTGGTTCCAGTTCGGCTCGTACACGAAGCCCGACGGCACGACGGTGCACGGCGACATCAACATGTTCCTGAGCGGCGACCCGACCGCGGGCATCTACCAGTCGGGCTTCTTCCCGATCATGATGTTCGCCCTCCCCGCGGCCTGCCTCGCGATGGTCCACTGCGCACGGCCCGAGCGGCGCAAGATGGTCGGCGGCATGATGCTGTCGCTCGCGCTGACCTCGTTCGTCACCGGCATCACCGAACCGATCGAGTACTCCTTCGTGTTCATCGCGCCGGCGCTGTACGCGGTGCACGCGGTCCTGACCGGTGTGTCGATGGCGGTGACCTGGGCGCTCGGCGTCAAGGACGGCTTCAGCTTCTCCGCGGGCCTGATCGACTACTTGATCAACTGGAATCTGGCCACCAAGCCATGGATGATCATTCCGATCGGCCTGGTCTTCGCCGCCCTCTATTACGTGATCTTCCGTTTCGCGATCACGAAGTGGGACATCAAGACTCCGGGGCGCGAGCCCGAGGAAGAGGTCGAGGACATCACCAAGGCATAACGCTTTCGGCTCCGCCAGGAGCCCTCGCGGCAAAGGGCCCCCGGACCACCCGGTCCGGGGGCCCTTTGCCGCGGGATTGCTGCGGGAATCAAGGGTTCCTTATCCCGCCTTCACCGTGCTACAACAGGTCTACACCACTGAGTGGTGTAGACCATCTGCTTTTCATGGAGGAAGTTGATGAGCACCGCCAGCGCTACGGCGGCCCCCGCAAAGAAGCGGGGTTCCGGCCTTTTCCAGGGCCTCCAAAAGGTGGGCCGCAGCCTGCAGTTGCCGATCGCGGTGCTTCCGGCCGCCGGCATCATGGTGCGGCTCGGCCAGGACGACATCTTCGGCAAGGACGGCCTCGGCTGGGACAAGGTCGCCGCGGTCTTCAACAACGCGGGCGGCGCCCTCACCGGCAGCCTTCCCCTGCTGTTCTGCATAGGCGTCGCCATCGGCTTCGCCAAGAAGTCCGATGGCTCGACGGCGCTCGCCGCCGTCGTCGGCTTCCTCGTCTACAGCAAGGTCCTCGAGGCCTTCCCGGTCACCGAGGCGGTGGTCAAGAAGGGCGAGGACGTAGCGGCTACGTACAACGACCCGGGTGTCCTCGGCGGCATCATCATGGGTCTGCTCGCGGCCATCCTGTGGCAGCGCTTCTACCGCACCAAGCTGGTGGACTGGCTGGGCTTCTTCAACGGCCGCCGGCTCGTCCCGATCATCATGGCCTTCGTCGGCATCGTCGTCGGCGTCTTCTTCGGCCTGGTCTGGGAGCCCATCGGCAGCGGCATCTCCAGCTTCGGCGAGTGGATGACCGGCCTCGGCGCCGGTGGCGCGGGCCTGTTCGGCGCCGTGAACCGCGCGCTGATCCCGATCGGCATGCACCAGTTCGTGAACACCGTCGCCTGGTTCCAGCTCGGTGACTTCACCAACGCCGCGGGCGACGTCGTGCACGGCGACATCCCGCGCTTCCTCGCCGGTGACCCCTCGGCCGGCATGTTCCAGTCCGGCTTCTTCCCGATCATGATGTTCGGCCTGCCGGCCGCCGCGATCGCGATGGCGCACTGCGCGCGGCCCGAGCGCCGCAAGGCCGTGATGGGCATGATGGTCTCGCTCGCGCTGACCTCGTTCGTCACCGGTGTGACCGAGCCGATCGAGTTCTCCTTCATGTTCATCGCGCCGGTCCTGTACGTCCTGCACGCGGTGCTCACCGCAGTGTCCATGGCGATCACCTGGGCCCTGGGTGTGCACGCCGGGTTCAACTTCTCGGCCGGGTTCATCGACTACGCGCTGAACTGGACCCATGCCACCAAGCCATGGATGATCATCCCGATCGGCCTGGTCTTCGCGGTGCTCTACTACGCGACCTTCCGGTTCGCGATCATCAAGTTCAACCTCACCACCCCGGGCCGCGAGCCCGAGGAGGAGGTCGAGGACCTCACGAAGGCGTGAGCCCCTCCCCCGTACGACGACGAGGGCCCCGGAACCGCTGAAGGTTCCGGGGCCCTCGTCGTTCCCGTACACGTACGGGCTCAGATCGTGTACGTCACCCCCGGCGCGGCCAGCTCCACCGGACCGTCGTACACCGCGCGCGCGTCCGTGAGGTTCACCTGCGGGTCGGTCCACGGCGGGATGTGGGTGAGGACGAGCTTGCGGGTGCGGGAACGCTGCGCCGCCTCCCCCGCCTCCCGGCCGTTGAGGTGCAGCGCCGGGATGTTCTCCTTGCCGTGCGTGAACGCGGCCTCGCACAGGAACAGGTCGCTGTCCTGGGCCAGTTCGTCCAGCGCGGCGCACGGTCCGGTGTCCCCGGAGTACGTCAGCGAGCGCCCGCCGTGCTCGACCCGGATCGCGTACGACTCCACCGGATGGCAGACCTTCTCCATGCGGACGGAGAACGGCCCGATCTCGTACGAACCCGGCTTCACGGTGTGGAAGTCGAAGACCTCGCTGAACGCGGAGGCGGAGGGCGTGTCGGCGTGCGCGGTGGTCAGGCGCTGCTCGGTGCCCTCGGGGCCGTAGACGGGCATGGGGGCGCAACGGCCGCCGTCGTGGCGGTAGTAGCGCACGACGAAGTACGCGCACATGTCGATGCAGTGGTCCGCGTGCAGATGCGAAAGGAAGATCGCGTCGAGGTCGTAGAGACCGACGTGGCGCTGCAGCTCGCCCAGGGCGCCATTGCCCATGTCGAGAAGCAGCCGGTAGCCGTCGGCCTCGACGAGGTAGCTCGAGCAGGCCGAATCCGCGGACGGGAACGACCCCGAGCAGCCGACGACGGTGAGCTTCATAAGAGCCTTCAACCTCCGCGCTGGCGGTCGGAAATGCAGGGTGGAGCCATGGGCGCACGGGCCCGAGGGGGTCAGTCGAGCGTAAGGCGCAAAAGGGCGGGTGGCTCCTCCGTCACGGGCTGTTGTGGGCGAACTCACCTGCGCTGTCACCGGTTCGGAGGGGTTCGGGCCGCGGAAGCACCTCGCGGGTCCCACCGGTACCGTCATGCCTATGGACACGTCCTGGTGGCTCGCGCTCGCTGCCGTCGTACTGCTCGCGCTCGTCGCGACGCTGGTCGACGGATGGGGGCGCGGCACGCGTCACCGCCGCCGCGATCGGCATGCGCCGCGGGGCGGACACGCCCGTGGGCCCGAGCCGGGTGACATCTGGTGGGCGATGGTGCCGTACGAGGACGGGCCCGGCGGCAAGGACCGGCCGTGCCTGGTTCTGTCGGTGCGGCGCGGCGTGGCCACCGTCGCCAAGATCACCAGCCGGTACCACGACGAGCGGCCCGGTGTGATCGCGCTGCCGCCGGGGACGGTGGGCGATGCGCGGGGGCGGGCGAGCTTCCTGGAGACGGACGAGCTCCGCGAGGTCCCTCTCGGGGAGTTTCGGCGGCGGGCCGGGGTGATCGATCCGGGGTTGTGGGATCAGGTTCGGCACCTGGGCCACTGAAAGCCCCTCCGGCGTCGCGGCCTCGGGGCTCTGCCCCGGACCCCGCTCCTCAATCGCCGGAGGGGCTGAGATTGCCGGACCGGCGCAATGCCGGGCCGGACGAAGAAGTCACGCCCACAACTGGCCGTGCAGCACCTCGATCGCCTCTTCGGTCGTCGCGGCCGTGTAGACGCCCGTCGACAGGTACTTCCAGCCACCGTCGGCGACCACGAACACGATGTCGGCGGAATCCCCCGCCTTCACCGCCTTCTTGCCCACGCCGATCGCGGCATGCAGAGCCGCCCCCGTGGAGACGCCCGCGAAGATGCCCTCCTGCTGGAGGAGGTCACGCGTGCGGGTCACCGCGTCGGCCGAGCCGACCGAGAAGCGGGTGGTGAGGACGGAGGCGTCGTACAGCTCCGGAACGAAGCCCTCGTCGAGGTTGCGCAGCCCGTAGACGAGGTCGTCGTAGCGCGGCTCGGCCGCGACGATCTTGACGTCGGGCTTGTGCTCGCGCAGATAGCGACCGACACCCATGAGCGTGCCGGTGGTGCCGAGGCCCGCCACGAAGTGCGTGACGGACGGGAGGTCGGTGAGGATCTCCGGGCCGGTCGTGGCGTAGTGCGCGCCCGCGTTGTCCGGGTTGCCGTACTGGTAGAGCATCACCCAGTCCGGGTGCTGCTCGGCCAGCTCCTTGGCGATCCGGACCGCCGTGTTGGAGCCGCCCGCGGCCGGGGACGGGATGATCTCCGCGCCCCACATGGCGAGCAGGTCACGGCGTTCCTGCGAGGTGTTCTCCGGCATGACGCAGACGATGTTGTAGCCCTTGAGGCGGGCGGCCATCGCGAGCGAGATTCCGGTGTTGCCGGAGGTGGGTTCGAGGATGGTGTCCCCGGCCTTGATCCGGCCTTCCTTCTCGGCCTGTTCGATCATGTGGAGCGCGGGGCGGTCCTTGATCGAGCCGGTCGGGTTGCGGTCCTCCAGCTTCGCCCAGATCCGCACGTCGTCGGAGAGCGAGAGCCGCGGCAGGCGCACCAGAGGGGTGTTGCCCACCGCGGCCAGCGGGCTGTCGTAGCGCATGAGCCGGCTCAGCGCATTCCGCCGGCCACGGCCGGCAGGATCGTGATGCTGTCGCCGTCGGAGAGCTTGGTGCCGATGCCGTCGAGGAAGCGGACGTCCTCGTCGTTCAGGTAGACGTTCACGAAGCGGCGCAGCTGGCCGTTGTCCACGATGCGGTCGGCGATGCCCGCGTGCCGGGTGTCCAGGTCGGCGAAGAGCTCGCTGAGGTTGTCCCCGGCGCCTTCGACGGCCTTCGCGCCGTCGGTGTAGGTGCGGAGGATGGTCGGGATGCGGACCTCGATGGCCATGCTGGGCTCCTGTCGGGAGTCGGAAGTCGTGTGGGTGAGCGCGCCTGGGCGCGGGCGTTTCCGGTCAGGTGCGTGGGTGGCTGGAGCCGCGGGCCCGCGGCGGGTGCCCGGCGGTCCGGCTCAGCGCGGACAGATGGCGCTGGCGAGGCGGCACAGGTCGACGTGCAGCCGCGCAACGAGCAGCATGCCCGGCGTCTTTTCGCTCACGTCGTGGGAAACCATGGGCTCATCGTATCGATTCCCGGTCCGGATCCCGGAATGTGATCTCACCATGCGACCGAAATGCGTCCGGTGGATGAGAAACACGAGGTCAGGGGCGTGCCGCTCAGGCGGTGATCTCGACCTCCTCCTCGGTGATCTCGCCCTCGACGATGCGGTAGGAGCGGAACTGGAAGGGGCCCGCGTCGTCGGCGTCGGCGGTGGAGACGAGGACGTAGTGCGCGTTCGGCTCGTTCGCGTACGTGACGTCGGTGCGCGAGGGGTACGCCTCGGTGGCCGTGTGCGAGTGGTAGATGACGACGGGCTCCTCGTCGCGGTCGTCCATCTCGCGGTAGAGCTTCAGCAGGTCACCCGAGTCGAACTCGTAGAACGTGGGCGAGCGGGCGGCGTTCAGCATCGGGATGAAGCGCTCGGGGCGGCCCTCGCCGACCGGACCCGCGATGACGCCGCAGGCCTCGTCGGGGTGGTCCTTGCGGGCGTGCTCGACGATCTGGTCGACCAGGGTCTGGGAAATCTTCAACATGCGAAAAGAATAAGCAGGGTGCGCAGCACTCCGTTGGGGCGGTGGTGGGAGACGGGCGGGAATAAGCAAGTGGACCCCGCCGTACCGGAGTGCGGTACGAAGGGGCCCACTTGGTGAGACGGGGTGCGTCAGCCGCGCTTCGCGAAGGCGGCGGCCTCCGGGTTGCGCTTCTTCAGGAAGAAGTAGGAGACACCCAGGATCGCGGCCCAGACCGGGGCGGCGTACAGGGAGACGCGCGCATCCGGGTCGATGCCCATCAGGACGATGACCATGAAGATGAACGCGAGCGCGAGGCCGCTGACCCAGACGCCCCACGGGGCGCGGAACTCGGACTTCGGGAGCTCGCCGCGGTCCGACTTGAGTCGGTAGCGGATCTGGCAGATCAGGATGATGATCCAGGCCCACATGCCGGAGATGGTGGCGAAGGAGACGACGTAGTTGAACGCCTCGCCCGGCCACTGGTAGTTGATCCAGACGCCGACCAGCATCATCGCGGCGGAGAACGTGGTGCCGACGACCGGCAGGCCGTTCTTGCTCAGCTTGGTGAAGAAGCTCGGGCCCTGGCCGTTCTGCGCGAGGTCGCGCAGCATGCGGCCGGTGGAGTACATGCCCGAGTTGCAGGAGGACAGCGCGGCGGTCAGCACGACGAAGTTGACGATGGCGGCGCCGACGCCGAGGCCCATCTTGTCGAAGGCGTGCACGAACGGGCTCTCGCCGGCCTTGAAGGAGGTCCACGGCACGACGGAGAGGATCATGATCAGGGCGCCGACGTAGAAGACGGCGATGCGCCACGGCACGGTGTTGATGGCCTTCGGCAGGACCTTCTTGGCGTCCTTGGCCTCGCCCGCGGTGACACCGACGAGCTCGACCGCGAGGAACGCGAACATCACCATCTGCAGGGTCATCAGCGTCGAGCCGATGCCGTTCTCGCCGGCGAAGAAGCCGCCGAGGTCCCACAGGTGCGTGAGGGAGGCCGTGTCACCGGCGTCGGAGAAGCCGATGGTGAGGATGCCGGCGCAGATCAGGATCATGCCGATGATGGCGGTGACCTTGACGGTGGAGAACCAGAACTCCAGCTCACCGAAGAGCTTCACGGAGATCAGGTTGGCGCCGTAGAGGATGACGGTGAAGACGAGTGCGGACACCCATTGCGGGATGTCCCACCAGAACGTCATATAGGTGGCCGCGGCGGTGACCTCGGTCATTCCGGTGATGACCCAGAACAGCCAGTACGTCCAGCCGGTCGCGAAGCCCGCGAAGGGGCCGATGAACTCGCGTGCGTACTCCGAGAAGGAGCCGGACACGGGGCGGTACATGAGGAGCTCGCCGAGCGCCCGCATGATGCAGAAGATGACCACGCCGGCGACCGCGTACGCCAGGATCAGGCTGGGCCCCGCCTTGGAGATGCCCTTGCCCGCACCGAGAAAGAGGCCGGTCCCGATGGCGCCGCCGATGGCGATCATCTGGATCTGCCGGGCCCCGAGGCCTCGTTGATAACCCTCGTCGGTCTCGGCCTGCGCGGCCTCATTGCCGTCGTGCTGCTCGTCGACCTGCACTGAGGTCATGGTGTGCGCCTTTCTCCATGCCGATCCGTGCCGTGCGCGGCTCGGATCGACTGTGACGATCCTTTGGGGTCTGGGCCCCTGGATGGATGGAGCTGGTGCCTACCGGCGGTCGGCCGGTCGGGGCGCCCCCCGACAGGACAGGGGTGGCGTCCCTCGGGTGGTCGTGAAGATTTATCACGGCGTTCATCGGCCTTGGCCGAGGCGCGTGTGGCGCACGCCACCAGAAAAACAGGACAAAACCAATCACCGCTCCGCAAGCTGGGGCAGCGCGGTGACGGGATCGTTATACGGATTTGAGGACCCGCTGAGCGAACAGGCCAACCTGACCGACGGTCAGGCCGTCAGGGTCTCGACGAGGGTCTCCTGGAGCCCGCCGAGCCACAGATACGCCATCACCATCGGCTTGCGCGCGTCGTCGTCCGGCAGCCGGTAGAGGAGGTCCGTGTCCTCCTCGTCGGTGATGTCGAGACGCGTGCCGATCGCGAGGCGCAGATCGTTGAGCGCGCGCATCCACTGGACCGACTCACCCTGCTGCAGCTTGAGGACCGCGCCGCCGTCGCCCGCCGGGCTGAGCGTGTCGAGCGAGCGGATCACCGCGAGGGCGTCCTCGCGCTTGCCGGCCCGCAGGTCGTTCTCGGTGAAGCGGCGGAACTCCGAGGAATGGGCACGCAGTTCGTCGGCGTTCTCGACGCTCTCGCCCTCGGCCCCCGGGCCGCCGTACGCGTCGGGGAAGAGCCGGCGCAGCACCGCGTCGGAGGGCGGTTCGCTCGGCCCCTCGGCGAAGAGTTCCGCGAGCGGGTCGTCGCTCTCCTCGCCGCCGGGGCCCGGCCCGATCAGCTCGAGGAGCTGGACCGCCAGCGAGCGGATGATGGAGATCTCGACGTCGTCGAGGGCGACGGCCGCGCCGCCGCCGGGGATCGGTTCGAAATGTCCTGGCATCGGGATGCTGCTACTTCCGATCCTGTTGAAGCGTGGCCCACAGGCCGTATCCGTGCATCGCCTGCACGTCGCGTTCCATTTCCTCGCGGGAACCGGTGGAGACGACGGCCCGGCCCTTGTGGTGGACGTCCATCATGAGTTTGGTGGCCTTGTCCTTGGAGTACCCGAAGTACGTCTGGAAGACATACGTCACGTAACTCATGAGGTTCACCGGATCATTGTGGACGAGCGTGATCCAAGGGACGTCCGACTCGGGGACGACGGACGCGTCCTCCGTCGTCTCGGGCCTTTCGATCTCAAGGGGTGCTGGAGCCGTCACAGGGCCCATGCTGCCACCACCACCCGCCCCACGCACAAACGGACGCAGAAATCGTCACCCTGACGCTAATCGGGGGTAGCATCCATCCTATGAACACAGCGGACCTGGGCCTGCCGGTGGACGTTCCGTCGACAGCGCTCTTCACCGACCACTATGAGCTGACGATGCTGCAGGCCGCCCTGCGTGCGGGCACCGCCGACCGGCACTCGGTCTTCGAGGTCTTCACCCGCCGCCTGCCCGAGGGCCGCCGCTACGGCGTCGTCGCGGGCACCGGGCGTGTCCTGGACGCCGTCGAGAACTTCCGCTTCGACGCGGCGGTGCTCGACTTCCTGCGCGAGCGCGATGTCGTCGACGAGCCGACCCTCCAGTGGCTCGCGGACTACCGCTTCTCCGGCGACATCTGGGGCTACCCCGAGGGCGAGGTCTACTTCCCCGGCTCCCCCGTGCTGCGCGTCGAGGGCTCCTTCGCCGAGTGCGTGCTCCTGGAGACGGTGATCCTCTCGATCCTCAACCACGACTCGGCGATCGCCGCCGCGGCGTCCCGGATGTCCTCGGCCGCCGGGGACCGGCCGCTGATCGAGATGGGCGCGCGCCGCACGCACGAGCTGGCCGCCGTGGCCGCCTCGCGCGCCGCGTACGTGGGCGGGTTCGCGACGACCTCGGACCTGGCGGCCGGGTTCCGTTACGGGATCCCGACCGTCGGCACCAGCGCGCACGCCTTCACGCTGATCCACGACACCGAGCGGGACGCCTTCCGGGCCCAGGTCGACTCCCTGGGCAAGGGGACGACGCTGCTCGTGGACACGTACGACGTACAGGAGGCGGTCGCGACGGCCGTCGAGATCGCGGGGCCCGAGCTGGGCGCCGTCCGGATCGACTCCGGCGACCTGCTGCTGGTCGCGCACCGGGTGCGGCAGCAGCTGGACGAGCTGGGCGCCACCAACACCAAGATCGTCGTCACCTCCGACCTCGACGAGTACGCCATCGCCTCGCTCGCGGCCTCGCCCGTGGACGCGTACGGGGTGGGTACGCAGCTGGTGACCGGGTCCGGGCACCCCACCTGCTCGATGG
This sequence comes from Streptomyces sp. NPDC051684, assembly GCF_044453445.1. Taxonomy (NCBI): domain Bacteria; kingdom Bacillati; phylum Actinomycetota; class Actinomycetes; order Kitasatosporales; family Streptomycetaceae; genus Streptomyces; species Streptomyces sp. NPDC051684. The sequence continues at coordinate 111,239 of NZ_JBITCS010000014.1, read as the reverse complement.
TCTACAAGTTGGTCGCGCGCGCCGAGTCCGCCGACCCGAAGGCGCCGCTCGTGCCCGTGGCGAAGAAGTCGGCGGGCGGAAAGACGTCCATCGGCGGCCGCAAGTGGGCCGCGCGCCGGCCCGACGCGGGCGGGGTCGCGGAGGCCGAGGTCGTCGGCACGGGGGCCGTCCCGGCGGAGCTTGCCGACCGGCAGCTCCTCGTCGAGCTGGTCAAGGGCGGCGAGGTGGTGGCCCGTGAGCCGCTCGACGCGGTGCGCGAGCGGCACATCGCGGCGCGCGACCTGCTGCCGCTCTCGGCGACGCAGCTGTCGCGGGGCGAGCCGGTGATTCCGACCGAGTACGTCTGAGGCTCACGGCCCTCCCGAGGGCGGCCCATGCCCTCTCCCGCAACGCACTTGAAGCTTCTACGCTCGTAGTCTCCAAGCAGAAGGACAGCAATCATGCGTCGCGCCCTGATCGTCGTGGATGTGCAGAACGACTTCTGCGAGGGCGGCAGCCTCGCGGTGGCCGGGGGTGCCGATGTCGCTGCCGCGATCACCGATCTCGTCGGGCAGGCCGGGGGCGGCTGCTATCAGCACGTCGTCGCCACGCGTGACCATCACATCGATCCCGGTGAGCACTTCTCGGAGGCGCCGGACTTCGTGCACAGCTGGCCGCGGCACTGCGTCGCGGGGACCGAGGGGGTGGGGTTCCATCCGAACTTCGCCCCCGCGGTCGCCTCCGGCGCGATCGACGCGGTGTTCGACAAGGGGGCGTACTCGGCCGCGTACAGCGGGTTCGAGGGGGCGGACGAGAACGGCGTGCCGCTGGCGGAGTGGCTGCGGGCGCGGGAGGTGTCCGAGGTGGATGTGGTCGGTATCGCCACGGATCACTGCGTTCGGGCCACCGGGCTTGATGCGGTGCGGAGCGGGTTTCGGACGAAGGTGCTGCTTGACCTTACGGCCGGGGTGTCCGCGGCCACTACCGAGGCGGCGCTGGATGAGCTGCGCTCGGCTGGGGTCGAGCTGTCGGGTAAGCCCGTCGTGGCTTGACGTCGCGGGGCTCTGCCCCGGACCCCGCTCCTCAATCGCCGGAGAGGCTTGATTTGTCCGGACTCTTGCTCGATCGCCCGACGAGAGTGGTCATGACGGGACCGCAGCGTTGCGCAGAAGCGCGCGTATCGGGTGCCACAGCTCGCCCGATCTCGCGTTCGGGGCCGTGCGCCAGATGAGGCCGTCCGGGTGGTGGAGGACCGCGGTTATCTCGTCCGGGGTCGGCGGCTGGGCGTTGCCCCGGAGGTAGACCGCGCGCAGGCCCAGGTTGCGCAGGCGGGTCAGGGCCCGGGGTCGGTTCGCGGCGTGCACCAGGACCCGTACGGCGCCGTCGGCGGAGCCGGGCGCGGGCAGGGTCAGAGCGACGACCACGGTGCCTCCCGGCAGCTTGCAGAACCCTCCTGCGGACATGACTGTCACACCCCCGTGAGACGTAGTGTCAATAAGGAACTCACAGGACGCACCTAAGCACGACCGGCCGCGACCCCGCTAGAGGGTCGCGGCCGATCCGCTTTTGACCTGCGGTTTTGCCTTACTTCTTGGCCGAGGGGCCCACCTTGACCGTCATCGAGGAGCCGTCGCGCGGCTGCTTCACGATGCTGATCTTGGTGTTGGTGTCAGTTGTGCGCACGCTGCCCGTGGGGTTCTCCGCGTACCAGTACGTGCCCTTGTGATCGTCGAAGACCGGGACACCGGACTGCGCCGGGATCTTCGTTTCGACGCCCAGCTTGTGGAGCGTCATGCCGGGGACCCGGTAGCGGCCGAAGGCGGCGTCGTACGGCGTGATCTTGTTGGTGATCAGCTTGCCGTCGGACCACTTCAGCGGCTTCGCGTGCGCGTCGACCGGGAGGATCAGCCCCTTGCCGGGGTGCTGGCCGACGTTGTTGTTGCGCTGCGAGGTGTCCCACTGCCAGATCATGAGGCCGGGGCGGTACGCGTAGTGCTCGACCCAGTTCTGCTTGGCCCCGCCGTCGCGCCAGCCGAAGTTGTACGGGCCCACCCGAAGGGTCTTGTCGTACGACACGTACTGGCGGTTCTCCGCGAGGTAGAACTGCGGGTAGTCGCCGGAGATGGAGGCGCCGACGCGGGAGAAGCCGCGCGTGGTCCAACCGGCCTGCTCCGTCTCGGCGTTGTCGGAGAACAGCGTCGCGCCGTCCGCCTTGACCGTGAAGTTGTCGAAGGCGAAGCCCATTTGGGCCACGCCGCCGTCGGTCTTGTAGCGGAAGCGGACGTCGATCTTCTGCCCGGCGTACTCGTCCAGCGGGTAACTCAGGTGCTGGAACGTGCCGTTGGTGCCCGTGAGCGCCGGCTTGTCGCCGCCGTCGCGCGGGATCGGCTGGCCGTCGGCCGTGCCGTCGACGGTCTTCCAGCTCGCGCCGCCGTCGGTGGACACCTGCGTGTACAGGTAGTCGTAGTCCTTCTCGATGTCGTACCAGCCGTCGAGTTCGAGGGCCGCCGACGTCTTGCCGGTCAGGTCGACCGTGCGCGAGAGCGTGTTGTCGAGGTCGTCACCGTAGTCCGACCACCACTGCTTCGTGCCCTCCGCGGGCTGCACGATGTCGGTGGTGACGTTCTTCTTCGGCAGTTCGACGACGAGCGCCTGCTTGAGCTTGGTGTTGTACTCCGAGACACCGAGCTTGTGCGTCGACTTGGTGGCGGCCTTCGCCTTGTCGTAATTGAGCCAGCCGAGCTGGAGCTTGTCCCAGGCCGTCATGTCGCCCGGCATGTCGCCGATGGCGTCCTTGCCGGTGCCGAGCCAGGAACCCGCCGACATCAGCGACCAGAAGCCGACCGAGTTCTCGCCGGTGTACGTCGTGTCGTACAGGTCGGGCAGGCCCAGGTCGTGGCCGTACTCGTGGGCGAAGACGCCGAGGCCGCCGTTCTCCGGCTGCATCGTGTAGTCGCCGACCCAGATGCCGGTGTCGCCGATGGGGGTGCCGCCCGCCTTGAAGCCGGCCGGGCCCGTGTCGCCGTCGTCCCGGCTGAAGGCGTAACCGCGGTGCGCCCAGAGGGAATCGCCACCCTGCGCGCCGCCGCCCGCCGAGCCGTCCTCGCCCGCGTGCACGATCTGGAAGTGGTCGATGTAGCCGTCGGGCTCGTTGAAGTTGCCGTCGTTGTCGTGGTCCGTGCGGTCCCACTGGTCGTACTGGGCCATGTCGGCCTTGATGTCGGCGTCCGACTTGCCGGCCGCCTTCTGCTGCGCGACCCAGGCGTTGACGCCGTCGCGGACCAGGTCCTCGACGTTCGGGCAGTTGTCGGCGCCGCAGTAGTTGGAGCCGTAACGGGCCTCGTTCCACTCGACCTTGACCCAGTCGGAGACCTCGCCCTCGACCGAGTAGCGACCCGATGAGGTCTTCTCGTAATAGGTCTTGAGGGAGTCGGCACCCTTGCCGGAGGCGGTCTTGCCGGACCCGAAGTAGAGGTCCTTGTAGTGCTGGGAGTTGTAGTCCTTCTGCCAGGCCGTGCTGTTGTCCTTCGCACGGTCCGGCTCGGCTATCTGGTTGTGCAGCGGGCCGGGCGTGCCGCCGTACTTGGGCTTCAGCTCGTCCGTGTCGTCGTCCGCGCGGTCCACCAGGGTGGTGTTGTCGACCTTGTCGCCGAACTCGGCCAAGATCGTGAAGATCTTGTCCGTGCGCTCGCGGCCCAGCTCGACGTACTTGCCCTTGGACAGCTCCACGACCTTGGAGCCGTGCTTCTCCTGGACCTTCGACGTGCCCTGGAGGACCTGCTGCAGCGCGGCCTGCCGCTGCTTCTCCTGCTGCTTGCTGAACGGGCCGTCGAAGACGTGCCCCTTGCCCCCGTACGTCTTTCCGGACGTCGAGCTCGTCGTGGCCGGGGTGTCGGCCTGGGCGGTCGTCGCCGCGAGCGAGCCCGTGGCCGCGGTGGCGGCGAGCGTCGCGAGCACGGCGACAGATCTCAACGCCCGTCTCTTGATGGTCACTTGAGTGGTCCCCTCCTCCGTGGCACGCACACCACGCGTCACAAGTGACGCTATTTGAGCGGAAGTAGAGGAGAAATAACAGACCTTGACTGAGACCTTCACATTGCACTATGCAGAGCGGCCGGTTCGGAATGCGGACGCGTCGTGCGCGATGTCCCCACGAGCAACGGGCGCGTCCTGCCGTCCATGTGGTGGACCTGGTGACTCCGTGCGCCCCCCATGCTCCGGCAGCAATGCTTAGGGCATGCTTACCGGGTGCTCTGCTCGGGCACAGGTCCGAATAGTCCCCCGATGTCACGAGGACGGATCTCACCATGCCTCGCCCGACTGTCGCTCAGCTCGCCTACGGATCGGCCACCGTCGTCTGCTCCACCATCGCCATGGTTCTGCTGTCCCAGACGAGTTCGGGCCCCGGCATCCCGGTCATCGCCGTCTCGGCGCTCATCCTGGGTCTGTTCGTCGCGATGTCGGTGCCGACCCGCAAGCGGGACTCCGCCTCAGGGGCCGCCGCCGCGGAGGAGCGGGTGCCGGCCCAGCGCCTCAGCACCACGGTGCCCTCGCCCTCGGCCCCGGCCGAGTCCTCGCGCGCACACGAACCGGCGGGCCCGTGAGACACGGACCCGCCGGTTCGTCGCTGACGGTTGCCCTCAGGCGGTGCTGACCACCACGGTCTTCGCCGCCTTGTCGTGCAGACCCTGTTTGTAGGGCTTGTCGAAGAAGCTCCAGCCGCCGCAGATCGCCGTCCAGATGCAGGCGCAGCAGAACACCGCCGGCACCCACAGGACGACCGCGCGCAGCAGGTTGGTCTGCATGGTGGGCGTCGCGCCGTCGCTCAGGTTGGCGACGCGCAGCTTCAGCCACTTCTTGCCGAGCGTCTGGCCGGTCTTGGCCATCATGATCGTGTCGTAGCCGACGTAGAGAATGGCTCCGATCAGCGACTGGGCGACCCGCTTCCCGGCGCTCATGTCGTCGGTGTCGATGTCGTACTGGCCGACCCCGAAGAGCCACGACAGCAGGCCCACGACGATCGCGATGAGGATGATGTCGATGATCCGCGCGAGGACGCGCTTGCCGCTGTCGGCCAGCGGCGGCATCCCCGCGAGCGGGTCGGCGGCGCCGTAGCCACCACCGTAGGGATCACCGCCGTACGGGGGCGGGGTGCCGCCGCCGTTCGGGGGCGGTGGTGGTGGGGGCGCAGAGTCGTAGGGGTTCTGGGGGTTGTCGTACGGCGAGCCGCCGCCCTGGTCACTGGGCGGCGGCTTACGGAACGGGTCGTCGTCCGGCGGCTGGCCGGACCCGGAGGGCGGCGGTTCGGTGCTCATGGCCCGAGTGGAACGCGATCCCGGGCGCGCTGCACGTGGCGGGCCGCCGTCCGGATGACCCGGCGGTCAGTCCGCCGCGACGAACGTGCCCGCCGCCTTGTCGTGCAGGCACTGGCGCCACGGGCGGTCGAAGGCCCCCCACAGGACGCCGAGGACGCCCACCAGGAAGACGACCGGCACGCTGTAGACGACCCAGCGCTTCAGGGCCGAGACGAACGTCGGGGCGTCGTGCTCGTCCATGTCACGGACCGTCAGGCCGAGCAGCTTCTTGCCGAGGGTGTGACCCCACTTCGACGTCGGCAGCGCCTCGTAGAGCGTGCCGACCACGAGCAGCACCGCGAGGATGATGCCGAGGTACGTGCCGGTGGTGCCGTCGAGCAGCCAGACCGTGACCTGGTGACCGGAGGCCTTCGCCTCGTCGATCTTGCCGTTGATGTGGTCGGCGGCCTTGGTGCCGAGCGGCACGGCGACGGTCGCGGTGACCCCGCCGACGATCACCGAGTCGATGAGCCGGGCCGCGAACCGCTTGCCGAGCCCTGCCGGGCGGGCCGCGGCGGCGGCCTGGGCGGCGGCGAGGAACGGGTCGGTGGAGACCGGCTTGAACGGCGTCACCGGACCGTTCGGCTCCGCCGCGGGTGCGGGCGCCTGGGCCTGGCCCGATCCCTGCCCCGCCAGTTGGTGCACCTGCTGCGGCCAGGACGGGGAGCCGCCGCCGGGGCCCTGCGTCATGGGGCTCTGCAGGTGCGCCTGCGCCTGGGATGGCTGCTGCTGTTGTGGCTGCTGCGGCTGCTGGTGCGGGACGTTCGGCTGGGCCGGAGCGGCCGGGGCCTGCGGGGCGGGCTGCGGATTGAGGCCCGCGCGGGACTGCGCCTGGGCCTGGGCCGGCGTGCCGGTCCCGGCCTGGCCGTCCTGCTTCGGCAGCGCCCTGAACGCCATCGTGCCGTCGGTGGGGGCCGGCTTCCCGGCTCCCGGCTGCTGCATGGCGCGGAGCTTGACCGTGCCGTCCGTGCGCGCCGGCGGCGCGGACTGCTCGGGGTGCTGCGCGTTCGGGTCCGAGCCCCAGGACACCCGGGGGGCCTGCTCGGCGCCGAAGCCCGTCTGCCGGGCGGCGTTGGCCCCCCAGGCGGACGCGGGCTCGGGCGCCGCGGGCGCGCCGTGCTCCGGAGGACCCATCTCCGTACGCACGGAGGGCTCCTCGTCGAGGAAGACGGGTCCGGTCTCCTCCGCGGGAGGCGGTTCGGAGACCGAGGTGGGGGCGGGGGCTGCGCCCGCTCCGGGCGGGGCCGGAAGGGACTCTCCGTCGGAGGGGGCGGGGCGACTGGTGCCCGGCACCCACGCGGCCCCGTTCCAGTACCGGACATATCCGGGAATGGACGGATCGGGGTAGTAGCCTTCGCGGGGCCTGTCGTCGCCAGGGGCCGGGGTTGGGGCACTCATGTCCGTCGTCCCGTATCTGCTCGGGGGTCTTGTTGTGGGGTCCACATCTATCAGACCCTCGCGTCCGCCCGTGCCGCTCCGCCGTTACGGACCACTTTCCGGGGAACGTGGGCCCCCTGCCGGAACTCCGGAAAACAACTTCGCCGAACTCGCGTAATGCTCCCGCCAGATCGCGCTCTCACCTTCCAACGGGCCCGCTCCGGACCCGTACGACGGAGAGGAAACGCACGACATGAACACCGTGGTGGAACGCGAACTGGAACTGAAGCTCGTGCTCTCGCCGGAGCGGAGCATCCCCGTCCCGGCCCGGCTGACCTACCGGATCTCCGACCCCTACGCCGTCCACATCACGTTCCACATCGGCTCGAACCACCCGGTCAACTGGACGTTCGCCCGCGAGCTGCTCGTGGAGGGCGTGTTCCGTCCTTGCGGGCACGGGGACGTTCGGGTGTGGCCGACGAAGGTGGACGGGCGCAGCGTGGTCCTGGTGGCGCTGACCTCGCCGGACGGGGACGCGCTCCTGGAGGCGCCGGCCGCGCAGGTCTCGGCCTGGCTGGAGCGGACGCTGCGAGCGGTGCCGCCGGGCACGGAGGCCGATCAGCTCGGCATCGACGACGCCCTGGCCGAGCTGCTGGCCCCGACCCCGGCCGCCGACGACCTGTACCTGTGCGACCCGTGGCCGGGGGACGAGTCGTCCTCCGAGGACCTGTGAGGGACCTGGCACGGGGGCAGGGTCACTCGGAAGGCGTGCCCGGGTCCGACGTACCGGTGAGCGTGGTGCCCGCCGGGGCGGGGCCCTGGTCCGCGAACGCGGTGCCGACGGCGAGGCCGACGGAGGACAGCGCGAGGGCGCCGACCAGTACGGCGGCGGTCGTCCTGCGGCGGCGGGCGGACTTGTCGTGGTGGCGGTCTGCGGTGCTGGCGCTCATCGGCGGGACCTCTTCGGGCTGCGGGATGCCGGCCGGCGCCCTGACGGCCGACCGTGCGACCCCTTCAGGATCCCGCCGGACGACACCCGGCCACATGAGGCTTTCGTCCTTTATGTCGACGATACGTGAGCGGGGCGGCACGCCCCGCGACGTTCCCCGCGATCAGAACAGCTTGCCGGGGTTGAGCAGGCCCAGCGGGTCGAAGGCCACCTTCACCGCCTGCTGCATCTCGACGCCGACCGGGCCGAGTTCGCGGGCGAGCCACTCCTTCTTCAGCACGCCGACGCCGTGTTCGCCGGTGATGGTGCCGCCCAGTTCGAGGCCGAGCGCCATGATCTCGTCGAAGGACTCGCGGGCGCGGCGACCCTCGTCGGCGTCCTGCGCGTCGAAGCAGACGGTCGGGTGCGTGTTGCCGTCGCCCGCGTGCGCGCACACCCCGATGGTGAGGTCGTACTTCTCGGCGATCCGCTCGACGCCTTCGAGCAGTTCACCCAGCTTGGAGCGGGGCACGCACACGTCGTCGATCATCGTGGTGCCCTTGACCGCTTCGAGTGCGGTGAGCGACAGGCGCCGCGCCTGGAGCAGCATCTCCGACTCGGCGGCGTCCTCGGCGGGCACGACCTGGGTGGCGCCCGCGGCCTCGCACAGCGCGCCGACGGCCTCCAGGTCCGTCACCGGGTCCGGGGTGTCGAAGGCGGCGAGCAGCAGCGCCTCCGTGGTCTCCGGCAGGCCCATGTTCGCCATGTCGTTGACGGCCTTCACCGTCGTACGGTCCATGAGTTCGAGCAGGGACGGGACGTGCCCGCCCTCCATGATCCGGCAGACCGCGTCGCAGGCGGCCTCCGCAGAGGCGAACTCGGCCGCGAGCACGAGCTGTTGGGGCGGCTGCGGCTTCAGCGCGAGCGTCGCCTTCACGACGATACCGAGGCTGCCCTCGGAGCCGACGAAGAGCCGCGTCAGGTCGTAGCCGGCGACGCCCTTCGCGGTGCGCCTGCCCGTCTGGAGCAGCCGGCCGTCGGCGAGGACGACGTCGAGCCCGAGCACGTACTCCGCCGTCACCCCGTACTTCACACAGCACAGGCCGCCCGAGGCCGTGCCGATGTTGCCGCCGATGGTGCACATCTCCCAGCTGGAGGGGTCCGGCGGGTAGTAGAGCCCGTACTCGTTGACCGCGCGGGAGAGTGTGGCGTTGATGACGCCCGGTTCGACGACGGCGATCCGGTCGACCGGGTTGATCTCCAGGACGCGGTCCATCTTGACGAGCGAGAGGACGATGCAGCCCTCGCTCGCGTTGGCCCCGCCGGACAGGCCCGTGCGGGCGCCCTGCGGGACGACCGGGACGCGCAGCGCGGTCGCCGTGCGCATCACGTGCTGGACCTCTTCGACGGTGCGCGGCAGGACGACGACGGCCGGGGTGCCGGCGTCGCAGAAGCTGGCCATGTCGTGGGCGTACGAGGCGGTGACGTCGGCGTCGACGATGATCGCTTCCGCGGGCAGGCCCGTGCGGAGCTCTTCCATGAGGGTGCGGCTCATGATCACACCTTTGCACTCCGTTGGGGCCGTGTGAACCCCCTGCCTGCGCCCCGGAGCTCTGCCCCGGACCCCGCGCCCCAATCGCCGGCGGGGCTTGGATTGATCACACGAGAGCCGTACCGATCAGGCCGTTGCGGGTGACCAGGGAAGCCAACTCCAACTCGCTGAGGCCCTCCGTCCCCACGGGGCGCCTCGGGAGGACCATGTAGCGGGTTTCCGCACTGGAGTCCCAGACGGTGATCTTGACGTCGGCCGGGACTGTGACCCCGAACTCGCCCAGCACAGCGCGTGGTTCGCGAACCACGCGCGAGCGGTACGCCTCGCTCTTGTACCAGCCGGGCGAGGGACCGAGGAGTCGCAGCGGGTAGCAGGAGCAGAGCGTGCACACGATCATGTTGTGCACGTCCTCCGTGTTCTCGGCGACCCGCAGCCGCTGGGGCTGAACTCCCCCGCTGGAGAAACCGAGTTCGGCGACGGCCGCCGAACCGTCCGCCATGAGCCGCTCCTTGAACGCCGGGTCGGTCCAGGCGCGGGCCACGACCTTCGCGCCGTTGACCGGCGAGGCGCCCGCGAGGAAGCCGTCGATGACCTCGTCGACGGTCTCGCCGCCGACGATGCCCTTGGCCTCCAACAGGCTCTCCAGGGCCCGCACTTGGCGGGAGATCGCCGCGTCGTCGTGGTCACCGGACATCGGCGTCGGCCTCCTCGGAAGGCTCCAGATAGCTCTCGGACAGGTCGAGGACGACGTCGTGCTCGCCCTCGCCCCACAGCTCGCGCGCCGCGAACCGCACCGCGTAGATCATCTCGACGGGGGCGTCCTCGCGGCCCTGCGCGCGGGCGTCGGCCAGCGGCGCCCGGCCCTCGGGCTCGACGACGACGCCGAGCTTGCCGCGGGCGTAGCGCGGCAGGCGGGTGTGGTGCGGCGGGTCGTGCCGGTACGTGCGGACCGTGTCGCCGGGCGCGTACCGGAGTCGCTCAGACATGGTCGAGCGCTCCTTCCTCGAGCACGCCCTTGCGTTCGAGGAGCGTCCGGATCGCGTGGAACCAGCGCTCGTAGTACGAGGCCGCGAGGTACTCCTGGGGCGGCATCGTCTCGATGGCGTCCCGGAACTCGTCGAGGTTGAAGACCTTCTGGACGAGCAGCGCGCGCTGGAGCGCGAAGACCCGCGCCTCCCAGTCCGCGTGGAAGGGTTCGGCGTCATCGGTGGTGTCGATGGCGCCGAACCCTGTCGTTCCGCCTACGTCGTTCATCCTGGCCATGGGGCCAGACTAGGGCCGCTTCGCGTGAGAGCTACAGGTTTCCGCGCTTCTCCTGCTCACGCTCGATCGCCTCGAAGAGGGCCTTGAAGTTGCCCTTGCCGAAGCCCATGGAGCCGTGCCGCTCGATCATCTCGAAGAAGACGGTCGGCTTGTCCTGGACCGGCTTGGTGAAGATCTGCAGCAGGTAGCCGTCCTCGTCGCGGTCGACGAGGATCTTCTGCTCGCGCAGCGTCTCGACGGGCACGCGGGTCTCGCCCGCCCACTCGCCGAGGGTGTCGTAGTACGAGTCCGGGGTGTCGAGGAACTGGACGCCCGCGGCGCGCATGGCCTTCACCGACGCGACGATGTCGTTCGTGGCGAGCGCGATGTGCTGGACGCCCGCGCCGCCGTAGAACTCCAGGTACTCGTCGATCTGCGACTTCTTCTTCGCGACGGCCGGCTCGTTGATCGGGAACTTCACCTTGAGGGTGCCGTCCGCGACGACCTTCGACATCAGCGCGCTGTACTCGGTCGCGATGTCGTCGCCCACGAACTCCTTCATGTTCGTGAAGCCCATGACCTTGTTGTAGAACGCGACCCACTCGTTCATCTTGCCGAGTTCGACGTTGCCGACGCAGTGGTCGATGGCCTGGAAGGTGCGCTTGGCCGGGGGCTCGACGATCGGGTCCGCGGCGGCGAAGCCGGGCAGGTAGGGGCCCTCGTAGCCGGAGCGCTCGACCAGCGTGTGGCGGGTCTTGCCGTACGTGGCGATGGCGGCGCGCACGACGGTGCCGTGCTCGTCCTTCGTCTCGTACGGCTCGATGAGGCCGCGGGCGCCGTGCTCGACGGCGTACGCGTACGCGGCGCGGGCGTCCGGGACCTCGATGGCGAGGTCGACGACGCCGTCGCCGTGCGCCGCGACGTGCGATTCGAGGAAGCTGCCCCACTCCGTGGAGGCCTTGATGACGGAGGTGAAGACGAAGCGGGCCGAGCCGTTGGTGAGGACGTAGGAGGCCGTCTCGCGGCTGCCGTTCTCCGGTCCGGAGTAGGCGACGAGCTTCATGCCGAAGGCGGTCGAGTAGTAGTGCGCGGCCTGCTTGGCGTTGCCCACGGCGAAGACGACCGCGTCCATCCCCTTGACCGGGAAGGGGTCGGCCTGCCGTGCGGTGTCGGGGGTGTGGTGTGTGGTCTGCGTCATACCGTGAGGTTCCCGCCGCTCCGCAAGGTGCGCAATAGTTTGCGTTTTCGCTGGGCAATCTGACCAGTGCTGGGCCCGTTTGTGCGGGCTGCTTGTACAGGGTGACCACCCGGCGACGGGACGGCGACGGAGGCGTACATGGCGATCGACGATCTGGACGGGCGGCTCATCGTGCTGCTCGCGCGCGAACCGCGGATCGGGGTGCTCGAGATGTCCCGCCGGCTCGGCGTCGCGCGCGGCACCGTGCAGGCCCGCCTCGACCGGCTTACCTCGAACGGAGTCATCCGCGGCTTCGGCCCCCAGGTGGACCCGGCGGCGCTCGGCTACCCGGTCACCGCGTTCGCGACGCTGGAGATCAGGCAGGGGCAAGGCGCCGATGTCAGGGCACATTTGGCCACCGTCCCCGAGGTCCTCGAACTGCACACCACGACCGGCGGCGGCGACATGCTGTGCCGCCTCGTGGCCCGTTCGAACGCCGACCTTCAACGTGTGATCGACCGAGTTGTCGGCTTTGATGGCATCGTCCGGGCTTCCACGGCGATTGTCATGGAAAATCCTGTTCCACTGCGGATCATCCCGCTCGTGGAGCAGGCGTCAGGAGATTCCTGACGGCTATCCGAGCACCGCCCGGGAGTGAGGTGCGATGAACTTCTGGGACTACCTGGGCGCCCGGCATCAGCAACTGCTCGCCGACGCCTATCAACACGCGAGCGCCGTCTTCCAGTGCATGGTCCTCGCGACCTTGATCGGCATCGTCATCGGCATCGTCTCGTACCGCAGCGAATGGGCCGGGAACCTGGCGACGACCGCCACCTCGACCATTCTCACCATCCCCTCGCTCGCCATGATCGGTCTGCTGATCCCGATCGTGGGCCTGGGCGTCGCGCCGACCGTCATCGCGCTGACCCTGTACGGGCTGCTGCCGATCGTGCGGAACTCGATCGTGGGCCTGCGCGGCGTCGACCCCGCCCTGATCGACGCGGCGAAGGGCATCGGGATGTCCCGGACCGCCCGCCTGTTCAAGGTGGAGCTGCCGCTCGCCTGGCCGCCCATCCTCACCGGCATCCGCGTCTCCACGCAGATGCTGATGGGCATCGCCGCCATCGCCGCGTTCGCCTCCGGCCCCGGGCTCGGCAACGAGATCTTCCGCGGCATCGCCTCCCTGGGCAGCGCCAACGCGCTCAACCAGGTGCTCGCCGGAACGCTCGGCATCATCATCCTCGCCCTGCTCTTCGACGCCGCGTACGTCCTCATCGGACGGCTGACCATCCCGAGGGGGATCCGTGCCTGACACCACGACGACCGAAGCCCCCGAGGAGTCCGGGACCCCACAGGCGTCCGGGGCGAGCATCGAGCTGGAGAACCTCACCAAGCGCTACCCGGGCTCCAGTGACCCCGCCGTGGACAACGTCAACATGGAGATCAAGGCGGGCGAGCTGATCATCTTCGTCGGCCCGTCCGGCTGCGGAAAGTCCACGACGCTGAAGATGATCAACCGCCTCATCGAGCCGACCGGCGGGCGCATCCGCATCGGCGGCGAGGACGTCACCGAAATGGACCCGGTGAAGCTGCGCCGGAAGGTCGGCTACGCGATCCAGTCCTCCGGGCTCTTCCCGCACATGACGGTCGCCCAGAACATCGCGCTCGTGCCGAAGATGATCGGCTGGTCCAAGTCGAAGATCAAGTCGCGGGTCGAGGAGATGCTCGACCTGGTCGGCCTCGACCCCGGCGAGTACCACGGCCGCTATCCGCGCCAGCTCTCCGGCGGCCAGCAGCAACGCGTCGGCGTGGCCCGTGCGTTGGCGGCGGACCCGCCCGTCCTGCTGATGGACGAGCCGTTCGGCGCGGTCGACCCGATCACCCGCGACCACCTCCAGGACGAGCTGATCCGGCTCCAGCACGAGCTGCACAAGACGATCGTCTTCGTCACCCACGACTTCGACGAGGCGATCAAGCTCGGCGACCGGATCGCGGTGCTGCGCGAGAAGTCGCACATCGCGCAGTTCGACACCCCCGAGGCGATCCTCACCAACCCGGCCGACGACTTCGTCTCCGGCTTCGTCGGCGCGGGCGCGGCGCTCAAGCGCCTCAATCTGACCCGCGTACGCGACGTGGAGGTCACCGACTACCCGACGGTCGGCGTCGACGACCCGCTGCAGGACATCTTCAACAAGCTGCGGGCGGCCGGCACGAACGAGCTGCTGCTCCTCGACAAGCGTGGCCGGCCCTACAAGTGGCTGCGCCGCGGCGACATGATGCGCGCCAAGGGCTCCCTCGCCCGCGCGGGCACCCTCGTCCACGACACCGTCACCCGCGACGCCACGCTGCGCGACGCCCTCGAAGCGGTCCTCACCGACAACGCGGGCCGCGTCGCGGTGACCGGGCGGCGCGGCGAGTACGAGGGCGTCGTCGACATGGAGACGCTGATGAACTCCGTGCACGAACTCCTGGAGGCCGACCGGCTCGAAGCGGTCGAGCACCAGCACGAGCTGGAGGAGAAGCGCGCCGAGCAGACGCACCTGGAGCAGGAGGGCTCCCAGGGCGCCGGCGGGGAGGCGAAGGCGTGAGTACACCGTCCCGCAAATCGCCTCCGAAGGGCGCGCGTCCCGAGGGCGAGCACGAGGTCAAGGGCCTCGCGTTCCGCGACGAGGGCGAGGGCGAGCAGGAGGCGCGGCCCTCCCCGACCGCCCGCAAGGAACCGCCCCGCATCACCTGGAAGAAGCTGACGTTCCTTCCGCTGTTCCTGATCCTGGTGCTGCTGATCACCTGGCTGTGGTTCCGCAACGCCGACCTCGACACGATCTCCGAGAACGCCATCTCGGGCGGCGCTGTGGGCAAGGCGCTGCGCCAGCACATCAGCCTGACGGTGATCTCGACCTTCTTCGTGCTGATCATCGCGATCCCGCTGGGGATCCTGCTGACCCGCAGGATGTTCCGCAAGGCGACCCCGTTCGCCCTGGCGATCGCCAACATGGGCCAGGCCACCCCGGCCATCGGCCTGCTCGCCCTGCTCGTCATCTGGCTGGGCATCGGCGAGAAGTCGGCCCTGATCGGCATCATCATCTACGCGATCCTGCCGGTGCTCTCCAACACCATCGCGGGCCTGAAGGCCAACGATCCGACGCTCCTCGAAGCGGCGAAGGGCATCGGGATGTCGCCGATGGGAGTGCTGAGCAAGGTCGAACTCCCCCTCGCCGTCCCGCTGATCCTCGCGGGCGTGCGCACGGCGCTCGTCCTCAACGTCGGTACGGCGACGCTGGCCACCTTCGGCGGTGGCGGCGGCCTCGGCGTCCTCATCACCACCGGGATCACCAACCAGCGCATGCCGGTCCTGATGCTCGGCTCGATCCTCACCATCGCGCTCGCCCTGCTCGTCGACTGGCTGGCCTCGCTGGCCGAACTGCTGCTGCGCCCGCGCGGGTTGGAGGTGCGCTCATGAAGCCCGTGAAGCACAGGAAGTACCGCGTGCGGGTGGCCGTCGCGGCGAGCTGCGGGATCGCGCTCCTGGCGGGCTGCGGACTGACCAGCGGCAGCCCGCTCGTCGACGATGTGCAGCCGGGGTCCATCGGCAAGGACAAGCCGCTGGAGGGCGCCGACATCACCGTCACGTCCAAGGAGTTCACCGAGCAGCTGGTGCTCGGCGCAATCATGGGCATCGCGTTCAAGGCGGCCGGCGCGGACGTCCTCGACCGCACCGGCATCCAGGGCTCCATCGGCGCCCGCGAGGCCATCAAGTCCGGTGACGCGGACGCCATGTACGAGTACACGGGCACGGCCTGGATCACGTACCTCGGCAACTCGGACCCGATCCCCGACCCGAAGAAGCAGTACGAGGCGGTGCGCAAGGCCGACGCGAAGAACGGCATCACCTGGCTGCCGCAGGCCGCGCTCAACAACACCTACGCGCTCGCCATGAACAACGCCAACTTCAAGAAGTACGGCACCAAGACGCTCTCCGACGTCGCCGCGCTCGCCAAGAAGGACCCGAAGGCCGTCACGCTGTGCGTGGAGAGCGAGTTCGCCAACCGGGCCGACGGCCTGCCCGGCATGCAGAAGGCGTACGGGATGAACGTGCCGCGCGCCAACATCACGCAGATGGACAGCGGCATCATCTACACCCAGGCGTCCAAGGGAAGTTGCACCTTCGGCGAGGTCTACACGACCGACGGCCGGATCAAGGCGATGCACCTGAACGTCATGGAGGACGACAAGAAGTTCTTCCCGAACTACAACGCGGCGCCCTCGATCAACACCAAGGCGCTCAAGAAGTATCCGGCGATGGCGGACATCCTGGAACCGATCACGAAGAAGCTCGACAACACGGTCGCCCAGGATCTCAACGCGAAGGTGGACGTCGACGGGCAGGACCCGCACGACGTCGCGAAGGAGTGGCTGGTGAAGGAGGGCTTCGTCAAGGAGTGACGGCCCCTGCCCCGGGGGGGCTCAGCAGGTGGGGACCTCGCCCGAGCCCTTCTCCAGGTTCGTCAGCGCGGTCGCCGTGCCCTTGAGGGTGCTCACGGAGATCAGCTTCATCGAGTCCGGCGCGGAGGCCTTCGCGTCGGAGCACTCCGCCTTCGGTACGAGGAAGACCGTGGCGCCGTCCCGGTCGGCGGCCTGCACCTTCAGCGACACGCCGCCGACCGGGCCGACCTTGCCCTCGGCGTCGATGGTGCCGGTGCCCGCGATGGACCGGCCGCCGGTGAGGTCGCCGCCGCTGCCGTCGCCGTCCAGCATGTCGATGATGCCCAGGGAGAAGAGCAGGCCCGCGCTCGGGCCACCGACGTCGCCGAGCTGGAGGTCGACCTCGATGTCCTTCGAGGACTTGCCGAGGTAGGAGAGGGCGGCCTCGGTGGCGGCCTCCTGCGAGCCCTTCATCTCCTTCTGGTTGTGCTGCTCGACCTCCTTCGTCGAGTCGCCCGACGGGTACACCGCGTCGCGCGGCATCACCGCCCGGTTCTCGGCGAACCAGCCGTCGAGCACGTCACCGAGGTGCACGGAGGCGTCGGGTCCGGTCGCCACGATGGTCACCGCGCGCAGCTTGCCCTCCGTGGGGCGGGTGGGGGCGCCGCTGATGTCGATGACGGGTTTGCCGTCCGACGTCCCCAGCACGTTCGTCGTGGGGCCGGGCTGGGCCACGGAGAACGGGAGCGGGGCGAATCCCGCGACCGCGAGCAGCGCGATGACGGGGGCGGCGCAGAGGGCCAGGGCGGTGGGGCGGCTGAGGCGATTGAGCACGGTGTGACTCTAACGTGGCGGGTTGTTTCCGCGGCGACGGCGTTGCGGTCGCGGGGCTCTGCCCCGGACCCCGCTGTTCGATCGCCGCAGGGGCTTGAAATGCGCGCCTCAATCGCCGGCGGGGCTTGATACGACCTACCTGAGCGCGTCCGCCACCTCGCGGGCCGCGTCGAGGACCCGCGTGCCCACCCGTTCCGGGACGGAGTCCGAGAGCATGACCACGCCCACGCTGCCCTCCAGGCCCGTCACGCCCAGCAGGGGGGCCGCCGCGCCACTCGCGCCCGCTTCCAGTTCGCCGTGCGTGAGGGTGTAGCCGACCTCGGGAAGCACGCCCTGGCGGGCGCCGAGGATGGCGCGGCCCGCGGCGCCCCGGTCGAGCGGGTGGCGGAAACCCGTGCGGTACGCCACGTGGTAGTCGGTCCAGGTCGGCTCGACGACGGCCACGGCGAGGGCCTCGGTGCCGTCCACGAGCGTCAGGTGTGCCGTCGCCCCGATGTCCTCGGCGAGCGCGCGCAGCGCCGGGAGGGCCGCCTCGCGCACCAGGGGGTGGACCTGGCGGCCCAGGCGCAGGACGCCGAGGCCCACGCGGGCGCGGCCGCCCAGGTCGCGGCGGACGAGGGCGTGCTGTTCGAGCGTGGCGAGCAGACGGTAGACCACGGTGCGGTTCACGCCGAGCTTGTTGGAGAGCTCGGTGACGGTCAGGCCGTGGTCGGTGTCGGCGAGCAGTTTGAGGACGCGCAGTCCCCTGTCGAGCGTCTGGGAGGTCTCCGCGGTCACGACGCCCACTCCTTAGTGGTGAGGGACGGCGGCCTCCTGCGCGTGGGTCGCGTCACCTGTCCCGTGGGCGACGCGCGTCAGAGGCCGCCGGTCGGTGATCAGGCGCTGGGCTGCTTACGGCTGTCTGTGGACGCACCGGCTGCGCTCCGCGGCGGCTCTGCCACGGGGCGTGTGCGTTGCCCGGAATGTAGCGAGGTCGTCCCGCTGAGCGGAAGACTCCGTCCAGAATCCGGGCAGTGATCGGCCTGAGTTGTGCCCGATTGCCCGCACTTGATCCCCGTGTCACTTCATGCGGGCGTCACTTCATGCGGGTGGCCCACTCCTGCACCTTGGCGATGCGCTGGCGCAACTGTCCGCCGGTCGCCTCCGCGCTCGGCGGGCCGCCGCACACCCGGCGCAGCTCGGTGTGGACGACACCGTGCGGTTTCCCGCTCTGATGCACGTACGCGCCGACGATCGTGTTCAGCTTCTTGCGCAGCTCCATCAGCTCCTTGTGGGAGACGACGGGGCGGCGGTCGGCCGGCAGCTCCAGGAGGTCGGCCTCGCTGTCCGGCTTCTTCTTGCTGTGCGAGATCTGCCGCGCCTGCCGCTTCTGGAGGAGCATCTGCACCTGGTCGGGTTCGAGCAGACCCGGGATGCCCAGGTAGTCCTGCTCCTCCTCGCTGCCGGGGTGCGCCTGCATGCCGAACTCGGCGCCGTTGTACATGACCCGGTCGAAGGTGGCCTCGGACTCCAGGGCCTCGAAGGAGAACTGCTCCTGCTCGCCGGTGTCCTCGTCCTGCTCCTTGTTCGCCTCGTCCATCTCCTTCTCGGACTCGGCGTAAGGGTCTTCCTCCTGGTCCTTCTTCGGCTTGTCGAGGACGTGGTCGCGCTCGACCTCCATCTCGTTGGCGAAGCCGAGCAGGTCGGGGACGGTGGGCAGGAAGACGGAGGCCGTCTCGCCGCGCCTGCGGGACCGTACGAAACGGCCCACGGCCTGCGCGAAGAACAGCGGGGTCGAGATCGTCGTGGCGTAGACGCCGACCGCGAGGCGCGGGACGTCGACGCCTTCCGACACCATGCGGACCGCGACCATCCACCGGTCCTCGCTCGCCGCGAAGTCGTCGATCCGCTTCGAGGCGCCGGTGTCGTCGGAGAGCACGACGGTGGCCTTGCTGCCCGTGATCTCCCGGATCAGCTTCGCGTACGCGCGGGCCGAGTCCTGGTCCGAGGCGATGACGAGGCCGCCCGCGTCCGGGATGCCCTTCCTGACCTCGGTGAGGCGGGCGTCGGCGGCGCGCAGCACGCTCGGCATCCACTCGCCGCGCGGGTCGAGGGCGGTGCGCCAGGCCTGGCTGATGGCGTCCTTGGTCATCGGCTCGCCGAGCCGGGCCGCGATCTCGTCCCCGGCCTTGGTGCGCCAGCGCATGTTGCCGCTGTAGCTGAGGAAGATCACCGGGCGCACGACGTTGTCGGCGAGCGCGTTGCCGTAGCCGTACGTGTAGTCGGCCGACGAGCGCCGGATGCCGTCCCGCCCCTCCTCGTACTGGACGAAGGGGATCGGGTTGGTGTCGGAGCGGAACGGCGTACCGGTCAGCGCGAGGCGGCGGGTGGCCGGCTCGAACGCCTCCAGGCAGGCCTCGCCCCACGACTTCGAGTCACCGGCGTGGTGGATCTCGTCGAGGATGACGAGCGTCTTGCGCTGCTCGCTGCGGTTGCGGTGCAGCATCGGCCGCACGCCCACACCCGCGTACGTCACGGCGACGCCCTGGTACTCCTTGCTGAGCGGACCCGCGCTGTACTCGGGGTCCAGCTTGATGCCTATCCGGGCGGCGGCCTCGGCCCACTGCTTCTTCAGGTGCTCGGTCGGCGCGACCACGGTCACCTGCTGCACGACGTGGTGGTGCAGCATCCAGGACGCGAGGGTGAGCGCGAAGGTGGTCTTGCCGGCGCCCGGGGTCGCGACCGCGAGGAAGTCGCGCGGCTGCTCCTGGATGTACCTGTCCATCGCACCCTGCTGCCAGGCTCGCAGCTTGTTGGCGGTGCCCCAGGGGGCGCGGCCGGGGAAGGCGGGTGACAGGTGGGCGGACGAGGCAGAAGGAGTGGCGGATGTAGTAGTCACGGTCTCCGGTTACTCAAAGCTGGACGGCACGGCTACGTATGACAACCGGGCCACCCTACCGGTGACGAGGTTGACGGGCGCGCCCGGCGAGGCCGGACGGGGTCCGGTTGGGACGCGCGTCACAGATCAACTCGCCGGGCCCTACGGGCAGTCAGGGCGACGTCACCGGAGCGCGCAGCCGCGCAGCCACCCACACCCCGACCAGCGCGACCGCCGCCATCGGCAGGAACACGGCGGCGAACGCGGCCGGATGAGAACCCCCTGCCCCCTGCGCGTGGCCCGCCGCTCCCACCGCTCCCCCGCCGAGCGCCGCGAAGGCGGCGCCGCCCGCGGCGAGCAGCAGCGCGTTGGAGAGCCCGTCGGAGATCTGCAGCGCCGCGGAGTTCGACCCGGCCTCCTCGGGCGCGGACAGCTGGAGCAGCAGCACGGACGTGGAGGAGATCACGAGCCCCATGCCCAGGCAGCCGAAGGCCCAGGCGACGGCCACGGTCCACACGGGCACGGCCGGGGTCAGCACGCTCGGCGCGACCGCGACGGCCGCCGCGACCAGCACCATGCCCCAGGCGACGAGCCGTTCCCGGTACGGCTCGACGCGCGGCCTGGACTGGAGCCACGAGCCCAGCGCCCAGGTCCCGCCGCCCGCGGCGAGCGAGAACCCGGCGAGCGTGGGGCTGAGCCCCCGCTGCGTCACCAGCATCAGCGGCACGAAGGACTCTGCCGCGATGAACGACCCGGCCGCGATGCCGCGCAGCAGCACCACGGACGGCAGCCCGCGCGCGGCCCGGTAGGTGCCGCGGGGCAGCAGCCCGAGCACGGACGGCACGAGGAGGGCGGCGCCGACGGCGGCGGGCAGCAGGGACAGCGGGCGCAGGTCCTGGGCGGCGTACTGGAGGAGTCCGGCACCGAGCGAGATGCCGAGGGCGAGCCGGATCCGGCGCCGGTCGAAGGCGGCGGGGGCGGCGCCTGCGGGGGCGCCGGAGGCCCGCCGCCGGACCTCGGGCAGCGCGAGCGCGAGCGGCAGCACGACGAGCACGGGGATCCCGAGGAACACCCACCGCCAGCCGAGGTGCTCGGTCACGGCCCCGGCCGCCAGCGGCCCGACGATCGACGGCACGACCCAGCTCGCCGCGAACGCCGCCATGATCGCAGGCCGCAGGTGCCCCGGGTAGGCCCGGCTGACCACGACGTACAGCCCGACGATCACCAGTCCGCCGCCGAGCCCCTGCACGGCCCGCCCGGCGATGAACATCCACATGCCGCCCGCGGTCCCGGCGAGCAGCAGCCCCGCGGCAAAGGAGCCGATTCCGGCGGTGACGGGGCCGAGGGGCCCGCTGCGGTCGGCCCACTGCCCGGCGAGCACCATCCCGAACAGGCTCGTCGTGAAGAAGCCGGAGAACGCGAACGCGTACAGCGACACCCCGTCCAACTCCCGCGCGGCGACCGGCATCGCGGTCCCCACGGCGGTCGCCTCGAAGGCGATGAGCAGCACGACGGTGACGATGCCGATGCTGAGCGCGCGATAGGTGCGGCCGAGGACACCTTCGGTCGCGGAGGGGACGGTGAGCGCGGGGGCGTCGTCGGTGACGTCTTCGAGGGCGGCCATGCGGTTCAGAGTAAGGGGCGTTTCCGGCGCTGACCCCTGTCGGGAGGCGGGGCCTGGGTGGTTCGTTGGTCCTAGGCCTGCTCAATCGCCGCAGGGGCTCCAATGGGAGCCCCTGCGGCGATTGAGCAGGCCCGTCCGGCAGGACTTTCGGGAAGGGGCGGGGTGGGGGG
Organism: Streptomyces sp. NPDC051684; assembly: GCF_044453445.1. Lineage (NCBI taxonomy): Bacteria > Bacillati > Actinomycetota > Actinomycetes > Kitasatosporales > Streptomycetaceae > Streptomyces > Streptomyces sp. NPDC051684. The sequence goes on along the minus strand of NZ_JBITCS010000014.1, from coordinate 89,723 downwards.
ACGTGTATGAACGCCGTGTGGCAGTCGCATTGCGGGGACGCCGGAACCCTTGAGCCCCGGGAACGCGGACCCGTTACTTGATCAGCGCTTGGCCGTGTGCCCGAGTGGTTCAGGGGTTCGCCTGCAAAGCGAATTACACCGGTTCGATCCCGGTCACGGCCTCTGCGTACGACGAAGGGCGCCCCGCTTCCCGCGGGACGCCCTTCGTCGTACGGCCAGGTGCCGCTCAGCCGGTGGGCTCGGCCACCGCGGCCTGCGGCCTGATCGGCAGGCGGTTGACCGGGCGGCCGGTCGCCGCGCGGACCGCCGACGCGACCGCCGCCGGGGACGCGACGACCGGGGCCGCGCTCGCCGACTTCGCGCCGAAGGGGGCGACCACGTCGCGCTCCTCGACCAGGTTCACGATGTGGATGTCGGGGGCGTCGAGCGAGGTGGGCAGCGCGTAGCCGGTCAGGTCGGGACGGCGGACGATGCCCTTGGGGGTGCGGAGGTTCTCCGTGAGCGCCGCGCCCACACCCTGGGTGACGCCCGCTTCGATGCGGGCCGCGAGCTGGGCGGGGTTGAGGATGCGGCCGACGTCCTGGGCGACCGCGAGCTCGACCACGCGCACCGAGCCCAGCTCCACGTCCACGTCGACCACCGCGCGGATCGCGCAGAAGGCCATGCCGACGAACGCGTCGCCCTGGCCCGAGGCGTCGAGCGGCTCCGTGGGGTGCGGGCGGCACTGCGCCGTGGCCCACAACTCCTTGCCGTCCATGGCCTCTTCGACGGTCGTCGAGAGCACGCCGTCGTACGACGTGATCTTGCCGTCGGCGATCTGGAGCAGCTCCGTGGACATGCCGAACTTGTGGGCGAGCGGCTGGAGGAGCTGGGTGCGCACCATCTTGGCCGCCCGCTCGACCGCGCCGCCGGACACCCAGGTGTGCCGGCCCCGGCAGCCGGGGCCCGCAGGCGGCTGATCGGTGTCGACCGGCGCCACATGGACCTCTTCGATACCGAGCGTCTCCTGGACGATCTGGCGGGCGAGCGTGGCGAAGCCCTGGCCCGTCTCCACGGCGGCGCAGATGACCGTCGCGACGCCGCCCTGGACCTTCACCGTGGCCGTGGAGACCTCGTCCGCGCCCTCCGCGCCCAGCATGTGCACCATGCCGACGCCGTAGCCGACGCCGCGGCGGACCGCGGCCGGTTCGCCGACGCCCTCGGGCCCGCCGGGGAGCAGCCAGTCCTCCTCCGGGGTGTCCTTGGGCAGCGGCGGCAGCGGGAAGTCCCGTACGGAGGTGAGCAGTTCGGCCACGGGCGCCGGGCACGTCACCGTCTGCCCCGTCGGCAGGATGTCGCCGGTCGCCAGGACGTTGCGCAGGCGCAGTTCGGCCGGGTCGAGGCCCAGCTTCTTGGCGAGCTTGTCCATCTGCGCCTCGTACGCGGCGCAGACCTGCAGCGCGCCCTCTCCGCGTACGTGGCCGGAGGGCGGGTTGTTCGTCCGGACCGCCCAGCCCTCGATGGAGGCGTGCGGCACGACGTAGGGGCCGCAGGCGAAGGAGACGGCGGCCGCGAGCGCGTCGGACGAGGTGTCCGCGTACGCGCCCGAGTCCAGCAGGATCTGGGCCTCCACCTTGACCAGCCGGCCGTCCGCGTCCGCGTGGTGGCGGTAGCGCAGGAGAGTCGGGTGGCGGTGCGGGTGGCCGAGGAAGGACTCCTCGCGGGACGCGGCGAGCTTGACCGGGCAGCCGGTGTGCAGGGCGAGCAGCCCGAGCGGGAGATGGAAGCTCGGGTCCTCCCGGTCGGCCGTCGCGCCGGGCACACCGGTGACGACGACCTTCACGCGCTCGCGCTCCAGGCCGTAGCGGTCCGCCGCGAGGTCGCGGTCGCCGTGCGGGTCGGTGGAGGCGATGTAGAGCTCGACGCCGCCGTCGGGGCGGGGCACGGCCAGCCCGGCCTCGGCACCGATCGGCGCCGGGTCCTGACGCCCGATCCGATAGAGCCCCTCGACGATCACCTCGCCCGTCGCCTCGGCGTCGCCGTGCTGGAGCGGGATGTGGCGGATCAGGTTGCCGTCGGGGTGCAGGGGCTCCGCCCCGAAGGACTGCTCGGGGTCCGTGACCGGGGCCAGGACCTCGTACTCGACGATGATCGCGGCGGCGGCCATGCGCGCCGTGTCCGGGTGGTCGGCCGCCACGGCGGCGAGCGCCTCTCCGTGGTGGCGCACCACTTCGGAGGCGAACATCGGGCGGTCCGCGGCGCGGTGCCCGGTGACGGAGCTCGCGGACGATCCGCCGGGGACGTCCTCGTGCGTGACGACCGCGAGGACGCCGGGCATCTCGCGCGCGTGGCTGGTGTCGATGCTCACCACGCGCGCGTGCGCGTGGGGGGAGCGCAGGATCGACGCCCAGAGCAGACCCTCGGCCCACAGGTCGGCGGCGTACGGGAACGTGCCGTCGGCCTTGGCGGGCGCCTCCTGCGAGGGGAGCGACGTGCCGAGGCCGTGCGGGAAGCTCTCCGCCTCCGGAGCCGTGGCGCCCGCGGAGGTCGTGGCCGTCTCGTTCGTCATGCCTGGCCTCCGTCCGGGAAGTCCTGGAAGTCCTGCGGGTTCGGGAAGTCCTGGGGGTTCCGCGGCCCCGCGTCGCCCTGGATGTCCTCGGTCGCCAACGGGCCCGCCTGGCGCGGGATCATCGGCTCGCCCTCGTCGGCCGCGGCCGACGCGTCCTCGGTCGCGGTGTCCGCCGCCGCCCGCCGCTCCTCGGCCACCTGACGCACGGCGTCCACGACACCCCGGTACCCGGAGCAGCGGCACAGGTTGCCGCACAGCGCCTGGCGGGTCTCCAGGGCGGTCGGGTTCGGGTTGCCCTCCAGGAGGTCGTGCGCCGTCATCGCCATGCCGGGGACACAGAAACCGCACTGCACCGAACCGCACGCGGCCAACGCCCGCTGCACGTCCGAGGGGCGGCCGTCGGTGGCGAGGCCCTCGACCGTACGGACCTCGCTGCCCGCGGTGGTCGCCGCCGGGACCAGGCAGGAGGCCACGAGGCGGCCGTCCACCTGTACGTTGCACGCGCCGCACTCGCCCTGCGAGCAGCCGTCCTTGGCACCCGCGAGGCCGAGGCGCTCGCGCAGCACGTACAGCAGCGACTCCCCGATCCAGGCGTCCGTCACGGGGCGGTCCGCACCATTGACCCGCAGAACGTAGCTGGCCAGGGGGTGATCGTCGTGCAGCGGCGCCCGAACGGGAGCCTCGTCCTCGACTTCGGCTTCGGCTTCGGCTTCGACCTCAGCCGCGGGAGCCTCTACGGCGACGGGCTCGGGCTCCGGCGCAGACGTCGGCAATTCAAGCCCCGCCGGCGATTGAGGCGCGGGGTCCGGGGCAGAGCCCCGCGACGCAGGCTCGGCCAACCCCTCCGGGCCGACGCCCTCCGACGCCCCACCGTCGACACCCGCTACGGCCGGGGCCCACGGCGCAGGCGCCCCACCGGGCAGCGTCGCAGGCGGCTCCGACCCCCACGCCCGCCCCACCGCGGCAGCGGATGTGGTGAACTCACCCGACTCGTCCGGAAGTTCCCCCTCGGCCAGCGGAATCGACCACTGCCCCGTCTGCCCGTGGTGGGGCGCAGGCTCCACGGGCGCAGGCCGCTCCGCGACAGCGGGCGCGTCGGCGGGACCGACCAGGTTCTCCGGCAGTACCCACACCCCGGTCGCCGCGGGATCCGTCGCGGCCGCACCCGTGGCCGGGCTCACCGTTATCGGCGGCGGCACATAGCCGTGGCCCGGCGCCTCCAGCGGCGCCGCGTCCGGAAAGCCCTCGGGGGGCAGCTGCACGAAGGCCGTGGCGTCGGAGTCGTACTCACCCTGGGGCACCGGCTCCCAGCCGTCGGGGCCGGGGTACTCGTTCGTCACGACAGCGCCCTCCCAAGTGCACGTCGGGCCAGCACGGCGACGGTTCGCCGCAGATGCAGTACGGCGGGCGGCAACTGCTGCTGCGTGCCGTCCGGGGCGGGCTCCGGGTCGGGGACGCAGGCCGCGGCGACGTACTCGCCGAAGGCGTGCACGGCCTCCGGCACGAGGGCGCCGCGGTTGCCGTCCCAGTCGATGAGGGAGGCCACCCACTGCTCGGCCTCCAGGGGCCGCAGCGGCATCGGCGCGATGGCCCCGACGGCGCAGCGCACCCCGCGCCGCGCCGGGTCGAGGACGAGCGCGACGGAAGCCATGGCGCGGCCGGGGCCCGTACGTCCGGTCGCCTTCAGGAAGACCTGGGGAGCGTGCAGCAGGGGCACGCGCACGAAGCCGATCAGCTCGCCCGGGGCGAGCATCTCCATGCCGGCCAGCAGGTGCGAGACCGGCACTTCGCGTCTCGCGCCGCCCTGCCCCGCGATGATCAACGTGGCTTCCAGCGCGGCCAGTACGGGCAGTGTGTCGCCCGCGGGGGCCCCGGAGGCGATGTTGCCGCCGAGCGTGGCGGCGTTGCGGATCTGGGGCGGGCCCGCGGCCCGCGCGGCAGCGGCGAGGCCGGGGATGAGTGCGGCGAAGTCGGGGCGGCCGATGCGCGCGTGCGTGAGGCCCGCGCCGAGCAGCGCGTTGCCGTCCTGGTACTGCCAGCCGCGGATCTCGCTGATCCGGCCGAGCCCGACGAGGGCGGCGGGGCGCAGGCCACCCGCGTTGACCTGTGCCATCAGGTCCGTTCCCCCGGCCACCGGTACGGCGGCGGGCATGGCGGCGAGCGCCGCGACTGCCTCGTCCAGCGAACCCGGAAGTACCGCGGCCTGTGTCGTCGCCTGCGGTGCGTGCGTGGTCAAACCGGCTGCCCCTTCCCGAAGTCCGGCCGCGTGCCTGGCGACGGCGCCGGCCCCCGCGTGGTCCGCGCGTGAGAGCCGTTCCCGCCGTTACGCCTGTTCCGCCGTACGGTACGTGCTGACAGGCCGGACGTGGCAACTCTGGCACATCTTCCTTCCGGCCCGGAGAGGGGGTCCGGTAGGAGGCATTCGCCCCTTCCACCTCATGGATGACCGATATCGCACCAGATCACCTGTGGGCACGAATTGGCACTCTGCGCCTGTGTATGAGGTGAGGTGCGCGGTGCGGCGCGATCCTCACCGGGCGCAAGCTCACACGTTCGGGGGTTCCCCTTCGAAGGGACGTCCGAGCACACCTGGGCGCCGCTGCCAGGGCAACGGGCCACCGGGCGGCCGGTAGCCGACCCCCAGTGCGTCAAGTCGCCCGTAGTGCGCGGCCATTCGGCGCTCGAAGTCCGCGAAGTCGCGCGCTCCGGGTGCGGGCAGCTCGCTCCACGCGACCTCGCTGAACGCGGAAAGCCGCGGATACAGCTGGTAGTCGAGGCGCTGTTCGCTCTCCGTCACCTCGGTCCACATGTTGGCCTGCGTGCCGAGGACGTGCCGCGCCTCCTCCTCGCTCAGCTGCGGGGGCACCGGCTCGAAGCGGTAGACGTCCTCCAGCGTGCGCACGTAGCCGATGGGGACGGGTTCCTCGTCGCCGGGAGCCTGGCGGTAGTTCAAGTAGACCTGCTGCTCGGGGCACATGACGACGTCGTGGCCCGCACGCGCCGCGGTGATGCCGCCCTCGTAGCCGCGCCAGGAGGAGACCGTGGCGCCGGGCGCGAGGCCCCCTTCGAGGATCTCGTCCCAGCCGACGAGCCGCCGGCCGCGCGCGCCGAGCCAGGTGTCGAAGTGCCGGATGAACCAGGACTGGAGCTCGTCCTCGTCGGCCAACCCCAGCTCCTTGATGCGGGCCTGGGCCGTGGGCGACTGCCGCCACTGGTCCTTGGGACACTCGTCGCCCCCCACGTGGATGAAGGTGGAGGGGAACAGGTCGAGGAGCTCCTCGAAGACGCCCTCGTAGAAGCGCAGGGTGGTGTCGGTGGGGGCGAGTACGTTCGGGTTGATGCCCCAGGTGTCCCAGACCGGGAGGGAGGACGTGTCGACGACCTCCCTGTTGCCGAGTTCCGGATACGCGTGGATGGCCGCCTGCGAGTGGCCCGGGATGTCGATCTCGGGGACGACGGCGATATGCAGCGCGTCGGCGTAGGCGACGATCTCGCGGATGTCGTCCTGGGTGTAGAAGCCGCCGTGCGGCCTGTCCTCCCACAACTCCGAGGCGCGGTGGCCGAACTTCGTCCGCGACCGCCAGGATCCGGCCTCCGTCAGCTTCGGATGGCGCTTGATCTCGACGCGCCAGCCCTGGTCGTCGGTGAGGTGGAAGTGCAGGACGTTGAGCTTGTGGGCGGCCATCAGGTCGAGTTGGCGCAGCACCCCGGCCTTCGGTGTGAAGTGCCGGGCGACGTCGAGCAGCATGCCGCGCCAGCGGAAGCGGGGCGCGTCGTCGACGGCGATGTGCGGGACGGTCCAGGCGCGCCCGGGGAGCGGGGCCCGGCGGTACGCGTCGGGCCCCAGGAGCTGACGGAGCGTCTGGGCGCCCCAGAAGACGCCCGCCGCGGAGCCGCCTTCGATCGTGACGCCCGCGTCCGTCGCGCGCAGCCGGTAGCCCTCCGCTTCGAGTGAGGGGTCGATGCGCAGGACGACGACATCGCTCGCGTCCGCGTCCTTGGGGGGCAGGGCAAGACCGGTCGCCGCGCCGAGGGTGGCGCGCAGCCAGCGCGCGGTGTCCTGGACCCCCTCCCCCGCAGCGATGCCGGTGTGCTCACCGAGTGCGAAGCGGCCGTCGCCCGCCTGCGCCGACCGACGGGGGGGCGGGGATGAGATCCATGACGGGAGGCTAAGAGGACTGGACCAATTCGCGCAATGGCCGGGCGGACCCGCGGAACCCGACACGCGAAACCCCGGGCATGCGTCACCGCACGACCGGGGTTCACCGGGAAGGTCCGCCGGGAAAGGCGGGCAGGGGGCCGTTACTTGCCCTTGCCGCCGCCGTCCTTGCCGCCCTTGTCCTTGTCGCCGCCGGCGCCCATGGACTCGTAGATCTCCTTGCACATGGGACACACGGGGTACTTCTTCGGGTCACGGCCGGGAACCCACACCTTGCCGCAGAGCGCGACGACGGGCGTCCCGTCGAGGGCGCTCGCCATGATCTTGTCCTTCTGGACATAGTGGGCGTAGCGCTCGTGATCGCCGTCGCCACTCGACGTCTGTGGCGTCGGCTCTACGAGGGTCCCCGTACCTGTCCCGCGCTCGGGCTCAAGAGTGCTCATAACCGCCAAGGGTACTTAAGGCCGCCCCGTCCCGGAACGAGGTCAGTTGAGGGAGGGATCGTCCGGATACGTGGCCACCATCGCCAGTTCGCCGCGCTGGCGCCGCAGGACCGCGCGCCACAGGCCCTCGGGCCGGGTGGCGGAGACGTCGCCGGGCTCCGACTCGACGACGTACCAGGCGCCCTCGGTCAGTTCGTCCTCCAGCTGCCCCGGGCCCCAGCCCGAGTAGCCGGCGAAGATCCGCAGGGAGCCGAGCGCCGCCGCGAGCAGCTCCGGCGGGGCCTCCAGGTCGACGAGGCCGATCGCCCCGTGCACCCGGCGCCACCCGAGGGGCGTCTCCCGCTCGTCGTCCCCGGGGATGACCGCGACGCCGAGCGCCGAGTCGAGGGAGACCGGGCCGCCCTGGAACACCACTCCCGGCTCGCCGGCCAGATCGCCCCAGCCCTCCAGGATGTCCCCGACGTCCACCGGCGTCGGCCTGTTGAGCACCACGCCGAGCGAGCCCTCCTCGTCGTGGTCGAGGAGCAGCACGACCGCCCGGTCGAAATTCGGGTCCGCGAGGGCGGGTGTGGCCACGAGCAGCCGCCCTGTGAGCGAGGACACCTCGGTCATGCATGACATGATCCCGCATCCGGCCGCCGTCGGGGGCGCCAAGCGCAACACCCGCGTGAACGCAGCTCAGCGCGCGGGGAAGCGGAAGATGCGCACTTCACAAAAACGTCACGCTTTGTGCTCCACCCGGCGCGCTTCGTGTTGTAGCGAACTCATGACGCTCTCCGGCCCCCCTGGGCATACGAATAAGGGGCCCTCCGCCCTTACCCTTGAGCCTGGCCCTGCCCTTCTCTTCGGAACGCGAGATTCATGACCGTCACCGACGATGTCCTCCTTGTCCACGGCGGAACCCCGCTCGAGGGCGAGATCCGTGTCCGCGGCGCGAAGAACCTCGTGCCCAAGGCCATGGTCGCCGCGATCCTCGGCAGTGCGCCGAGTCGGCTGCGCAATGTCCCGGACATCCGCGACGTGCGCGTCGTACGCGGCCTGCTGCAGCTGCACGGCGTGACGGTCGGCCCCGGTGAGGAGCCGGGCGAGCTGGTGATGGACCCCTCGCACGTGGAGTCGGCGAACGTGGCTGACATCGACGCGCACGCGGGCTCCTCCCGCATCCCGATCCTGCTGTGCGGCCCGCTGCTGCACCGCATCGGCCACGCCTTCATTCCCGGGCTCGGCGGCTGCGACATCGGCGGCCGCCCCGTCGACTTCCACTTCGAGGTGCTCCGCCAGTTCGGCGCGACCATCGAGAAGCGCGCGGACGGCCAGTACCTGGAGGCCCCGCAGCGCCTGCGCGGCACGAAGATCCGCCTCCCCTACCCCTCCGTGGGCGCCACCGAGCAGGTACTGCTCACGGCCGTCCTCGCCGAGGGCGTCACGGAGCTCTCGAACGCGGCGGTCGAGCCGGAGATCGAGGACCTGATCTGCGTTCTGCAGAAAATGGGCGCGATCATCGCGATGGACACCGACCGCACCATCCGCGTCACCGGTGTCGACAAGCTCGGCGGCTACACGCACCGCGCCCTCTCGGACCGCCTGGAGGCGGCCTCCTGGGCGTCGGCGGCGCTCGCCACGCACGGCGACATCTACGTCCGCGGCGCCCAGCAGCGCTCGATGATGACGTTCCTCAACACGTACCGGAAGGTCGGCGGCGCCTTCGAGATCGACGACGACGGCATCCGCTTCTGGCACCCCGGCGGCCAGCTGAAGTCGATCGCGCTCGAGACGGACGTCCACCCCGGCTTCCAGACGGACTGGCAGCAGCCGCTCGTCGTGGCGCTCACGCAGGCCACGGGCCTCTCGATCGTCCACGAGACGGTCTACGAGTCGCGCCTGGGCTTCACGTCCGCGCTGAACCAGATGGGCGCGCACATCCAGCTCTACCGCGAGTGCCTCGGCGGCTCCGACTGCCGCTTCGGGCAGCGCAACTTCCTGCACTCGGCGGTCGTCTCGGGCCCGACCAAGCTGGAGGGCGCCGACCTGGTCATCCCCGACCTGCGCGGCGGCTTCTCGTACCTGATCGCGGCGCTGGCGGCCCAGGGCACGAGCCGTGTCCACGGGATCGACCTGATCAACCGCGGCTACGAGAACTTCATGGAGAAGCTCGTCGAGCTCGGCGCGAAGGTCGAGCTGCCTGGAAAGGCCCTCGGCTAACCGTTCGCCCCTCAAGGCAAAGGCAAGGGCCGCCCCCGGTCGACCGGGGGCGGCCCTTGCCTTTGCCTTGAGGGCGCGGGGAACTGCGCGAACGCGACCACACGCGAACCGCACGCACGCGGCAACGCAAAGGGGCGGTCGCCCGGAAGGAGTTCCGGGCGACCGCCCCAAGGCGTTGCGCCTAGGACTTACTTACCCTTGGCGGCTTCCTTGAGCTTCGAGCCCGCGGAGACCTTCACGCTGTAGCCGGCCGGGATGTTGATCGGCTCGCCGGTCTGCGGGTTACGAGCGGTGCGAGCGGCACGGTGGGTGCGCTCGAAGGTCAGGAAGCCGGGGATGGTGACCTTCTCGTCGCCCTTGGCAACGATCTCGCCGACGGTCTCGGCGAACGCGGCCAGCACGGCGTCGGCGTCCTTGCGGGTCACCTCGGCGCGGTCGGCCAGCGCGGCCACCAGCTCACTGCGGTTCATGTTTGTACTCCCGTGTTCTTCTTGCCGTTGAGGCGTGCCACGCGGCCAGGCCGCGTGTTGGGCAACAGCAAAGTTGATGCTGCCAGGGTCTCGGTCAGGCCCAGGACCCGGGTCCGTCGTCCAGACCCTTGCGCCTGAAGAGGCATCCTGCCCCTACCCACGGCGGTAAAGCCAATCCGGCACCCCGTGGGGTCACACGGACAGCGCCACCACGCCGGTCGCAGGGGCGGGCCGGGGGCCTGTTTCCCGGCCAGCCTATGGGGCCCGGAGGCCCCGCAAACCGCGACGCGCCGGTAATCAGGCGGTCGTGGCCCCCGTCACAGCCACTCCGGCCGCCTTCGCGGCGTCGCGGACCGCGCCGGCGACGGCGCCCGCGACCTTGTCGTTGAAGACGCTCGGAATGATGTAGTTCGGGTTGAGCTCGTCCTCGGTGACCACGTCGGCCAGGGCCGTCGCGGCCGCCAGCATCATCTCCGTGTTGACCGCGCGCGACTGGGCGTCGAGCAGGCCGCGGAAGACGCCGGGGAAGACCAGCACATTGTTGATCTGGTTCGGGAAGTCGGAGCGGCCCGTGGCCACCACGGCGGCCGTCTGACGGGCGATCGCCGGGTCGACCTCGGGGTCCGGGTTCGCGAGCGCGAACACGATGGCGCCCTCGGCCATCGCGGCCACGTCGTCGCCGTTCAGCACGTTCGGGGCCGAGACGCCGATGAACACGTCCGCGCCGACGACCGCTTCCTTCAGTGTGCCGGTGAGGCCCTCGGGGTTGGTGTTGTCGGCGATCCAGCGCAGCGGCGAGTCGCTGTCGGCGTCCTTCAGGTCCTCGCGGCCCGCGTGCACGACACCGTGGATGTCGGCCACGACGGCGTTCTTGACGCCCGCCGCGAGCAGCAGCTTCAGGATGGCCGTGCCGGCGGCGCCTGCACCCGACATGACGACGCGGGTGTCGCCCATGTCCTTGCCCGCGACGCGCAGCGCGTTGGTGAGCGCGGCGAGCACGACGATGGCCGTGCCGTGCTGGTCGTCGTGGAAGACGGGGATGTCGAGGGCCTCGCGCAGGCGGGCCTCGATCTCGAAGCAGCGGGGCGCCGAGATGTCCTCGAGGTTGATGCCCGCGAAGCCCGGGGCGATGGCCTTGACGATCTCGACGATGGCGTCCGTGTCCTGGGTGTCCAGGCAGATCGGCCAGGCGTCGATGTCGGCGAAGCGCTTGAAGAGGGCCGCCTTGCCCTCCATGACCGGCAGCGCGGCCTTCGGGCCGATGTTGCCGAGGCCGAGCACCGCGGAGCCGTCGGTGACGACCGCGACGGAGTTGCGCTTGATGGTCAGACGCCGGGCGTCCTCGGGGTTCTCCGCGATCGCCATGCAGACGCGGGCCACACCCGGCGTGTAGACCATGGAGAGGTCGTCACGGTTGCGGATGGGGTGCTTGGACTGCATCTCGATCTTGCCGCCGAGGTGCATCAGGAACGTACGGTCGGAGACCTTCCCGAGCGTGACGCCCTCGATGCCGCGGAGCTGCTCGACGATCTCGTCCGCGTGGGACGTCGACGAGGCCGCGATCGTGACGTCGATCCGGAGCTTCTCGTGGCCGGAAGCGGTGACGTCGAGGCCGGTCACCGAGCCGCCGGAGGACTCCACGGCGGTGGTCAGCTGCGAGACGGCGTTACCGCCCGCGGGGACCTCCAACCGGACCGTCATCGAGTAGGAGACGCTGGGCGCCGTTGCCATGGCCGACTTCCTCTGCTTTCACCGTGTAGCTGTTGCCGTCCGATGGTCCCACCTACCGGTGAGTACGTGGTAGTCGCATCGGGTTTTGAAGCTAACGTTCATTCATCTTTTGGAAAGTAGTTTCCACCATACGAGAAGTGGCGGGAAACCGGAAGAGGAAACAGAACGAGGCCCACGCCACCGGAGTGACGTGGGCCTCGTTCCACGTGTACGACACCGACCCGCCATGCTCGCCTCGCGGCAAGTGGTCCCTCTAAGGGACGATGGTTGGGCCCGGGGGCTTGGATCGAGCCGGTGCCGTCATCAACGGTAACACCGGAGACAGCAGGGGCAAGGGTCAGTCGCGGAGCAGGTCCGGCACCCCGTTCTCGTCCGGTTCGTCGCGTTCGCCGGAGACCACCGTGAGCTGCTGCGTCGCCCGCGTCAGAGCCACGTACAGGACCCGCAGGCCCGCCGGGGACTCGTCGGCGATCTCCGCCGGGGAGACCACGATCGTGGCGTCGTACTCCAGGCCCTTGGCCTCCAGGGAGCCGAGCGCGACGACGCGTTCGCCGAGCCCGGAGAGCCAGCGGGCGGCCTCCTCGCGGCGGTTCATCGCCACGACGACGCCGACGGTGCCGTCGACCTGCTCCAGGAGCCGGGCGGCCTCCGCCCTTACCGTGTCCCCGACCTTGTCCCGTACGACCTCGAAGCGCGGCCGCACGCCCGTCGAGCGGACCGCCGAGGGGGACTCGGAGCCCGGCATGGCGAGCGCCAGGACCTTCGCGGCCAGCTCGGCGATCTCGGACGGGTTGCGATAGTTCACGGTCAGCGTGAAGCGGCGGCGGGGGCGGGTACCGAGGGCCTCGTCGCGGGCCTCGGCCGCCTCGTCGGGGGTCGACCAGGACGACTGGGCCGGGTCGCCCACCACCGTCCACGTCGCGTGCCGGCCGCGGCGGCCGACCATCCGCCACTGCATCGGCGTGAGGTCCTGCGCCTCGTCGACGATGACGTGCGCGTACTCGGTGCGTTCCTGGGCGAGCCGTTCGGCGCGCTCGCGCTGGGACTCCTCGCGCTGCGGCATCAGCTCCTCCAGGCCCGTGAGCTGGTCGAGCGGGTCGTACTCGCGCTTCTTCTTCGGGCGGGCCGGGGCGCCGAGGACGGCGGTCAGCTCGTCGAGGAGGGCCACGTCGTGGACCGAGAGGGCGTCGCGGCGCAGCGACTTGGCGAGCCTGCGGATCTCGCCGGGGTTGAGGATGCGGCGGGCCCAGCGGCCGAGGCGCCGCTCGTCGGACATGGCGGACAGGACCGCGCGGGGCGTCAGCTCCGGCCACCACGCGTCGAGGAAGCGGAGGAACTCGTCCTCGCCCGTGATGTCCTCGTCGAAGGAGGAGCGCAGCTCGGCCGCGAGCTCCGGGTCGGAGTGCCGGCTCCCGGCGCCCGACTGGTCCCAGAGCGCGTCGAGGAGCAGCTTGCGGGCGCGCGGGCGCAGGTGGTTGACGGGGGCGGTGCCGCCGAGGGCGGCCTGCCGGATCCGGTTCAGGCGGTCCGCGTCCAGTTCCAGGCGGCGGCCGAAGGCGACGACGCGCAGCCGTGTCGGGGTCTCGGCCGGACCGGCCTCGGGTTCGTCGTCGTCGCCGAACGCGAGCTGTTCCTGGACGGCGGGCCGCTGCGGGCCCCCCGTCTCCAGGGCGCCGCGCGCCGCCTTCCGCAGCACCTTGAGCATCCGCGACGAGCCCTTGACGCGGGCCACCGCCGGGGAGTCGTAGACCGTGGCCTCCGCGCCGTCGACCAGCGAGCCGACCGCGCGGATCGCGACCTGGCCCTCCTCGCCCAGCGAGGGCAGCACGCCCTCGGTGTAGGCGACCAGGAGCGGGGTCGGCGAGACGATCAGGATGCCGCCCGCGTAGCGCCGCCGGTCCTGGTACAGCAGGTATGCGGCGCGGTGCAGCGCCACCGCCGTCTTGCCGGTGCCGGGGCCGCCCTCGACGTACGTCACCGAGGCGGCGGGGGCCCGGATGACCTGGTCCTGCTCGGCCTGGATGGAGGCGACGATGTCGCGCATCGAGTGGCTGCGGGCCTGGCCGAGCGCGGCCATCAGCGCACCGTCGCCGATGGCGGGCAGCCGCTCGCCGTCCAGGTACGCGGACAGCTCGGGGCGCATCAGGTCGTCCTCGACGCCGAGCACCTTGCGGCCCTTGGAGCGGATGACGCGGCGGCGCACCACGCGGCCCGGGTCGACCGGCGTGGAGCGGTAGAAGGGGGCCGCGGCCGGGGCGCGCCAGTCGATGACGAGCGGCGAGTAGTCGGCGTCGAGGACGCCGATGCGGCCGATGTGCAGCGTCTCGGCGATGTCGGCCGTGTTGTCCTCGCGGACGGCGCCGTCGGCCGGCTCGACCGCCGTGTACGCGCCGTCCGGGCCCTTCTTGCCGTCCTTGCCCTGGAGCAGGTCGATGCGGCCGAAGAGGAAGTCCTCGAACTCGTTGTTGAGGCGGTTGAGGTGGATGCCGGCGCGGAAGACCTGCGCGTCGCGCTCGGCGAGCGCGCCGGGCGTGCCGACCTGGCCGCGCTTGGTGGCGTCCTCCATCAGGAACTCGGCCTCGTGGATCTTCTCTTCGAGGCGTCGGTAGACGGCGTCGAGATGGTCCTGCTCGACACCGAGCTCACGGTCGCGCACCGAGTCCGCGTTCGCGTCCTTCGCTGCGTCCGTATCCGATTTCACCGCTGAATCGTGCGGAGCCTGAGCGGCCACCGGGCCCCCTTCTGACGTGCTGGGCAGCCGTCAAAGGTACGCGAAAGGGGCCCTGTAGGGCTACGTGCGGCACCGCGCGTTCGGCCGCGCGGTCAGGCGTTCACCTCCACGAGCCGTTTCCCGTCGAGCGTCTCGACCTCGAAGTGGTCGATCTGGCCCCGGTCGAAGGCCGCGCCCCCGTGCACGTACAGGGGGTGCTTCGCGTTCGCGTTGGTGCTGTTGTCGATGCCGTAGCCCCATTTCGGGACGGCCCAGGTGGTGACCGTCTCGCGCTCGCCGTTCTTGCCGACGGCGACGAGGGAGCACTTCAGCGGGCCCTTGACGTTCTTCAGTTCCAGGACCGTGTGGGTGCCCCAGGCCTTCTTCTCCATGCCGATCGTCGCCGTGACGTTCGTCTTCGCGTCCGTGGCCTTCACCTTCTCGGGCATGTGGTGGAAGAACGCGTCCTCCGCCGGGCTGGTGGGGTGCGGGTCCGCGACGTTGTTGCCGCCCCCGTCGTCCGTCACCGCCATGACCGTCAGCGGGCCGCCGATGATCAGGGCAGCGGCGGCGGCCACCAGAAACAGGCCGCGCCTGCGCTTCTTCGCGCGGCGGCGCCCCAGTTCGTCGGCGAGCGACTCCGCGAGGCGGGGGCTCGGGCGGGCGGCCAGCGAGTCGCCGATGCCCGGGGTCGCGGTGCGCGGGGCGCCGCGGTCGGCCGGCAGGTCGGCGAGGGCGGCGAGCATCGGCTCCATGCCCGCGAACTCCTCCAGGTTCCGCGCGCACTGCTCGCACGTCGCCAGGTGGGCCTCGAAGGCGCTCGCCTCGGTGTCGTCGAGGATGCCCAGCGCGTAGGCGCCGACGGTCTCGTGCACGTCGCCGCCCGTCGGCCCGTGGCCGAAGGGACCGTACGCCTCATGCCCCGTCGTCATGCCGTCACCCCCCGTTCCTCCAACGCCAGCTTCATCGAGCGCAGCGCGTAGAAGACCCGCGAGCGCACCGTGCCGCTGGGGATGCCGAGCGTCTCGGCCGCCTCGTTGACCGTACGTCCTTTGAAGTACGTCTCCACGAGTACTTCCCGGTGGGCCGGGGTCAAGTCCTCCAGCGCATCGGAAAGGGTCATCAGCCACAGCGCCTTGTCGATCTCGTCCTCCGCGGGGATGACCTCCAGCGGCGACGGGTCGACCTCCTGCGGCCGGGCCTGCCGACTGCGGTGGCCGTCGATGACGATGCGCCGGGCGACCGTCACCAGCCAGGGGCGTACCGAACCGGTCGCTCGGTTGAGCTGGCCGGCGTTCTTCCAGGCACGGATGAGCGTCTCCTGTACGACATCCTCCGCGCGCTGCCGGTCCCCCGCCACCAAGCGGAGCACATAGGCCAGAAGCGGCCGTGCGTGCTCGGCGTACAGCGCGCGCATCAGCTCCTCGTCCGGCTCGGGCGGCCGGGGAGCGCGATGTCGGGCCCGGGGCGGGCGTTCATCGGCCACGGCGGAATCCTTGCGCACGCCTACCTCCGGTGTCCCCTGTTCGGCCATGTCTCTCGGCTGGGCTCACGGGAGGGATACGCAGACGAACTCGCGGATGTTCAAAGGGAGTTGCGGATCGTGTCTCAGGCCCTGGCCAGGGCCGCCGCTCTGCGTCGGTGTCTGGCCACGCGTTCCCGGTTGCCGCACACTTCACTGGAGCACCAACGGCGCCTGCGCCCCCGGGACATGTCGAGGTAGATGATCGGGCAGTTGTCGCCCTCGCACTGGCGCAGCGCCCCGCGTACTGCGGGGTCGGTGAGGAGGTCGACGACGTCCCGCGCGACGGCCGCGAGCAGGGCCGGACAGTCGGGCTCGGCGTGCAGCGAGCGTACGAGGGTGCCATCGGCGGCGCGGACGGCGCGGGGTGCGGGCGGGGCCGCGCGGGCGAGCAGGTTGACCCGTTCCAGGGCGGCGGGGGCCGGTCGTCCGGAGAGTTCGCCGCGCACCAACTGGGTGATGTGGCCGCGCAGTTCACGGAAGGCGGCGAGCCAGGCGGGCGAGCGGTCCGGCAGCACGGCGGCGCCCGGGACGAGCCCCGCGCCGACCAGCCAGGCGCGCAGCTGGTCGGGGCTCGTGAGGCGTTCGTCGGGGTGCGCGGTGGCGAGGAGGTCCAGGCACAGGCGCCCGGAGTCGAAGCGCAACTCGTAGGGGGCAGGGGCAGGCGGGTGGGGCCCAGTGGGTACTGCTGCCATGCCCTCTACAGTGCCCGCCCGCGGGCCGGGCCGGAACCCCCGCTGCCGGAACGGGGGTTGACGGCCTACGCGCGGCCGTACGCCGGAGGGTCGTCGTGCAGGATCCGCTGGAAGAGGACGTGGTCGCGCCAATCTCCGTTGATGTGGAGGAACTTGGGCGCGAGGCCGTACCGGACGAAGCCGCACTTGGCGAGCACGCGCTGGGACGCCGCGTTGTCCGTGAGCGTGCCGGCCTCGATGCGGTGCAGGCCCAGTTCGTCGCGGGCGGCGCGGCAGATCTCCTCGACGGCGGCCGGGATCAGGCCCCGGCCCCGGTAGTCGGCATCGACCCAGTAGCCGAGGTTGGCGCTGCACAGCGGGCCGAGGTGGATGCCGTTGAGCGCGGCGCGGCCGACCACGCGGCCGTCCGCGGCCCGGTCGAACAGCAGCCACATCACCCCACTGGGCTCGGCGATCCGCTCGGCCTGGTCCCGCGCCGTGTAGTACTCCTCCGGGCGGTACGGGTCCCAGGCCCGCATGAACTCCCGATTGCGGACGACGGCGTCGGCGAGCGCCTGCGCGTCCGCGGGGTCGGCGCGGCGCAGTTCGATGTCGGGGGCGATCAGCATGGCCGTACGGTACGCGGGCCCCTGGACGCTCGCGTATGGGGCTGCGCGGATCGACGATGTCGGGCGGGCGCGGGCCGCGGCTTGACTGGGGCCATGACGACAACGACGCGTGTCACGGGATGGGTACTGGGGGCGGCCACGGTCGCCATGGGCCTGGCAGCAGGGTCGTTCTACGTGTTCTCGTGCGCCGTGATGCCCGCCGTGGCGCGCAGCGGCGACCGCACGTACATCGAGGTGATGCAGAACATCAACGACGTCATCCAGAACCCGGTGTTCTTCCTGAGCTTCGTCGGGGCGCTGCTGCTCACCGGGTACGCGGCCTGGCGGGTGCGGCGTCAACGGGGCCTGCGCGGCTGGGTGTTCGCGGCGCTGATCGGCTACGCGGTGGCGTTCGTGCTGACGTCCGCGGTGAACGTGCCGCTGAACGACGCGCTGGCCGCGGCGGGCACCCCCGCGGGGATCTCCGACCCGGCGCGGGTGCGGGAGGACTTCGAGGGTCCGTGGGTGGCGTGGAACGTGGTACGGGCGGTGCTGTGCACCGGGGCGCTGGGGTGCCTGGTGCGAGCGCTCCGAGCCAGCCCCTCCGGCGTTTGAGGAGCGGGGTCCGGGGCAGAGCCCCGCGACGTGCACCTAGGGCTTGTCGTTTGGATCAGGCCGGATCAGGGAGCGGGGCCTGGTGCGTGCGATCGCAAGGCGGAGGAGGGAGGCGACGCGGAGCGTCGTCGACCGACGACAACGCCGCGAGCGTGCGTGCCAGGCCCCGCGAGCCCGGCCTGATCCAAACGACAAGCCCTAGTCGGCCGCAACAGGCCAGATCAAGCGTCGGCGTACTTCGCGTCCGCCGCCGGATCCAACGCCAACCGGTACCCCCGCTTGACCACCGTCTGGATCAGCTTCGGCGTCCCGAGGGACGACCTGAGCCGCGTCATCGCCGTCTCCACCGCGTGCTCGTCGCGCCCCGCGCCCGGCAGCGCGCGCAGCAGCTCCGCGCGGGACACCACCCAGCCGGGGCGGCGGGCCAGCGTCCGCAGCAGCGACATACCGGCGGGCGGCACCGGGCGCAGCTCCCCGTCCACCACCACGGCCTGTCCGCGGATCTGCATCTGGTGGCCCGCGACCGGCAACGTACGCGCGCGTGCCGGGAGTTCCTTGCACAGCAGCTGCACCAGGGGTCCGAGCCGGAAGCGCTCCGGCTGCACCGTGTCCACGCCGCGCGCCTGCAACGGCACCGCGGTCACCGGGCCGACGCACGCCGCGAGCACGTCGTGGCCGAGCGCCGCGAGCAGCTCCTCCACCAGGCCCCGCTCCTCCGCGCGGCGCAGCAGCGCCGTGGCGGCCGGGGCCGAGGTGAAGGTCAGCGCGTCCACGCCGCGCGCCACCGTGGCGTCGAGGAGGCGGTCGACCGGGCCGATGTCCTGCGGCGGCAGCCAGCGGTAGACGGGGACGCCGACCACCTCGGCGCCCGCCTCGCGCAGCGCCTCCACGAAGCCGGGGAGCGGTTCGCCGTGCAGCTGCACGGCGACGCGCCGCCCCTGGACGCCCTCGTCGAGCAGCCGCTCCAGGACCTCCGCCATCGATTCGGACGAGGGCGACCACTGCTCGGTGAGACCGGCCGCGCGCACCGCGCCCTTGACCTTCGGGCCGCGCGCGAGGAGCTCGACGCCGCGCAGCCGCCCGAGCAGGTCCTCGCCCAGGCCCCAGCCGTCGGCGGCCTCGATCCAGCCGCGGAAGCCGATGGCGGTGGTGGCGATCACCACGTCCGGCGCGTTGTCGATCAACTCCTTGGTGGCGACGAGGAGTTCGCTGTCGTCCGCGAGCGGGACGATGCGCAGGGCGGGCGCGTGCAGCACCGAGGCGCCGCGCCGCTGGAGCAGCGCGCCGAGTTCGTCGGCGCGGCGCGCCGCGGTCACGCCCACGGTGAAGCCCTCGATCGGCCCGTGGGCCCGCTCCGGCATCGTGGCCTGCTGTTCCTCGTCCATGCTGGTTCTCGCCCCGCTCGACGTTTCTTCGTGCCCCGGGTCGACCGGTGCGTCGTACGAGCCTGTCAACGCTCCGTGTCGGCCCCGGATCAACGTTATTGCGTCCGTGTTACGGGGGCCAATGTCACACCTCCGCATAGCTGAGCTGCGGCTTCGTCTCCGCCGTGGAGCTCGCGACGGTGCGCGACGCCGAGCGGCGAAGGTATACGGCCCAGGTCACCGCGAAGCACACGGCGTAGAAGGCGAGGAAGGCGACGAAGGCCCCGGTGCCGGTGCCCGCCGTCTGGAAGGACTGCCGGAACGCCAGGTTGATGCCGAGCCCGCCGAGCGCGCCGACGGCGCCGATCAGCCCCATGGAGGCGCCGGAGAGCCGTCGCCCGTACCCGGCCGCCTCCTCGCCCGTGAGCCCCTTGACCAGCGCCTTCGCCTGGAAGATGCCGGGGATCATCTTGTACGTGGACCCGTTGCCGAGCCCGCTGAGCACGAACAGGGCGATGAACGCGACGGTGAACAGGGTGAGCGACTTCTCGACCGAGGCGAGGGTCACGACGGCCGTGGCGAGCGCCATGCCGACGAAGTTCCACAGCGTGATGCGCGCTCCGCCGAAGCGGTCGGCGAGCCTGCCGCCGACGGGCCGGATCAGCGAGCCGAGCAGCGGCCCGATGAAGGTGACGCCCGCTGCCTGGAGCGGCGTACGGCCGAACTGGGTCTGCAGGACGAGACCGAAGGCGAACGAGTAGCCGATGAAGGAGCCGAAGGTGCCGATGTAGAGGAACGACATGATCCAGGTGTGGGCGTCGCGCACGGCCTCCTTCGCGGCGCCGGTGTCGTTCTTCACCGTCGCCAGGTTGTCCATGAACAGCGCGGAGCAGACGGTCGCGACGACGATCAGCGGGATGTAGATGCCGAGCAGCACGCGCGGACCGCCGCTCGCGCCGATGACCACGAGCGCGACGAGTTGGACGACGGGAACGCCGATGTTGCCGCCGCCCGCGTTCAGACCGAGCGCCCAGCCCTTCTTCCGCAGCGGGAAGAAGGAGTTGATGTTGGTCATGGAGGAGGCGAAGTTGCCGCCGCCGACACCGGTGAGCGCCGCGCACCACATGAAGGTGGTGTACGAGGTGCCCGGCTCCATGACCAGGAACGCGGCGATCGACGGCACGAGCAGCATGCTCGCCGAGACGATCGTCCAGTTGCGGCCGCCGAAGACCGCGACGGCGAACGTGTAGGGCACGCGCGCGAAGGCGCCCACCAGCGTCGCCATCGACACGAGGAAGAACTTCCCCGCCGGGTCGATCCCGTACTCGGGCCCCATGAACAGGACCATCACCGACCACAGGGTCCAGATCGAGAAGCCGATGTGTTCGGAGAGGATCGAGAAGGCGAGGTTGCGCCGGGCGACCTTCGCGCCCGTCTCCTCCCAGAACACGTCGTCCTCGGGATCCCACCGCTCGATCCAACTCCGGTTCCGGGGCTGTTCCTTGGGGCCAGGCATCGCACGCCTCCAGGTCATGGTTCGCAGCTGACGTGACCGAAGGTAGGGAGGCGGGATTTCCGGCCTGTGGCGTGGAGTGACCGTCGGGGAACGTTGCTCTCACCCGGCCGGAGGGCGGATGGTGAGGCCCGGTCGGAGCCTCAGGAGCGCACCGCCGGGTCGCCCTCCAGCGTCTGCGGGTCGAAGAGCAGCACGGCCCCGGCGAAGAACAGCGTGAGGAACGGGCCGATGAGATACGGCACCAGGACCGTGAACACCGCGGAACCCGTGTTGCCGGCCGGCGCCATCAGCTCGACGGTGAGCGCCTCCATGCCCAGGTAGTGCATGGCGCAGACGGCCACTCCCATGAGCAGGCTGGCGCCGAGGCTGACGAAGAGCCCGCGGACGTTCATGATCAGCCACAGGGCGGCGGTGGCGGCCACCACGGCCACGGCCACCGACGCGGCGACGATGGACGCACTGTAGTGGAGGGTCCCGGCGAACTGCATGGCGGCCATGCCCAGGTAGTGCATGGCCGCGACGCCGAGCCCCATGAACAGGCCCGCGCCGAGCAGGACCGGCGTGCGCCGCCCGCCGTAACCGGCGGTGAAGACCCCGACGCCGACCACGAGCACCGCGACGGCGAGGCTGAGGAACGTGAGCCGGGCGTCGTAGTCGATGTGCGCGCCCTGGACCTGGAAGCCCATCATCGCGATGAAGTGCATGGACCAGATACCCACGCCCAGCGAAAGCGCGCTGTACGCCAGCCACTTGGGCCGTCCCGAGTCGAGGTGCCGGGCGCGCACGGTGCAGCGCAGCCCGATCCCGCCGCCCAGACTTGCCACTAAGAACGCTGCCACCGGGGTTATCGCCCCATAGCCGAACCCGTCCACCGTCGCCTGCACGCCACACCTTCACCTGGTCGCCCCGTCGGTGCCCGTCCGTCGCGGGCGCCGCCGGTTCACGCTAGCGACCCCTCCAGCGCTTGGACACCGAATGCGCACACCGCCATCACATCGTGACCCGGCGGCCCTCAGGAGTGCCGCGCCCGCTTCCGGCTCTTCCGCCCGTCCGGCCACAACCGCGGTCCGCGCTTCGCGGCGAGGTCTTCGACCCAGCCGGTCGAGACGATCGCGAGACCGATCAGCGGCCAGACGAGGACGAAGGCCCAGAGCATGTACGTCGAGTCCAGCGCGGAGCTCAACCGGTCGTCCATGAACGGCAGTTGGTAGAGCAGGTCGATCAGCGGGAACGTCGCCATGATCAGCAGGTTGTGCCACAGGTAGATCGTGACGGCCCGGTTGTTCGCGAGGGTCACCAGCCGGTCCCACCGGGCGAGCCGGCCGGGCAACTGCTGCCACGACGGCGCGTACTGGAGCAGGATGACGACGAACCCGAGGGACCAGGTCGCCTGTGCCAGCGGGATCTCGTTCAGGTCCCAGCCCTCCTCGGGGAGGTGGCCCGAGGCCCACCACAGGCCGAAGCCCATGAGCAGCGCGGCGATGGACACGGCGGCGTAGCGCGGCACCTTCCGCAGTACGCCCTCCTGGTGCGCGAAGCCGAGGACCCAGCAACTGCCGTACACGGCGAAGTCGGTGACGGCCTCGCCGGTGCGGCCGGGGATCTCCACGAGGCCTGTGCCGACGACGGCCGTGAGGACGAGCGGGGCGCACAGCGTCGCCCACGGGAGCTTGCGGAACGCCTTGAGCAGCAGCGGGGACGCGAGCACGAACCACAGGTAGGCGCGCAGGTACCAGAGCGGGCCGATGCCCTGCTCGGCCCAGGTGGTCTCCAGGAAGCCGGGCGGGTTGGCGATCTCCCACGGGTAGGCGGGGGCGCCGATCGGGATCACGTAGTTGACGATGCCGAGCCAGCCCCAGGCACCGCCGCCGGTGTCGGGGTCCTTGCCCGGGTTCCAGCCGCCCATGAAGAGCAGCGGCAGGACCAGCGCGCTGAACAGCCACATCGGCGGCAGGAGGCGCCGCAGCCGCCCCCGTACGACGCTCAGCGCGGGCCTGCTCAGGGAGCGTGCCATCAGCGATCCGGCGAGCGCGAACATCACGCCCATGGACGGGAAGACGACCGAGAGCCAGACCCAGCCGAACAGGTGGTACGCGACGACGCGGACCAGCGCGATGGACCGCAGCAGGTCGAGGTAGCGGTCGCGGCCGGGCTTCTTGGGCGCGGGCTCCGCCGGTGGCGACGGACTGGTGGTGTCGGCCCGCGAGGGCGCCTCGGGGAACCGGGCGGTCGCCTCGGCGGCCACTCCCCCGCCGGCCACCGCGTCGGTGAGCACGGGGCCGCCGCCGGGTCCGCGGGGCGGCACCGCACCGGGCCTGGCAGGCGGTACGGGCCTTGGGGGCGGCACGGCCGGCCAGCCGGACTCGGAGGCGCCCAGAGGGCGGCCGGTCTCGGGCCTGGCGAACCAACTCCCGTTCCCGGACGGCTCGTTCCCGCCCGCACCACTGCCGCCGTTCGTCGGGTACGTCATGCCACCGGCCTCCGCTCGTTACCCGAGACGGAGTTCGTCCGCTGGTGCGGCACCCGGCCGCCGGGGCCCGCACCCACCACGCCGGTGCGGCGCAACTTCTGCCAGCGCAGCCGACCGCCGGTGAGCGCGGTGATCCAGGACTGGAGCAGCACGACGTACATCAACTGCCGGTACAGGAGCTGCTGGAGCGGGAGGGATATCAGGTGCGTCATGCGTTCCTTGTCGAGCCGGAAGGCGTACGCCGCGCAGACCGCCTGGAGCGCGAGCACGCCGAACCAGGCGCCGACCGTCTTCTCCGTCGGGCCGAACACGAGCCCGTAGAGCAGGAAGATGTCGATCAGCGGAGCGAGCAGCGGGGCCAACACCATGAAGAGCGAGACCAGCGGGAGACCGACCCGGCCGAAGCGGCCCGAGGGCCCCTTGTCGACGACGGCCCTGCGGTGCTTCCAGATGGCCTGCATCGTCCCGTACGACCAGCGGTAGCGCTGCGACCACAGCTGCTGGACGGTCTCCGGGGCCTCGGTCCAGGCGCGCGCCTTCTCGGCGTAGACGACCCGCCAGCCGTCGCGGTGCAGCGCCATCGTGACGTCGGTGTCCTCGGCGAGCGTGTCGTCGCTCATGCCGCCGACGCGCTCCAGGGCACTGCGCCGGAAGGCGCCGACCGCTCCGGGGATCGTCGGCATGCAGCGCAGGATGTCGTACATGCGGCGGTCGAGGTTGAAGCCCATCACGTACTCGATGTGCTGCCAGGCGCCGATCAGCGAGTCCCGGTTGCCCACCTTCGCGTTGCCCGCGACGGCGCCGACCTTCGGGTCGCCGAACGGCTGGACCAGCTCGCGCACGGTCGCCGGTTCGAAAACGGTGTCGCCGTCCATCATCACGACGAGGTCGAACCGGGCGTTCGCCAGGCCCCTGTTGAGCGCGGCGGGCTTGCCCGCGTTGTGCTGCCGGACCACGCGGACGCCGGGCAGCCGCATGTTCTCCACGATGCGCGCGGTGCCGTCCGTCGACCCGTCGTCGATGACCACGACCTCGATGGGGTGCTCGCTCAGCGCCAGCGAACGGACCGTGTTCTCAATGCACTTGGCCTCGTTGAAGGCCGGTACGAGGACGGAGACCGGTTCCGTGACCGGCCGCCCCCACGCGAAGCCCTTGCGGCGCACCCGGCGCGCGTGCGCCGCGGACAGGATCAGCATCAGGCCGAAGCGGGACATGACGAGGACGCCGATGACGGCGAGGCCGACGACGAGGACGCCCGTGACGTTGTCCGAGGCCGCCACCGCGTAGACCCACGCCTTGCCCTTCCACAACTCCAGGCCGCTGACGGGCGTGTGCGCGCCGGGCATGCCGAGGGCCTCGGTGAGGTTCGCGAACTTGTAGCCCTCGCCCTGAAGGTCGGGCAGGAAGCGGTCGAGCGCGGCGACGGTCTGCGAGCGGTTGCCGCCGGAGTCGTGCATCAGGACGATCGCGCCCTTGCCGCCCTTGGGCGTGGCACGGCGGATGATCTCGTCGACGCCGGGGCGCTTCCAGTCCTCGCTGTCCGTGTTGTTGACGACGGTGATGTAGCCGCGCGAGCCGATGTACTTGGTGACGGGCCACGACGCGTCGTCCATGGCGTCGGCGAACGAGGAGTACGGCGGCCGGAACAGGGAGGTGCGCACGCCCGCCGCGCCTTCGAGGGCCAGCTGGTTCTGCGACAGCTCCCAGTCGATGCGCTTCTTCGACTGGTAGGAGAGGTCGGGGTGGTTGAAGGTGTGCAGGCCGACCTCGTGCCCCTCGTCGACCATGCGGCGCACCAGGTCGGGGTAGCGGGAGGCCATGGTGCCGGTGACGAAGAAGACGGCGTGCGCGTCGTGCTTCTTGAGGACGTCGAGGACCTTCGGGGTCCACTCGGGGTCGGGGCCGTCGTCGAAGGTGAGCACCAGTTGGTGCTTGCCTATGGAGCGGCTGGTCTCGCGGCCGCCCCTGGTGTCGATGACGGGCCCGCCGTCGAGGATCTTCTCCGGCACCTTGTCGGTGGCCGCCTCGGGGCGGATGCGGTGGTCGGCGAGGATCTCGCTGTGGACGTAGCCGCGCAGCATCAGCATCGCGATCATGGCGACGAGCAGCAGCGCGGGCAGCAGGTAGCGCAGCGGGAGGCGGCGCCTGCGGGCACGGGCCGGCGCGTGGCGTGGACGGTCGGACATCTACAGGACGCTGCTTTCCAGGGGCGGGACGAGGGACGCCACCAGGGGCGCTGCGATCAGACGCGCGAGGCCGGCGCCCGCGAGGGTGTCCGAGCCGTCGGTCCCGGCTCCGTCCGCCGGGCCGCTCGGCTGATCGCCGGGGTCCGTCGACGGGTCGGCGGGGCTGCCGCCGGACGGCTGCGTCGTCGGCTTGTCGCTGTCGTCCGGTTTGGTGGGCTTCACGCTCGGCGTCGGCTTGCCGCCCGTGGGCCCGCCGGTCGGCGATGCTCCGGTGGACGGCTTACTCGACGTAACGGCTCCGGTGGTCGGCGACGCGCTCGCGCCGGGCGCCGCGGAGGTGCTCGGCGCCGCACTGCCGGAGGCGCTGGGCTGCGTGGTGGCGCTCGGCGACCCGGGCGACGAGAGGGCCGGCGTGGGCTCCGACGACTCGGTGCCCACCTTGCCCGCACCCTTGCCCTCGGCCGGCATCGGCAGCCACGGCGCGTCGGAGTTGCCGGAGAAGACGGTGACCACGATGACGACCGCGTAGACCGCGATGGCCAGGCCGGCGGCCACGCCGAAGCGGCGGAAGGTGCGGCCGCGCCGCCCCGAGTCGTCGACGAAGACGGGGAGTTCCTTGTCGTCGGCGCCCGACTGCTCCGCCCCGGTGGGCGTGGGAACGTCGGGTCTCGCACCGACCGGTCCGCCCAACTGTCGACCTGTGAAGTCGAGTTGGACCGTCACCTCGTGCGGGTCATGGGTCGGCCCCGATCGGCCGTCTGCTCGCGAGTTCTCCACCGTACGCACATCCCCCCAAGGACACATTCACGGGTGCGCGAGCGATGTCGCGGGCCTTCGCCGACCGAACCGGGCCCCCACCCGATCCGCGCGCCCCACTATCACATCGCACCCGAGACCAGAATGTAGCGCACACCAGTGACACCCACGCACAGACCTCATTCACGACTCAACATAATCTGCACATCTGTGGCTGGAATCCACGCCTCCGGGGGCCTTTCCAGCCATCCGTTCTCCGCCGCGAGAGCCGCCGCCGCGGCACGAAGTGCCGCGATTCCGGGGTGTTTGCGCCCCTTTCGCCACACGAGTGACACAGGCGACAGTGGCACCGGATCGACGAGCGGACGCAGCACCGAGCCCGGCATGGCCGGAAAGTCCACCCCGGTCAGGACCGGATTCCGGTACTTGTCCATGATCCGGCGGAACTCCTCCTTGCCCACGGCGAGCGGCGCGGGCGGCGCGACGCGGATGCCCCGGCCCTCGAACAACAGCCGGGCGAGATCGGTCCATTCGGGTGTGCGGGGGTTGCCGGCGCCCGCGTAGACGGCCTCACCGGCGAGCCGGTCCAGAGGCACGGCGTCGAGCGCCACCAGCGGATGGTCCTCGGGCAGCATGATCGCCATCGGCTCGTAGCGCACGGGCTGCTGGGACAGCCGGGCGCGCACGGCCGGGTCCAGACCGGCGAACCGGCCGAAGGACACGTCGAGCCGCCCCGAGAGGAGTTCGGCGGCGGCGCCGGTCAGACCGCTCTCGTAGCGGGCCATCAGCTCGTGGTCCGGGGCCAGTTCGCGGGCCCGCGCGAGCACCCGCTCGTGCGCGAGCCCCGGGCTGTTGACGTCGACGAGCAGCGGCCGGTCGGCGGCGCCGGCCCCGGTGAACGCGGTGAGCAGCTCGTCCTGCGCCGCGATCACACGCCGCGCGTGCGGCAGCAGCCGGGCACCGTCCGCGGTGAGCGTCACCTGCCGGGTGGTCCGGCCGAAGAGGTCGACGCCCAACTCCCGCTCCAGGCGGCGGATGTCGCGGCTGAGCGCCTGCTGGGCGACGTAGAGGCGGGCGGCGGCGCGGGTGAAGTGCAGCTCGTCGGCGACGGCGAGGAAGGCGCGCAGCAGGCGGGGTTCGACGTTCGCTGGGGACATCCGGCGAACTTACAACGCAAGTGCGTCAATCGGCACCGAGCAGGTGTTGGACCCCGCACGTGACCTGCGGCGACGCTCTTCGCATGTCCACTGCCACGTCCTACACCCGGCTCTTCGCCATCCCCGGCGCCCGCGCCTTCACCCTCGGCAACCTCATCGCCCGCTTCCCGCAGGGGATGTTCAGCATCAGCGCGGTGATCATGATCTCCGGGTCACGCGGCTCGTACGCGCTCGCGGGCGCCGTCACCGCCACGGGCCTGGTCGCCAACGCGCTCGTCGGGCCGTGGACGGCGCGGCTCGTGGACCGCCACGGGCAGGCCCGGATCGCGGTCCCGGCCACCCTCATATCCGCCTGCGGCTCGCTCGCCCTGCTCCTGTGCGTGCACTTCGGGGCACCGAACTGGACACTGTTCGCCGCCTACTTGGCGTCCGCGACGACCCCCAACACGGGCGGCCTGTCCCGGGCCCGCTGGGCCCACCTGCTGAAGGAGACCCCGGACGCCCTGCACACCGCGAACTCCTTCGAACAGGCGGCGGACGAACTCTGCTACATGCTCGGCCCGGTGGCCGCCGCCTTCCTGTGCGGCTCGCTCTTCCCGGAGGCGGGCACGCTGGTCAGCGCCGTGCTCATGGTGACCGGCGTGTTGATCTTCGCCGCCCAACGCGCGACGGAACCGCCGCCCCACGCACGTACAAAGGCGACGAGAACGCCACTACGCGCCCGTGGCATGCCACCCCTGCTGCTCGCCTTCCTCGCCACGGGCGCGATCTTCGGCTCCCTTGAGGTCGTCACGGTCGCCTTCGCCGAGGCGCAGGGCCACAAGGAGTGGGCGGGCGGCATCCTGGCGCTCCAGGCGGCGGGTTCCTGCGCGGCCGGCCTGCTCTACGGGGCGTGGCGACCGGCGGGCCCGGCGGCCCGGCGCCACCCGCTGTGCGTGGCGGCGATGGCGGCCCTGATGACCCTGCCGCTGCTCGCCGCCTGGTCCACGGGCTCCCTGTACCTCCTCGGGGGCGCGCTCCTGATCGCGGGCATGGCCACGGCGCCGACGATGGTGACCGGCATGACCCTGGTCCAACAGCGCACACCGGAGGGCCAGTTGAACGAGGGCATGACGCTCGCGGTGACCGGCATACTCACGGGCATCGCCTGCGGCTCGGCGTCGGGCGGCGCCGCGGTGGAGCACTGGGGCCCCACCGCGGCGTACACGGTGCCGGTCACGGCGGCGTCGTGCGCGCTGCTGCTCGCGCTGTACGCGTACGTACGACGCCCCGAGCGGCGCTAGTCGCTCAGCACATGGCCGGCTTGCGCCACGAGCACTCCAGGTCGCCGTCCCGCTCGGCGGCCGGAACGGCGCGCGTTGACTTCGGCACGACGGCCTTCGCCTCCTTGGACGTCGACTTCGCGAGGGTCACGACGACGGCATCCTCCAGCGGCTTCACGGAGTCGACGAGGTAATTGTTCTGGACGACGCTGTAGACGAGCAGCCGCCCGTCGGCGTCCTTCACATAGCCCGAGAGCGCCGAAGCGCCCGTCAACGACCCGGTCTTCCCCCGGGCGTTGAGGGCGGCGGGCGTGTCGCACATGCGGCTGCGCAGCGTCCCGCCGACGAACCGGTCCGGGTCGCAGGCCACGGGCAGGGACTTGTACCAGTCGGCGTACCAGGGCTCGTCCTGTACGGAGAGCAGCAGGTCGGCGAGTTGCCGGGCGGCGAAGTTGTCCTTGCGCGAGAGCCCGGACCCGTCGACCTGGCGCACCTTGGTGGCGTCGACCCCGGCGCCCTTCAGATAGTCGGCCACGGCGGCGACGCCGTCGCCCCAACTCCCGGGCCTGCCCGTCGCCTTGTACCCCATGGCCTTGGTGAGGGACTCGGCGTGCATGTTGTTGGAGAGCTTCATGAACGGGATCAGCAGGTCCTTCAGGGCCATGGACTCGTGCCCGGCGAGCCGCTTCGCGCCCTTGGGCGTGGCCTGCCCCAGCCTGGTGGAACCGGCGACCTTCACCCCGTGCGCGGCGAGCGCGTCCCGGAACACGGCGGCCGCGTACCCGGTCGGCTCCCACACCGTCACCCACTCCTTGGTGGTGTCCCCGCCCACCGGCACGGTGCCGCTCACGGTGATGGTGTTGGTCCCGTGCCGCCGCTCGACGGCGACGGTGTCGTCTCCCCCGGCCCCGACGGTGGACGCCTTCAGGTCGATGTCCACGTAGTCGTTCTTCGGCGTGACGCTGACGGCCGGCTTGTCCCCGGCCCTGGCCCCGGGCTTCACCTCGACGATGACGGTCCCGGTGTCGTAGTCGGTGTCGGGGGCGACGCTGAGCGCGGAGATCTGGGCGGCGTAGTACGAGGACTCGTCGTCGCCGCCCCAGGTGTCGCCGATCCGGTGGTCGTCGAACCGGGTGTCGTCCGCGACGAGCCGCCCGCTCACCCGCTTCACCCCGGCCGCGGCGACGTCGGCGGCGAGCTTGTCGTAGTCGGCGGCCAGCGTGGTCGGGTCCCCTGTGCCGCGCAGATACAGGTCCCCGTCGAGCACCCCACCGCGCACCCGACCGCCGGCGAGCACGTCCGTCCCGAACCGGTAGTCCGGGCCGAGGGTCCCCATCGCGGCGGCGGAGGTGGCGAGCTTCGTGTTGGAGGCGGGCATCAGCCGCCCGGTCGGATTGTGCTGGTACAGCGTCTCCCCGGTCTTCGCGTCGGCCACGACGACACTCGCCGCGCCGCCCTCCATCCGCGTATCCCCGAGAATCGTGTCGATGGCCTCCGGCAGCCCACCGGGGGCGGAATCGGCACCGGCGGGCGCACTCCACGACAGCCCCGCGGCGGCCACGACGAGGACAAGGGGCCAGGCCCACGTACGGGCTCTGGCAGACGGCTTTCCATCACGTCTCTTCATGCCACAGGAGCATCCCGGAACCGCAGGGCTCCGCCAAGACCCACTACTGAGCCACTGAGCAGCCGGGCCAACGACAAAGGCCCGGCTGTGTGAACAGCCGGGCCTGAATCGCATGGGATGAGTGGAGATGGCGGGAATCGAACCCGCGTCCAACGGTGCAGCAGCAGGGCTTCTCCGTGTGCAGTTCGCTTCGATTTTCTCGGCCCCGGTGATCACGCGAACAAGTCGCCGACGGGCCCAGCCACTGTTTGATTTCCTTTTCCGCCCCGTGGCCGGACGGAAAAGTTTAGTTCCCTAGATTATGCCAGGATCCGGGTCGGGAACACCCCCGGGCTGACACCCTTTTAGGGTCCTTCAGTCGCTGTTATTAGGCAGCGAGGGCGAAGGACTGGGAATCGCTCTTAGAATTGGCGATTATTGGTTGCGACATATGGTTAACGAGATCATTGCCGCTTCCTCGACACGCTTCCCCTGCTTCGACATCCGCTGTCGAAACCGATCATCCCCATGTTGTTTTTTCAAGGTGGACCTTGCGGTCCGGCGTCCCTGCGGTGAGGAACAGTGCCATCGTACGTGACCAACGCACGACGATGCCAGCGTATTCCCGAGGGCCGACGGGAGACGGCCGTCAGCCCATCCGCTCGTTGTTCCGCTGCCGCCGCTTCGCGGCCGCGATCGCCCGGTCCGAGTCCCGCCGGTCCTGCTTCTCGCGCAGCGTCTGCCGCTTGTCGTACTCCTTCTTGCCCTTGGCGAGCGCGATCTCGGCCTTCGCCCGGCCGTCCTTGAAGTAGATCGCCAGGGTCACGATCGTGTGACCGGTCTCCTCGGACTTCGACTCCAGCTTGTCGATCTCCTCACGGTGCAGCAGCAGCTTGCGCTTGCGGCGCACCGCGTGGTTCGTCCAGGTGCCCTGGTTGTACTCGGGGATGTGGGCGTTGTGCAGCCACGCCTCGCCCCTGTCGATCTGGACGAAGGCGTCGGCGAGCGAGGTGCGCCCCTGCCGCAGCGACTTGACCTCGGTGCCGGTCAGCACGATGCCGGCCTCGTAGGTGTCCATGATCAGGTAGTCGTGGCGCGCCTTCTTGTTCTGCGCGACCATCTTGCGCTTGCCGTCCTTCTTGTCGGACGACGCCCCCTTTTTGCCCTGCTTGGGCTGGGACTCCTTCGGTACATACATTGCCTTGGCCATAGTGCTGACCATTTTCGCACTACGAGGGGTCCCCGAGGCCAGTCAATACTGTCTCCGCCCGCCGCAGGGTGTCCGCCTCGGTCTCCAGGTCCGGGGTGATGCCCCGGCCGTCGACCGCGCGGCCCGAAGGGGTGCGGTAGTGCCCGACGGTCAGCTCCGCCACGGAGCCGTCGGGCAGCCGGCTCGGCATCTGGACCGAGCCCTTGCCGAAGGTCTTGGAGCCCACGACGACCGCGCGGCCACGGTCCTGAAGGGCGCCGGTGAGCAACTCGGCCGCGCTCATCGTCCCGCTGTCGACGAGCACGACCACCGGTCTGGACGTGTCGGCACCGCGCTGCGCGTGCAGGGCCCGCTGCGCCCCGCGCACGTCGTACGTCGCCACGAGCCCGCCGTCGAGGAACGCGGAGGACGCCCGGACCGCCTCGGTGACCAGGCCGCCGGAGTTGCCCCGCAGGTCGAGCACGACGCCCGCGCGCGCGGGTGCCTCGGCGACCGCCGTACGCACCTGCTCGCCGACGCCCTTGGTGAAGGCGCTCACCTTCACGAGCGTCGCGCCGTCGGGCAGCCGCGTGGAGACCACCGAGTCGGTGGACAGATTGGCGCGGCGCAGGGTCTCGCTCCACGCGCGCGTACCGCGCTGCAGCCCCACGTGCACGGGGGTGCCCGCGTGCTCGCCCCGCAGGAGCGCGAGGACCTCCGTGACGGGGCGGCCGGTGACCGGCTCGCCGTCGACGGCCGCGATCCGGTCGCCCTCACGGATGCCGGCGAGCTGCGCGGGCGAGCCGCGCCGGACCTTGGAGACCTGGACCCGCCCGTCGGCGGTGCGCCGGGCCCGCAGGCCGATGCCGGTGTACTCGCCGTCGAGGGCCTGCTCGAACTCCTCGTACTCGCCTTGCGTGTAGACGGAGCCCCAGCGGTCGCCACTGCGGCTGACGGCGTCCTGGGCGGCCTTCGTGGGCGACTTCCCGTCGGCCATCGCCTGGGCCGCCGCGGCGCCCGGATCGGTCGGGCCCGCGAGCGGCTTCTCGTGCGCGGCGACGAGCGAACCGTCCCCGCCCTCGCCGGGTTTGCGGTGCTCCCCCGGCCAGGAGCCGGTCGCGGCGCCCGCCGCGAGGACCGTCACGAAGATCAATGTCAGGGTCGCCCCGCGGCCGATGCGACGGGGCCTGGAGTACAGCTCCGGACCTGACATGTCGGTGAGTCTAGGACAACAAGGGGCGTCGTACGGGCCGTTGACCCGCACGACGCCCCATGGCGCGAAGGACTCTCGTCACACCTTCAGGTACTTGCGCAACGCGACGAACGCGGCAAGCGCGGGCATCAGCACGCTCACGGCGAGGATCAGCGGCAGCTTCGTCAACACCGAGTCCCAGCCGATGAAGTTGATGAGCTGGAGTTTGTCGGAGAGGGCCACGCCGTTGTCGATCACGAAGTACTGGCCGGCCGCGAGGAACACACAGGCGATGCCGCCGCCGATGAGCCCGGCGACCGCGGCCTCCATGATGAACGGCGCCTGGATGTAGAAGCCGGACGCGCCGACGAGCCGCATGATCCCGGTCTCGCGCCGTCGGCTGAACGCGGACACCCGCACCGTGTTCACGATGAGCAGCAGCGCCACGACGAGCATCACCGCCATCACCGCGCTCGCCGCGTAGTTCAGGTAGCCGAGCAGCCGGAAGAGGTTGTCGAGCACGCCCTTTTGGTCCTGTACGGACTGGACACCGGGCCGCCCGTTGAACGCCGTCGCGATGACGTTGTACTTCTCCGGGTCCTTCAGCTTGATCCGGTACGACTCCTGGAGCTGGTCGGGCGTCAGCGAGCTGGCCAGCGGGGACTCGCCGAACTGCTCCTTGTAGTGCTTGTACGCCTGGTCCTGCGACTCGTGCGCCACGTTGTCGACGACGGGCAGCTTCTTGAGGTCGCCGAGGATGTCCTTCTTCTGCTCGGTCGTGACCGGGCCCTTGGCGCAGTTCGGGTCGGAGTCGGCGTCCCCCTTGTTGCACAGGAAGATCGAGACGTTGACCTTGTCGTACCAGTAGCCCTTCATCTGGTTGACCTGGTCGCTCATGAGCAGCGAGCCGCCGAACAGGGCGAGCGAGAGGGCAACCGAGATGATCACGGCGAAGGTCATCGTGAGATTGCGGCGGAGTCCTACGCCGATCTCCGACAGAACGAATTGGGCACGCATAGCGTCACTAACGCCTTTCGCAGCTTTCTTTGCTCGGTACTTCTCGCGGTTCCGTGGTTCTCAGTGCTGGTAGCCGTACACGCCGCGCGACTGGTCGCGCACGAGGCGGCCGTGCTCCAGCTCGATGACGCGCTTGCGCATCTGGTCCACGATGTTCTGGTCGTGGGTGGCCATGATCACGGTGGTGCCCGTCCGGTTGATCCGGTCGAGCAGCTTCATGATGCCGACGGAGGTCTGCGGGTCGAGGTTGCCGGTCGGCTCGTCCGCGATCAGCAGCTTCGGCCTGTTGACGAAGGCCCGCGCGATGGCCACACGCTGCTGCTCACCACCGGAGAGCTCGCCGGGCATGCGGTCGTCCTTGCCGCCGAGGCCGACGAGGTCGAGGACCTGCGGCACGGACTTGCGGATCTCGCCGCGGGACTTGCCGATGACCTCCTGCGCGAAGGCGACGTTTTCGCCGACCGTCTTGTTGGGCAGGAGCCGGAAGTCCTGGAAGACCGTGCCGAGCTGGCGGCGGATCTGCGGGACCTTCCAGTTGGATACGCGGCCGAGGTCCTTGCCCAGGACGTGCACCTGGCCGTGGCTGGCCCGCTCCTCGCGCAGCACGAGGCGCAGGAACGTCGACTTTCCGGAGCCGGACGAGCCGACCAGGAAGACGAATTCACCACGCTCGACCTCCAGGGAGACATCCCTGAGGGCGGGCCGGGTCTGCTTGGGATAGACCTTGGAGACGTTGTCGAATCGGATCACTGGTGCGCCTCGGAGCATCGGGGGGCGACGGAGGTAGGTGTGCGTGACCATACGCGAAGCCGCGCACGGAGCGCAGGCGCCGCCCCTCGTTGAGCGTTTTGTCCCGCTGTGATGCCGGATACGGCGCCGGAATTGTCCGCCCCTTACCTGGTCAGGGGCGGCACTTCCGCCGGGACGCGCCGAATTTTCGGGAAGCTGGCACAGTGGTAGGGGGAACGGTTGCGTTTCCCGGAGCGTTGAGCGGAGAGAACCCAGGGGTACCCGGTGGCAGGCTCCGCCGCGCGGGAGGAGGAGAAGCGCATGGCCTACGACCGATTGGTGTGCGCGAACTGCGCGGCCCCCGTGAATGAGGGCCGCTGCCCGGTGTGCCGGGCGAATCGCGAGCGGCTTCAGCAGCAGAACCCGCTGTCCGCGCTGAGCCCCATGGCGCTGGTCGCCCTGGTGGCGGTGCTCGTGGCGGCGATGGCGCTCCTCGCCCATCAGACGGTGTAGCCGCCCGTACACAGACATGCGAAAGGGCCCGGAGCCGATCGGCTCCGGGCCCTTTCGCGTGTGCGTGGTGTTACGCGGCGGCGCTGCCGCCGCGGTTGCCCGCGAGGCGCGGCAGGAGTCGGAAGCCGACACCGCCCGCGATCATCGTGGCCGCACCGATCACCAGGAACGTGGTGCCGGAGGAACCGGTCTCGGCGAGCTCACCGGTGGCCTTGGCGTTGCCGGAGCCCGTGCCGGTCTGCTCGGCGGGAGCGGAGCCGGTGTCCTGGAGGCTGTCCTTGCCCTGACCCTGCTCGACGGGGTTGTTGTTGCCGTCGGGGTTGGTGTTGTCGCCACCACCGGTGGACGAACCGCCGGTCGAGGAGCCGCCACCCGTGGAGTCGTCGCCGCCGGTCGAGGAACCGCCGGTGGAGGAGCCACCGGTGGAGTCGTCTCCGCCGTTGCCGTTGCCACCGGAGTTGCCGTTGCCGCCGGTGGAGTCGTCACCGCCGATGGTGCCGCCGGTGGAGTCGTCGCCGCCGTTGCCGCCACCGGTGGAGTCGTCGCCACCGTTACCGCCGGAGGAGTCGTCACCACCGATGGTGCCGCCGATCGAGATGGCGCCACCGTCTACACCGGCGTCGGTGTTACCAGTCGCGCCGCCATCGGCACCGCCGTCGGTCCCACCGTCGGTGCCGCCGTCAGTCCCACCGTCGGTGCCGCCGTTGTCTCCCTCGCCGTCCCCAGTGGGGAAGCAAATGAAGCCGAGCGGACCACACTTCTGGTTGGGCTCATCGCTCACGCCCGCGGCGGATGCCGCACCCGCGGCGGTCAGCGAGGCGCCGGCCGCGATCACCGCACCGGCCGCTATCCGCGCAACGCGGATCCGCGTCTTCTTGGTCATCTGTCTGCTACCCCCAGTAGCCAATCGTCAATGGAGCAGCGCCAGGGACCGCGTTCAACCGGAGGCAGCAGAGGCCTCGTGCACCCCTCCCCCGTTCACACGCGTCCCACTAATACGCATGCCGCGCGCCAGCCTTTCCACTTTTGGGATCAACGTCAAGGGCGTTGCGCACGCTATGTCCACACTTAGGCGAGTTGACCGCCTTACGAACATGTGACTGTGACGTAAATGGCTGGCCAGTCTTCACAAGTGCGCCACATCTGAAAGGGGGGTCGGGGCAAAACTAAAGGCAACTGCCGCTCGGTCAACGGCAGTTGCCTTCAATTCGTTGAATCCTGGAGTTACTTCTCCTGCTGCTTGCGCCAGCGAATTCCGGCCTCGATGAAGCCGTCGATCTCGCCGTCGAGCACGGCCTGCGGGTTGCCGACCTCGAACTCGGTGCGCAGGTCCTTGACCATCTGGTACGGGTGCAGGACGTACGAACGCATCTGGTTGCCCCAGGAGCTGCCGCCGTCGCCCTTGAGGGCGTCCATCTTGGCGCGCTCCTCCTGGCGCTGGCGCTCGAGGAGCTTGGCCTGCAGCACGTTCATGGCCGTGGCCTTGTTCTGGATCTGCGAGCGCTCGTTCTGGCAGGAGACCACGATGCCGGTGGGGATGTGCGTCAGACGGACCGCGGAGTCCGTCGTGTTCACGCCCTGGCCGCCGGGGCCCGAGGAGCGGTAGACGTCCACGCGCAGGTCCGACTCGTCGATCTCGACGTGGTCGGTCTGCTCGACCACCGGGAGCACCTCGACGCCCGCGAAGGAGGTCTGGCGGCGGCCCTGGTTGTCGAACGGCGAGATGCGCACCAGGCGGTGCGTGCCCTGCTCGACGGAGAGCGTCCCGTACGCGTACGGCACCTGGACGGAGAAGGACGTCGACTTGATGCCGGCCTCTTCCGCGTACGAGGTCTCGTAGACCTCGGTCTTGTAGCCGTGGCGCTCGGCCCAGCGCAGGTACATGCGCTGCAACTGCTCGGCGAAGTCCGCCGCGTCGACGCCGCCGGCCTCCGCGCGGATGTTGACGATCGCCTCGCGGGAGTCGTACTCGCCGGACAGGAGGGTGCGGACCTCCATCTCGTCCAGCGCCTTCTTCACGGCCGTGAGCTCGGACTCGGCCTCGGCACGGGTGTCCGGGTCGTCCTCCTCCTCGGCCATCTCGAACAGCACGCCGAGGTCGTCGAGACGGCCGCGCAGCGCCTCGGCCTTGCGGACCTCCGCCTGGAGGTGGCTCAGCTTGCTGGTGATCTTCTGCGCCGCCTCCGGGTCGTCCCACAGGGACGGCGCGGCCGCCTGCTCCTCGAGCACGGCGATATCTGCCCTCATCTTGTCGAGGTCCAGGACGGCCTCGATCGACTCCATGGTCGAGGAGAGGGACTTCAGCTCTTCGGATACATCGACGACTGCCACAGGACCAGCCTAACGGCTGGTGCAAGTGATCCGCCCCGGCCGCCCCCGGGGCCCGCTCTACGGCTGTTCGGGCGCGGAATTGTTGCTGTCCGCGGGGGGTGTCTCGTTCGAGCCGGAGGAGCCGGCGGCCCAGACGCCACCGCCGACCGCGGCCACCAGGACGAGCC
Source organism: Streptomyces sp. NPDC051684 (assembly GCF_044453445.1). Lineage (NCBI taxonomy): Bacteria > Bacillati > Actinomycetota > Actinomycetes > Kitasatosporales > Streptomycetaceae > Streptomyces > Streptomyces sp. NPDC051684. The sequence goes on along the minus strand of NZ_JBITCS010000014.1, from coordinate 52,586 downwards.
CGGCCACGCCGAGCGTGATGCGTCTGCGGCGCGCGGAGTGCCGGTTGCGGGCCGATCCGGGGCGCGGCGAGCCGTGGGCGCGGGGCGCGCGCGCCGTGCCGCGGGCGCCGCCCGCCAGTTCGTCCGGTGCCGGGACCCGCATCGACGTATGGGTGTCGCGGTTGGAGTCCTTGGGCGCGGAGCCGGGGATCAGGGAGACGGCGCCGCGGCGGGGCCGCTCCGGGGGGTCCTCCGGCGTCTCGTTCCGCGGCTCCGGTTCGTCGGGGGCGGGCTCGGTCTCCGGCTCGTCCACATCGAGCGGGGGCAGGCCGGTGAGCATCGGCTGGAGTTCGCGCAGGCGCGCGGCCAGCTCGGAGGCGCGCAGGCGGGAGGCCGGGGCCTTGGCGAGGCACTGGATGAGCAGCTGCCACAGCTCGTCGGGGATGCCGGGGAGCGGGACCACCGTCTCCGTGACGTGCCGGCGCAGGATGGCCCCGGGGTGGCCGCCGCCGAACGGCGTGAAACCGGCGAGGAGTTCGTACAGGACCGTCGCGAGCGCGTAGATGTCGACGGCCGCGCGCGCGGGCAGGCCCTCGATGACCTCGGGGGCGAGGTAGTCGGGCGTACCGATGATCTTCGTCGCGCGCGAGCGGCGCGGGGTGTCGATCAGCTTGGCGATGCCGAAGTCGGTGAGCAGCGCGGGGTGCGAGCCGCCGGGGCCGAGCTCGCCCTGCATGTCAAGGAGCACGTTCTCCGGCTTGACGTCGCGGTGCACGATGCCCGCGGCGTGCGCGGCGGCGAGGCCCTCGGCGATGTCCGCGACGACGGCGACGGCGGCCTCGGGGGGCATCCGGCGCTCGCGGTCGAGCCGGGTGCGCAGGTCGGTGCCGCGGACGAGGTCCATGACGAGCGCCAGGTCGTTGCCGTCCACCACCAGGTCGCGCACGCCCACCACGCGCGCGTGGTCGAGGCTCAGCAGGGCGGTGCGCTCCTGGACGAAGCGGCCGACCAGCTCCTGGTCCGCGGCGAGGTCCTCGCGCAGCAGTTTGATGGCGACCGGACCCTCGGGTCCCTCGCCCAGCCACACCGTGCCCGCACTGCCGCGCCCCAGGATCTGGTGTGCGGTGTACCGGCTGCCGATCTTCCGTGCCAAGGCTGCTCCTACAGACGCGTGTTGGCGCCCAAGCTACGCGGCTCGGGCGCCAACCTACGCATCAGAGGGGGAATTCACCCGCTGGATGTCGACAAATCTCCAACGTCACGCACCAGTTCGGCCCGCGGCGCGTCCGGTTCCCGGTCACGTTGCCGCTCTAGTTGCCGGTTTTGCTTCCCAAGTCGCCGATCCAGTCGGAGACCGTGGAGAACCAGTCGGAGAGCTGGGCCCAGTAGCCCTTGCCGGTGCCGATCCAGTCCTGGAGCGGCGTGAACTCCCAGACCAGCCAGCTGACCACGAAGAGCATCACGATCATGAACAGGCAGCCCTTGAGGCAGCCGAGGCCCGGGATCCGCATCCGGTTGGGGCTGCGGCGGCGCGGCTCGCGGGGCTCAGGCGCCGGGCGCGGGGCCTGGCGGGGCGGCGGCTGCTGCGGCGGCGCGTACTGCTGGGGCTGGTGCTGCGGGGGCCGCTGCGCGTACTGCTGCGGCTGCTGCTGCGGCTGCTGCGGGCGCGCGACCTGGCGCTGCGGGCGGCGGCGCAGCGGGTCCTCGTTCGGGTCGAGGTACTGCACCTGCGTCTGCTCGTTGCGGTCGCGGGCCGCGCGCAGCTGGTCGCCCCAGGCGTCCGGCATCTGCTCCGGCGGGCCCTGCGGCATCGGCGGCATGACGGCGGTCGGGTCGGCCGCGTCGCCGCCCTGGTTGTTGCCCTGCTGCTGCATGACGCTCGTGGCCGCGTTCGGGTCGTACGCCCCCGCGGCCGCGGCACCGGCCGCCGCGCCCGCCGCCCCCGCGAGGCCGGCGGCCGCCGCGTTGTTCGGCAGCACCTGCGTCGGGTCCGCGTCCGAGGCGCCGGGGGTGTCCGGGACCTGGGCCGGGGTGGGGTCCGGCATCAGGAGCGCGCCGACGCCCTCGGCGGCGGCGATCCGCGCGCTGCTCGCGTGCACGCCGATGCCCTCGGCGACGGTGCGCAGGCCGCGCGCGAGGTTCTCCGCGCTCGGCCGTTCGTCCGGGTTCTTGCGCAGGCAGCGCTCGATGACCGTCCACAGCGGGTCCGGGACCGTCGAGGGGCGGCGCGGTTCGGCGCTGAGGTGCTGGTGCAGGACTTCGAGCGCCGAGCCGCCGGAGAACGGCGGCCGGCCCGTGACCAGCTCGTACAGCAGGATGCCCGCGCCGTAGACGTCGACGGCGCTGGTCTGCGGACGGCCCTCGGCGGACTCGGGAGCCACGTACGCGGGCGTGCCGACGAACTCGTGGGTGCGGGTCAGGCCCGGGGAGTCGGCGAGACGGGCGATGCCGAAGTCGGTGAGCATCGGGTACATCTCGCCGGTGTCCTGCTTGAGCAGGACGTTCGCCGGCTTGAGGTCGCGGTGCACGACCCCGTCCGCGTGCGAGGCGGCGAGGGCGTCGGCGACCTGGGCCGTCAGGAGTGCGGCGCCGACCGGCGAGAACGGTCCGTTCTCGCGCAGGTAGCGGTGCAGGTCCGGGCCCTCGACGAGGTCCATGACGAGGGCGAGCAGATCGCCCTCCACCACCAGGTCGCGCACCCGCACGATGTTCGGGTGGGTGAGCCGCAGCAGGACGGAGCGCTCCCTGAGGAAGCGCATCACCACGTCCGCGTCGTTGGCGAGCTCTTCCTTGAGGACCTTGATCGCGACGGTCTCGCCGGGCTGGCCGGCGACGGCCGCCTCCGCGCCCGCCGTCTCGCGCTGGCGGGCTCGCCAGACGGTGCCCGTGGCGCCGCGTCCGAGCGGCTCCTCGAGCAGGTACTTGCTGCCTACCGGCCGCACGTCATGCGCTCCCTGCATCGGTACTTGCTTGGGTCACCTGGTTCCGGGTGTTCCGACCCACTCTAGTGGCGGATTACCCGGTACCGACTGTCGATCTTCTGTGGCTTTCGGCTCGGGCCATTACCCGTCCGTACCCACCGGTGTACGGCCCCGGGCCTACCCGTGTTCGACGGAAAGACGCACGGCTGGGGCCATTGGTTGCCGAGGGGTGACGTGACCGATCTCAACCGGGCAACGAGCAGGCACTTTTACGGGCAGAGCCGACCAATCAAGATCACTTACGGGTGGCTGGCGGGCGTGTTGTCAGCGGCAAGTGCAAGGATGCCTTCAGCACTGGCTGACGTGCCCGTGGCGGTGGGGGGAATCTGCGGTGGGGGACCGCGGGGCAGCCCCTCTGTTTCCGGGCGCCCGCGCAGAAGGGACCGCAGGCGGCGATGCAGATCCGGCTTACCGTCGTAGACCCCCTGGGCACGCGCCCCGACATGCTCGCACGTGGTGACGACGCACTCGCGCGCGGTGTCGACGTACTGGTCACGGCCCCCGCGGGCACGGCACTCGCCGCGGTCGCCTCCGGCCTGGCCACCGCCGTCGCGGGCGGCGAGGCGGGCTCGACGACCCTGTACGCGGGCACGCAGCGGCTCGACGCACAGCGCTGCGTCATAGGTGAGCCCCCGCTGATCGACGGCGCGGTGATCGCGCTCGGCGCCCCCGTGGCCCCGGGCCCCGAGCCGGACGACGCGGCGGCCCAGCTCCATGTGGTGGCGGGCCCCGACGCGGGCGGCGTCCATCTGCTGCACGGCGGGCAGATCCGCGTCGGCCGCTCCGCCGACGCGGACGTCTCCCTCGACGACCCGGACGTGTCACGCCTGCACTGCGCGGTGACGCTCGGCGCCGACGGCCGGATCTCGGTGGAGGACCTGGAGTCCACGAACGGGACGTCGGTGGACGGCCGCCCCCTCGACGCCCGCCCCGTCCGCCTGTCCCCCGGTTCGCTGGTGCGCGTCGGCGAATCGGCGCTGCGGGTCTCCGTCGCCGGTGACGCCGCCCGCCCCAGGCCGCTGCGGACGGCGCCGGACGGTGAGGGGCACGTCCGGGTGCTGTTCGCCGAGCAGCCGGTGGACGCGCCCGCGCAGGCCCCCGCCACCGACCCCGACCAGGAGACGCGGCACGCGTACGGGGACTCCGCCTGGGGCGCGGCGAGCGACGCCGCGCAAGGCGGCGCGCGCCCCCTCGTGTCCGAGCCCGAGCCGGCCGAGGAGACGGAGGGCACGCGCGTGAGCACCCCCGCGCGCGGCACCACGCTGCCGCGCGCCCCGCGCAAGCGCGGCGGGCTCTCCCGGCTGCTGCGCCGCGGCAAACGCGACGAGCACGACGGCTTCGCCATGGACGACGACCAGCAGCACGAGATCCACGAGCCGCACGTGCTGCGCACCCCGCAGCACTCGGAACCCGTCGCCGATCCCGAGACGCCGCCCGAGGCCCCCTCGTACGAGGAGGAGCCCAGGCCCGTCACCGCCGAGACCTGGCCCGACGCGGCCGCCCTGCTGCTCACCGCGCTCGGCCCGGGGCCGCGGCTGTGGGAGCGCGGTCCCGGCCACGCGGAGGCGCTCGCGGTGCGGCTCGGCAGCGTCGACCGGCCGGGCCCCGGTGGCGTGGGGCTGCTGCCCGCGGTGCCGGTGACCGTGGGGCTCGCCGAGGCCGGGGCCCTGGGGCTCGCGGGGCCGCGCGCGCGGCTCGCGGGCCTGGCGCGCTGCGCCGTCGCCCAGCTCACGACGCTGCACGCGCCGGAGCACCTGGAACTCGTCCTGATCTCGGCCGACCGGGCGCGCTCCCTGGAGGAGCGGGTCGCCGACTGGTCCTGGCTCGGCTGGCTGCCCCAGGTGCGGCCCGCCCACGGCCAGGACTGCCGGCTGCTTCTCGCGTACGACCGGGAGCAGGCGGCGGCCCGTACGAACGAGCTGTTGCGCCGGCTCGACGACCACGCGGCGGGGTTCAGGCCCTCCGCGCAGGCGCCCGACGAGCCCGTCGCCGCCACGGTCGTCGTGATCGACGGCGACCCCGGGAGCGCATCGCTGCGTGAGGCCACGGTGCGGCTCGCCGCCGAAGGGGCCGCGGCTGGGATCCACGTGGTGTGCCTGGCCGAGGCGCCCGCCGCCTCGCCCGCCTCTCCGGCCACGCAGAGCTACGAGGCCGCCTGCGCCGAGAGCCCGGCGTTCCGCGCGTGCGGGGCGGTGGCGCTGCTCAGTGGCGATGTGGCGACGACGCTGCGGCTGCACCGGGCGGCGCAGGGACAGCTCGTCGGGCACGGGACGGTCGGTACGGCCGACGCGGTGTCGCTCGCCTGGGCGGAGCGGTTCGCGCGGGCGCTCGCGCCGTTGCGCCCGGACGCGGTGGGCGGTTCCGGCGACCGGCCGGTCTCGCGCGTGTCGGCGCCGCTGCCGCAAACCTCCAGGCTTCTCGACGAGTTGGGGCTCGCCCGTGCCACACCGGCGTCCCTCATGGCGCGCTGGGCGGCGGCCGGGGACGATCCGGACTCGCTCGGTGGGCGCGTCTGGGCGGTGCTCGGGGCGGGGCCGCGCGGCCCGCTGACCGTGGACCTGGCCGCCGAGGGCCCACACCTGTTGATCGAGGGGCCCGCGGGCAGTGGCCGCACGGAGCTGTTGCGCTCGGTCGCCGCTTCGCTCGCCGCGGCGGAGCGTCCCGACCGGCTCGGCATGGTGCTGGTCGACGGTACGTCGGGCGGTGAGCGCGCGGAAGGACTACGTGTCTGCACGGACCTGCCCCACGTCACGACGCACCTGGCCGCCAACGACCCGGTACGGATGCGGGAGTTCGCCCAGGCGCTGAGCACCGAGCTGAAGCGCCGTGCCGAGCTCATAGGGCGTACGCACTTCTCGGAGTGGCACACGCAGCGGGCCGTTTCGGGCCGGGTCGTGGCCCAGCGCGGGGCGCCGTCCTCCGAGAGTTCCGGGGACGTGGACGTGCCGCCCAGTTCGACGATGCGGCTGCGGCCCGGGGCCACGCGGGAGCGGGCGGATGCCGGTCCGCCGTTGCCGCGGCTCGTGGTCGTCGTGGACGACCTGGACGCGTTGCTCTCGCCGCCGCTCGGTTCGATGGGGCGGCCGGCCGCGGGTTCGGTGGTCCGGGCCCTGGAGGCCGTCGTACGGGACGGGGAGCGGCTCGGGGTGCATCTCGTCGCGGCGTTCGCCTCCGGCGGGGCCGGGGGGTGGACGGCCCGGCCACGGGTCGTGCTGGACCCGCCGGGGACCGGGAGCGAGGATCCGGCGCCGGGGCGCGGGGTGCTGCACGGGGCGGACGGGCGTGACGTCGAGGTGCAGGCGGGCCGGGTGACCGGGCGCATTCCCCGGACGGCCACGCAGCGGCCCACGGTCGTGGCGCTCGAATGGGCCCGCATGGGCGACCCGCCGGACCGCCGCCCGGTCCGCGAACTGGGCAACGGTCCCACGGACCTGGCCCTCCTCGCCAGCGCCCTCGAACGGGCCGCCCGCTCCGTCTCGGCAACCGAGGTCCCGTCCCTCCTGTAGCCGCACGTCGCGGCGGCCAGGACCCGGGTGGCCCCGCGGCACCGCGGCCGGGGCCGGGTGGCCCGCGACACCGTGGCCGGGTCCCGTGGTCCTGTTGCGCGGCACCGGGCGCCGCCTTGCCCACCCGCCGCCCAAGGCGGCGATTGCCCAAGTCGGTGCGGCCGACCGCATGCGAGGCGGCACCCCCGTGGGGCCGAAGCCCCCCCGGAGGGGGCGGGTGGTGGGAGAGGGGCGGCGGCACGGACCCGTAACGCCGGTGCCGGTACATCAAGCCCCTGCGGCGCTTGAGCAGCGGGGCACGGGGCAGAGCCCCGAATCTTTTCCAGCCCCGCCGGCGCTTGAGGCGCGGGGGCCGGGGCGGAGCCCCGAGGCGTAGGACCGGTCGAGTGCGACATATGGCGCGGCAGGACCAACTCCCCCCGCCCCGCACCCCCTTGACGCATCACGACCCCGTCACGATCACCCGGTTTACAGCCCTGGCACCCTTGCCCGTCCTCCCTGGCCGGGCGTAGACCAGTGCGCACGGGACAGCGCTCAGTACGTACGTTCAGCGTTCAGGACGAGAACGGGGCAGTGATGGGCAGCACTCGCAGCACTCTTCGTACACGCACACCCAGCACCCGCAGGAGCACCTTCCGCACGGCCCTCGCGGGCCTCGCCATCGGTTCCCTCGCGCTCACGCTCACCGCCTGCGGAGGCGATGACGACAACGGCAAGGACGGCGGGGACGGCGGCAAGACACCCGCGTCCTCGGTCAAGCTGCCGAAGCTGAACGGCAAGTCGCTGGAGATCGCCGCCGTATGGACCGGCGACGAGCAGAAGAACTTCAAGCAGGTGCTCTCGGAGTTCGAGAAGCGGACGGGCGCGAAGGTCACCTTCGTCCCCGCCCAGGACCCGATCATCAACTTCCTCGGCTCGAAGGTGGCCGGCGGCGCCCCGCCGGACGTCGCGATGCTGCCGCAGCCCGGCGCCATCAAGCAGGCCGTCGACAAGAAGTGGGCCAAGCCGCTGGGCGCGGAGGCCCAGGCGCAGCTCACGAAGAACTACGCCCAGGGCTGGCAGGACCTCGGCAAGGTCGGCGACAAGCAGTACGGCGCGTACTACAAGGCCGCCAACAAGTCCCTGATCTGGTACAACACCAAGGTTTTCGAGAACGCCGCGGCCAAGGAGCCGAACACCTGGAAGGACCTGCTGAGCACCTCGCAGGCGATCTACGACTCGGGTGTCACGCCGTTCTCCGTCGGCGGCGCCGACGGCTGGCCGCTCACCGACTGGTTCGAGAACATCTACCTCTCCCAGGCGGGCCCTGAGAAGTACGACCAGCTCGCCAAGCACAACATCAAGTGGACCGACCCGTCCGTGAAGGACGCGCTCACCACGCTCGCCGAGCTGTGGGGCAAGAAGGACTTCCTCGCGGGCGGCAACAAGGGCGCCGTGCAGACCGAGTTCACGAAGTCGGTCGAGCAGACCTTCACCGGCGGCGAGCAGCCCAAGGGCGCCATGGTCTACGAGGGCGACTTCGTGCAGGTCAACATCCAGCAGACGAAGGCGAAGGTGGGGACGGACGCGAAGGTGTTCCCGTTCCCGGCCGTCGGCTCCGGGGACCGGCCGGTGGTCAGTGGCGGTGACGCCGCGGTGATCCTGAAGGACTCGAAGGCGGCGCAGGCGCTGGTGACGTGGCTGGCCTCGCCGGAAGCGGCCACGATCCAGGCCAAGTTGGGCGGCTACCTCTCCCCCAACAAGAACGTGGACCTCGCCTCGTACCCGAACGCCGTGCAGCGCGAGATCGCCAAGCAGCTCGTGGGCGTCGGCAACGACTTCCGCTTCGACATGTCGGACCAGATGCCGCAGGCCTTCGGCGGTACGCCCGGCAAGGGCGAGTGGAAGGCGCTCCAGGACTTCCTGATGAACCCCAAGGACGTCGCGGGCACCCAGAAGACCCTGGAGGCCGAGGCGACCAAGGCGTTCAAGGACTGACGCGGCGATGACCTCCGCCGAAAGCGGCGGCGCCCCCGATCCCGGGGCTGCCGCCGCACCGTCGCCACGCACCCGTAAGAGCGTCACCGGCACCCGCAGGTCCGTCGCCGCGCTCTTCCTGCTGCCCGCGCTGATCCTGCTCGGCGCCCTGGTCGTGTACCCGATCGGGTACTCGGTCGTCCGCAGCTTCTTCAACGCCTCGGGCGGCTCGTTCATCGGGTTCGACAACTACGAGACGCTGTTCACGCGCGAGGACACCAAGGCCGCGATCAACAACAACATCTGGTGGGTGGTGCTCGCCCCGACGGTCGCCACCGCACTCGGCCTGATCTTCGCCGTGCTCACCGAGCGGATCCGCTGGGCCACCGCGTTCAAGCTGGTGGTCTTCATGCCGATGGCCATCTCGATGCTCGCCGCCGGCATCATCTTCCGGCTCGTCTACGACCAGGACCCGGAGAAGGGCGCGGTGAACGCCGTCATGGTGGGGGTGCACGACACGTTCGCCGAGTCCTCCGCGTTCCCGAAGGCGCATCCCCGGGGGCCCGACACGCTCACCGGGAAGAGCGGCGGCCCGTTCCTCACCAAGGAGCCGGTGCGGGCCGCAACTCCCGTGCTGCTGCCGCTCGTCGGCGTCGCCGCCGATCAGATGCCGAAGGACGCCAAGCCCGCGAAGCAGCCCGCCACCGGGAAGGCCGGGGTCACCGGCACGGTCTGGCAGGACTTCACCCTCGGCAAGGGCGCGGGCGCCCGGGACAAGATCGACGCGACCGAGCGCGGCTACCCCGGCATGCGCGTCGAGGCCGTCAAGAACGGCCAGGTCGTGGCCTCCACGACGGCCGCGGCCGACGGCACCTTCGCCCTCCCGGCCAAGGCCGACGGGTCCAAACTCCGGCTCCCCGCCGCGAACTTCAAGGAGCCGTACAACGGCGCCGACTGGCTCGGCGACAGGAAGTTCTTCACGGTCCACCTCGGCGGATTCGACCTGTACCTCAACATCGTGACGACCTCGATCATGGTCGCGTACGTATGGATGTGGGCCGGATTCGCGATGGTGCTCATCGGGGCCGGGCTTGCCGGCATCCCGCGCGAACTCCTGGAGGCGGCACGGGTGGACGGCGCCTCCGAGTGGCAGGTCTTCCGCCGGGTCACGGTGCCGCTGCTTGCACCCGTGCTCGCGGTCGTCCTCGTCACGCTGATGATCAACGTACTGAAGATCTTCGACCTGATCTTCATCATCGCGCCGGGGGCCTCGCAGGACGACGCCAACGTACTGGCCCTGCAGCTGTACCGATCGGCGTTCAGCGAGGACAACGAGGGGCTGGCCAGCGCGATCGCAGTGCTGCTCCTGCTGCTCGTGATCCCGGTGATGTGGTTCAACATGAGGCGGCTGCGGCGGGAGACGAGGCGATGAGCACTCTCGACGACACCGTGAAGGCCCCGCGCTCGTTCGCGCGCCGGGTCGGCGACCTGCTCAGCGGCGGGTTCGTCCAGTTCGTGCTGCTCCTTGTCGGCGCGCTGTGGCTGGTGCCGACGATCGGCCTGCTGTTCTCCTCCCTCCGCTCGCCGGAGGACATGGCGGACAGCGGCTGGTGGACGGTCTTCAGCAAGCCGGCGCAGCTGACCTTCGAGAGCTACAGCAGCCTGCTCGAGAACTCGGACATCACGCGGTCCCTGGTCAACACGGCCCTGATCACGGTGCCCGCGACCCTGCTCGTGATCGTGATCGGCTCGCTGGCCGGCTACGCGTTCGCGTGGATGGAGTTCCCGGGCCGCGACTGGTGGTTCCTGATCGTGGTCGGGCTGCTCGTGGTTCCCGTGCAGGTGGCGCTCGTGCCGATCGCCCGCCTCTTCGGCGACATCGGCATCTTCGGCTCGATCCTCGGCGTGATCCTCTTCCATGTCGGGTTCGGGCTGCCGTTCGCGGTGTTCCTGCTGCGGAACTTCTTCGCGGAGATCCCGCGCGAGCTGTTGGAGGCGGCCCGCCTGGACGGCTCGGGCGAACTGCGCCTGTTCCTGCGGGTGGTGATGCCGCTCGGCGCGCCCGCCATCGCCTCGCTCGGCATCTTCCAGTTCCTGTGGGTGTGGAACGACATGCTGGTCGCGCTGATCTTCACGGACACCGACAGCCAGCCGATCACGGTCGCGCTCCAGACCCAGGTGCGGCAGTTCGGCAACAACGTCGATGTGCTCGGCCCCGGCGCGTTCATCTCGATGGTGATCCCGCTGGCCGTGTTCTTCGCGTTCCAGCGCCAGTTCGTGTCCGGAGTGATGGCTGGTGCCGTGAAGTAACGGGTCATATGCCCTGAAAGGACGGGAACAAGAGGCACAACCGGGATTTATCGAGCGAGAGGGCCTCTCGTTCCCTCCCGTCCACCACCAGGACACCCCGGGCACCTACCCAGAGCGGATGGCCTCCCGGGCCCCGCGGGCCGAGCGCGTCGCCCGCGGGGACCGCACCCACGTCATCCGTACTGGAGCTGACATGCAGCACGAGTCCCACACCGCGCCCGCCGAGCCGCCGCGCCCGGCCGCGCTCGACGACGTCAAAGGCTGGTTCCACAACATCGACCAGGTGCTCTTCGACTGGTTCCTGAGCCGGCAGCGCGCGCTCGGCCAGGACGGGGACCTCCTCGAACTCGGCGTCTACCTGGGCAAGAGCGCCATCTTCATGGGGCAGTACCTGGAGGAGAAGGAGACCTTCACGGTCTGCGACCTGTTCGACTCGCCCGCCGACGACTCGGCGAACGACAAGGAGATGAACAAGTCCTACAGCACCCTCACGCGCACCGCCTTCGAGGCCAACTACCGGGCGTTCCACGACGAGTTGCCCGAGGTGGTCCAGGGCCCCTCGAACGTCATCACGTCCCTGGTCGCCCCCGACAGCTGCCGCTTCGTGCACGTCGACGCCTCGCATCTGTACGAGCACGTGCACGGCGACATCGAGGCGTCCCGCGAACTCCTCGGCGAGGACGGCATCGTGGTGCTCGACGACTTCCGCGCCGAGCACTGTCCGGGCGTCGCGGCCGCGACCTGGGGTGCCGTCGCCACGACCGGGCTGAAGCCGCTGTGCATCACGGCGACCAAGTTCTACGGGACGTGGGGCGCGTTCGAGCCGGTGCGCACCGAGCTGGGTGCGATGCTCGCCGGCCGCAAGGACTTCTGGCACGGCGCGGAGGAGGTCGCCGGGCACTCGATGATCCGCATCGACGGCCGGAAGGCGAAGCGTCCGGCCCAGCCGGCCTCGCGCTACGAGTCGACGGCCTCGGCCGTGCCCACGCAGACGTCGCCGCGCCCGAAGAGCCTGCTGCGCTCGCTGCTGGGCCGCTGAACTCCGGCCTTTCGTGGGCCGTCACCCGCACGGCCCACGAAAGGCGGGGCGGAGCGCGCCGGCGGGGCACGCATGCCCCATGCCGTACATGACGACCACCGCACTCGTGCGCGGAGCGGCGCGCGGCGCGACGGCGCTGCGCGGCGGGCAGTTCTGGCGCCCGACCCCGTTCTTCGTCTTCGGCGGCCTGTGCTGGCTGCTGCTGACGCTCGCGTACTGGTGGGTGCCGATGGCCTACGAGTACGGGCTGCACGCGGCGGTGATCGAACGCCTGAAGGTGAGCCTGCCGCACCCGCGCCATCCGCTGGTCGACCTGCCGGGCGCGGGCAGCCCGTACCTCGTCTCCCCGTACGCGATGGCGGAGGGCGCCTTCGCGCGGGCGACGGGCCTGACGGGCTGGGAGGTCATGAAGCTCGCGGGCCCGGTCAACCTGCTGGTCCTGCTGACGGGCCTGAACCGCCTCGTCCGCACACTCACATCACGTCAATGGGCGCCGGTCCTGGCCCTGTTGACGCTGACGCTGCTGTGGGGAACCAGCACGGACTGGCGGACCGAGCCGCTCGCGCTGCGCTCGCTGACGATCGACCTCGGCTATCCGTCGACGTTCGCGATCGGGCTCGCGTTCTGGGTGTGGGCGGGGGCGTGGCGGCTGCGGCGCGAGGAGGCACGGTGGGCCGTGGCGGGGCTCGTGGCGGTGGGCCTGGTGTGGCTGTGGCCGGACACGGGCCCCGCGACGCCGCACGTCCCGTGGCTCGCGCTGACCGGTCTCCCGCCGCTGTGGCTGCGCCTGCGCCGCGACCGCCGGGACCCGCTGGTCCTCCTGTGCGCGGCGGGCCTCGTGGCCCTCGGATACGCCGCGCTGCTCCACCCCTCCGCGTACGGCGCGGCGATGGTCCTCACGGCGGTGCCGCTCCAGCTCGCCCTGGCCGTCGCCCTGGCGGCGCCGCGCCCCTGGACGCGGCAGCGCCGGGTGCTCGGCGCGCTGGCGGCGACGGGCGCGGCGCTCGGCTGCCTGGCCACGACCCTCGACCCGCCGCCTGACTGGCCCGACTACACGTGGGCGGCGCGGCACATCCCGCCCGGCGACGTCGTCCTGACGGACGGCCACCGCGCGGTCCGCTCCCTGCCGGGCCACGGTCCCGCGCTGGTCGCGCCCGCCCGCCCCGACCCGGTCGTCGACAAGGCTGACTGGGACCGGCGCCGGGCGGCGGTGCGCGCCTACCTCTCCCCCGGCTCCACCCGCGCCGAGCGGCAGCACATCGCCGACCGCTACCGGGTGCGCTGGCTGCTGCTCGACCGGGGCGAGCGGCTGCCGCCCGAGGCGGTGCTGGTGGCCTGGGGCCCGCGCACGGGCGAGGCGCTGGCGCGGGTCAACGGGGGTTCACCGAGGGTCCGTTGAGACCACCGGCGGGACCGTCCTACTCGACGACGAGCCGCACGTCGATGTTGCCGCGGGTCGCGTTCGAGTACGGGCACACCTGGTGTGCCTGCTCGACCAGCTTGCGGCCGGTCTCGGCGTCGACCGAGTCGGGCAGCTCGACGCGGAGCACGACGGCGAGCCCGAAGCCCTCGCCCTGCTTGCCGATGGAGACCTCGGCGGTGACGGCGGCGTCGGAGACGTCCACCTTCGCGCCCCGGCCGACGAGCCCGAGCGCGCTGCCGAAGCAGGCCGCGTAGCCGGCGGCGAAGAGCTGCTCGGGGTTGGAGCCCTGCCCGTTGCCGCCCATCGCGGTGGGCACGCCGAGCTGGAGGTCGATGACGCCGTCCGAGGAGACGGCGCGCCCGTCGCGGCCGTGGGTGGCGGTGGCGACGGCGGTGTAGATGGCGTCCATGGAGGACCTGCCTCTCGATTCGTTGACCCTCTGCCTGCCCCTTAAATAGAGCACACAATTCAATTGTGCACAACTCAATCGCGCTGCCGGGTACCCTGTTCCCATGGCCAGCACCGACGAGTTCCTCCGGCTCGACCGCCAGATCTGCTTCGCGCTCAACGCGGCGTCGCGCGCCTTCGGCGGCGTCTACCGGGAGCTGCTCAAGGACCTGGGCCTCACCTACCCCCAGTACCTGGCCATGCTGGTGCTCTGGGAGACCGCCCCCGAGGAGGGCCCGCTCCCGGTCAAGCGCCTGGGCGAACGCCTCCGCCTCGACTCCGGCACCCTCTCCCCGCTCCTCAAGCGCCTGGAGACGAACGGCCTGGTCCGCCGCGAACGCAGCACGGCGGACGAACGCTCGGTAACGGTCACCCTCACGGACGCCGGCGCGACCTTGAAGGACCGCGCGGCGGAGGTCCCGCGGCAGATCGCCGCGGCGACAGGCTTCGACCTGGAGGAGATCGAAACCCTGCGGGCCCGCCTCGAGCAGCTGACGAGGGCACTGGACGGGTGGGCAAAATCAAGCCCCGCCGGCGATTGAGGCGCGGGGTCCGGGGCGGAGCCCCGTGACGTCCACCCCGCCGCGGCGAAACATTTCCGGCCCCCCGAACCCTCCGCACAAGCTGAGCCGCCTCCCCCGCCAACCCCACCCCCACGGCGATCGCCAACGTCACCGCCGCCGCATGCACCAGCCCCCCGACCCCCGCCGTGGTCCGCCCGGAGGCAAGCGCGGCGAGCGCCACGTACAGCGCGCTGCCCGGCAGCAACGGGGCGATCCCGGGAACGACGAGCGGCAGCGCCGACTCCCGCCGCCTCCTGGCCAGCGCATGCGCCGCACACCCGACACCGGCCGCCACCACCGCCGTACCGACGAGCGAGGGAAGCCCGAGGACGGCGAACTCGGCCGCCACCACGAACCCGCCGAGCCCGAGCAGCGCGGCCGGCAGCCAGTCGCGCCGCGGCGTCCGCGCCCGCGCCGCCACGGCCACCGAGAACACCGCGGCCCCCACCGCGGGCGCCCCCAGATACTCGGCCCGCTCGGCCGTCGGCACGACCGGCGCCTCGAACCCGAAGAGCCGCCCCACGCCGAGCACCGCGACCACGCCCGCGACCACCGCGGCGAACACCAGCATCGCGTCGAAGAGCCGCCCCAGCGCGGTCAGATAGTGCCCGGTGAGCGCGTCCTGCACCGCGCTGACGAAGGTGACGGTCGGCAGCAGCCCGAGCACCCCGGCGACCACGACGGACTGCACGGTCGCGGGCGGCGCGCTGTGACTGATCGCGACGGCGAGCACGGCGGCCGGCATCGCCGCGACGGCCGACCGGTAGAACGCGGGCACGCCGTGCCGCCCCAGCCAGCCGCTCAACAGCGCCCCGAGCAGCCCCGCGACGAACGCGCACACCGAGGTCAGCGCGCCACCACCGAACGCGATGCCACCACCGGCGGCCACGAACCCGGTCTGTACGGGCACCCGCCACCGGACCCACCGCCCCCGGTCCGGGGGCGCGTCGAGTATCCGCGCGGTCGCGGCCCGCGCTTCGTCCAGACCCAGTTGCCGCGCGCTGATCCGCTCCACGAGCGCGTGGATGTGCCCCAACGTCCGGAAGTCGGTGGCGTGCTTGCGGATCACCCGGTTCGCGTGCAGCGGCGTGAGCTCACCGGGCGCGTGCGCGGACAGCGACACGGAGGCGAGCGTGACGCTCGGCTCGCAATAGCTGAGCCCGTACGTCTCGGCGACGACCAGCATCCCGGCGACCGCCTCCTCGGCGGAGGCCCCGTACGACAGGAGCGCCTCCCCGAGCCTTGTGGCGAGCTCGGCGACGCGCGCGCCGTAGGCCTCCATGTCGGCCCGCCCGTCGTCGTGCAGCAGCTCGCCTCCGTAGCCGTAACTTCTGATCGGCTCGATGCCGCGCAGCCGGGGCAGCGCTTTGGTCAGCCAGGGGTCGGTGCGGTCGAAGGCGGGGGCGGGGCGGGTCCTCGAAGGCATACAAATGGATCGTAACGGACATCACACTTGAATGACTTAAGAGTTTCGCGCCAGGACCGGGGCTGCCAGGATCGAAGCGATGGACACGGCCGCCGACGGACACCTCGCCCACCTGCGCCGGCTGCGCGCCGCCAAGGACGCGATGGACCGGGACTGGGCCGACGAGGCACTGAACCTGGACGCGGTGGCGGCCCGCGCCGGCTACTCGCGCTCGCACTTCGTGCGGGCGTTCAAGGCGGCGTACGGGAGGACCCCCGGCCAGTACCTCTCGCGGCGCCGCATCGAGCGCGCGGCGGAGATGCTGCGCACCTGCGACCTGAGCATCACCGAGATCTGCCACCTCGTCGGTTTCACCGGCCTCGGCACGTTCACGACGCGCTTCAAGCAGCACACGGGCCGGACCCCGGGCGAGTACCGCCGCGAGAAGCTGCGCGACGGCGCCGCACTCATCCCCGGCTGCTACGCCCTGCTGTGGGCGGGCGGTCTCCAGCCGCGACGGCAGAGCAATTCCGGAGAAGCCGGCTGAGCACCCGGCTGCCTACGGTGGAGCGACCAGGACAAGCACACCGTGGGAGCCACCATGATCAAAGGCGTCGGCATCACGACGATCTGGACCCTCGACCAGGAACGCACGAAGACGTTCTTCACCGAGAAGCTCGGCATGGAGCTCCGCACCGACATGTCCATGGGCGACTCGCGCTGGGTCACCGTCGGCGCCAAGGACCAGCCCGAGTTCGAGCTGGCCCTGATGCGCCCCGACGGCCACGGCGTCGACCCCGAGTCCGCCAGGGCCCTCACCGAACTGGTCACCAAGGGCGTCATCGGCGGCGGCGCGCTGCGCACGGACGACTGCCGCGGCGACTACGAGACGTTCAGGGCGCGCGGCGTCGAGTTCCTCCAGGAGCCCAAGGAACGCCCGTACGGCATCGAGGCCGTGTTCCGCGACGACAACGGCAACTGGTACTCGCTGACCGAGCGCAACGAGGAGCTCGACCTCTCCAAGGAGTGGGCGTGACCGCACCAGCCGCCCCCGCCCCCGACAACACCGCCGAGCGCTGCGCCCTGTGGCGGGCGATGCACGTCCAGGTCGACGACGCGCCGCACGTCCTGGAGGACGAGGTGGGCCTGCGCCTGCTCGACCCCGCGCCCGACTGGCGCGAGCGCCCCGACATGGAGCCGACGGCGACCCGCGGCTTCCGGGCCGCGATGGTCTCGCGGGCCCGCTTCGTCGAGGACCTCGTGGAGCGCGCGTCGGAGCGCGGCGTCGACCAGTACGTGATCCTCGGCGCGGGCCTGGACACGCTGGCCCAGCGCCGCCCCGACCTCGCCGCCCGCCTCGACATCTACGAGGTCGACCAGCCCGGACCGCAGTCCTGGAAGCGCGCCCGCCTGGAGGCGCTGGACTACGGGGTCCCGCCCCGCCTGCACCTCGTCCCCGTCGACTTCGAGGCGAAGGAGTCCTGGTGGGACGGGCTGACGGCGGCCGGTTTCGACCCGCGCCGCCCGGCGGTCGTCGTCTCGACGGGCGTCGCCATGTACCTCACCCGCGAGGCCACGGCCGCGACCCTGGAACAGACCGCGGAGCTGGCCCCCGGCTCGACCCTCGCGCTCTCCTTCATCCTCCCGCCTGAGCTGATCGACGCGGCGGACCGCTCGGGCATGGAGACCAGCAAGAAGGGCGCGAGCGCCGCCGGCACGCCCTTTCGCAGCTTCTACGCCCCCGAGGACATGCTCGCGCTCGCCCGCGGGGCCGGATTCGGCACAGCCGAACACGTACCCGGCACCGAGCTGGCAACCCGCTACTTCTCGGCCCGCGCGGACGCCCTGCGCCCGTCGAGCGGCGAGGACTTCCTGGTGGCGACCACCTGAGCCGTAAGCGCTTTGGGACTGTGACGCGGGACGACGAACCGGCCGTCATCCCACGTCACAGTCCCACATAAGCACCCCACCACAGCGCCCCTCAGAGCGCCTTGAGGGCCGCCGCCGTCGCCGCCGACAAGCGCTTCAGGTGGTCCTTCGGGAGCTTCGGGGCGCGGACCACCACCGTGCGCCAGTACAGCGGGCCCGAGATCAGGTCCAGCGCGAGCTCCTCGTCCAGGCCCTCGCGCAGCTCGCCCCGCTCCACCGCCGCCCGTACGATCCCGCTCGCCACCCCGTGCTGCCCCTCGCGCAGCGCCTTCTGCAGGGCCTCGGCGATCTCGGGGTTGCGGGCCGCCTCCGCCTGGAGGTCCGGGATGATCTGGCCGGCCACGGGGTGGCGCAGCGCGCGTGCCGTGACCTCGTACAGGAGGCGGAGGTCGGCCTCCAGGGAGCCGGTGTCCGGGGCGGGCAGGCCCTGCACGGCGATGGCCGAGACGAGGTCGAGGACCAGGTGGAGCTTGGACTTCCAGCGGCGGTAGACCGCCGTCTTGCCGACGCCCGCGCGGCGCGCGATGCCCTCGATGGACATGCGCGCGTAGCCGGCCGAGGCCAGCTCCTCGAAGACCGCCGCGCGGATGGCTTCCGTCACGTCCTCGCGCAGGACGGCCGCCCCGGCGGGGACCCTGCGACGCGTCGGCTTGGAGGAGTCGGCGTTGGTCGTCATATGGCAAAGCATAGGCGCGCGACGACGAAACGGTTGCGTTCCGACGTCGATCCGCCCTACTCTCACGTCACGACGATACGGACCCGTCCCGACGTGAACGGCGGGTGAACACCGGCCGTCGCCCCCCCCCGACCGAAAGCAGCGGATGTGAGCCAGGTCCTGGACGCGCCTCCCCCGCAGGAGGCACCGCGGTCCACCCCCGAGGATCCGGCGGCCCTCGCCGCCCGGTACGGGCTGAGCGTCAGCGGCGCGCGGCCCTCGCTGCCCGCGTACGTGCGCCAGCTGTGGCAGCGCAGGCACTTCATCTCGTCCTTCTCGACCGCCAAGCTCACCGCGCAGTACAGCCAGGCGAAGCTCGGGCAGGTCTGGCAGGTGCTGACGCCGCTGCTGAACGCGGCGGTGTACTACCTCATCTTCGGCAAGCTCATGGGCACCAGCCGGGGCGTGCCGGACTACATCCCGTTCCTGGTCACGGGCGTGTTCGTATGGACGTTCACGCAGTCGTCGGTGATGGCGGGGACCAAGGCGATCTCCGGGAACCTCGGGCTCGTGCGGGCCCTGCACTTCCCGCGGGCCTCGCTGCCGGTCTCGTTCTGCCTCCAGCAGCTCCAGCAGCTGCTGTTCTCCATGTGCGCGCTGGTGGTCATCCTGCTGGCGACGGGCGTGCCGCCGGCGCCGTCCTGGGTGCTCGTGGTGCCAGCCCTCACGCTTCAGTTCGTCTTCAACACCGGGCTCGCGCTGATCATGGCGCGGCTGGGTTCGAAGACCCCGGACCTCGCGCAGCTGATGCCGTTCCTGCTGCGTACGTGGATGTACACGTCCGGCGTGATGTGGAGCCTGACCCGGCTGACGGAGGGGCAGGACATCCCGTCGTTCGTGCGCACGCTGCTCCAGGCGAACCCCGCCGCCGTCTACATCGACCTGATGCGCTTCGCGCTCATCGACAGCTTCACCGCGGACCAACTCCCGCCGCACATCTGGGCGCTGGCGGCCGGCTGGGCGCTGCTCGCCGGGGTCGGCGGGTTCATCTACTTCTGGAAGGCCGAGGAGACGTACGGTCGTGGCTGACATTCTTTCCGATACGAACGACGAGCGGATCCCCACCGTCATCGCCGACGGCGTCGACATCGTCTACCGCGTCAACGGCACCGGCGCGGGCCGTGGCGCCGCGACCGCCGCCCTCAGCCGCATCCTCGGCGGCCGGAAGAAGGCCGAGAAGCGGGCGGGCGTACGCAAGGTGCACGCGGTGAAGAACGTGTCCTTCACCGCCCACCGCGGCGAGGCCATCGGGCTCATCGGCACCAACGGGTCGGGGAAGTCAACCCTGTTGAAGGCCGTCGCCGGGCTGCTGCCCACCGAGAACGGGGCGATCTACACCGACGGCCAGCCCTCCCTGCTCGGCGTGAACGCTGCCCTCATGAACGACCTGACGGGCGAGCGCAATGTGCGGCTCGGCGGGCTCGCGATGGGCATGTCTCCCGAGCAGGTGCGGGAGCGCTACGACGAGATCGTCGACTTCTCCGGGATCAACGAGAAGGGCGATTTCGTGACGCTGCCGATGCGGACCTATTCGTCCGGCATGGCGGCCCGGCTGCGGTTCTCGATCGCCGTCGCGAAGGAGCACGACGTGCTGCTGATCGACGAGGCGCTCGCCACCGGCGACCGGTCCTTCCAGAAGCGGTCCGAGCAGCGGATCAAGGAGCTGCGCAAGCGGGCCGGCACGGTCTTCCTCGTCAGCCACAGCAACAAGTCCATCCGCGACACCTGCGACCGGGTGCTGTGGCTGGAGCGCGGCGAGCTGCGGATGGACGGGCCGACCGAGGACGTCCTCAAGGAGTACGAGGCGTTCACCAACGCCGCGGGCCCGGCCAAGCCCAGGGCGAAGGCCAAGCCGAAGGCGCCCGTCGCGGCGTAGCCCCTGCTCCCTACGGGAAAAAGGGGGCGCCCCGAGCCGGTGATCCGGCTCGGGGCGCCCCCTTCGCGCGTACTGCTACGAGTGCGTACGCAGCAGCGTGCGCATCGTGCGCATGGCGACCGAGAGGTTCGCCAGGTCGAACGAGTCCGAGCCCTGGATCTCCTCCAGGGTCGAGCGCGCCCGGCCCAGGATCGCCGCGTTCTTCTCCTCCCACGCCTTGAACCGCTGCTCCGGCGTCGAGGTCCCGTTGCCCGCCGCCAGTACGTCGGCGGTGAGCGCGGCGTGCGCCGCGTACAGGTCCTCACGGATGGAGGCGCGGGCCATCGACTGCCAGCGGTCGGCCCGCGGCAGCTCGATGATGCGGTCCATCAGTTGCGTGATGGCGAGGCGGTCGGCGAGGTCGTAGTAGACCTCGGCGACGGACAGCGCGTCCTTGCCCGTGCGGTCGGCGATCTGGACGATGTCGAGCGTCGGGAAGGCCGAGGAGAATCCGGCGACGCGCTCCGCCAGCTCCTCCGGGACCCCGGCGCCCGTCAGCTCGTCGAGGATGCCCTGGTACCACTCGGCGTCGGCGCCGCGCAGCATCTTCGGCATCTCCGACCAGACCTTGGTGACGTCCTCCTTGAAGAAGTCGATCGTCTCGGCCAGCTGGAGCGGCTGCGGGCGGTTGTTGAGCAGCCACCGCGTGCCGCGCTCGACGAGGCGCCGCGAGTGCAGGCGGATCCGGGTCTGGACGTCGGCGGCGACGACATTGTCGAGCGCCTCGACCGCGTCCCAGACCTCGCTGAGGCCGAAGATCTCGCGCGCGGCGAGCTGCGCCCGCACGATCTCCTCCAGGGACGCGCCCGTCTCCTCACGGAGACGGTGCAGGAACGTCGAACCGCCCGTGTTCACCGTGTCGTTGACGAGGACCGTCGTGATGATCTCGCGGCGCAGCGCGTGCCCGTCGATCGCCTCGGCGTACTTCTCGCGCAGCGGCTGCGGGAAGTAGGCATGCAGCAGACGGCGCAGGTACGCGTCGTCCGGCAGCGACGTCTGGATCAGCTCGTCGGCAGCCGTGATCTTCGTGTACGCGAAGAGGACGGCCAGCTCCGGCTGGCTCAGGCCGCGCCCGGAGTTGAGGAGTTCGCGGATCTGCCGGTCGTTCGGCAGGAACTCCAGGCCCCGGTCGAGGTGGCCCTGCTTGCCCAGGCGGCGCATGAACCGCTGGTGGGCGTGGAGCAGGGACGGCGCCTGGGCGCAGGAGTTGGCCAGCGCCGTGTTCTGCGCGTAGTTGTTGCGCAGCACCAGGTGGCCGACCTCGTCCGTCATGGCGGCGAGCAGCTTGTTGCGCTGCTTGACCGTCATGTCGCCGTCGGAGACGAGCCCGTTGAGCAGGATCTTGATGTTCACCTCGACGTCCGAGGTGTTGACGCCGGCGCTGTTGTCGATGGCGTCGGTGTTGACGCGGCCGCCGCTGCGGGCGAACTCGATGCGGCCCAGCTGGGTCGCGCCGAGGTTGCCGCCCTCGCCGATGACCTTGGCGCGGACGTCCTGGCCGTCGACGCGGATCGGGTCGTTGGCCTTGTCGCCGACGTCCGCGTTGGACTCGACCGACGACTTGACGTACGTGCCGATGCCGCCGTTCCACAGCAGGTCGACCGGCGCCTGGAGGATCGCCTTCATCAGCTCGGCCGGGGTCATCTTCGCCTGGCCGGACTCGATGCCGAGGGCCTCGCGGATGTGGGCGTTGAGCTGGATCGACTTGGCGGAGCGCGGGAAGATGCCGCCGCCCGCCGAGATCAGCTCCTTGTTGTAGTCGGCCCACGAGGAGCGCGGCAGCTCGAACATGCGGCGGCGCTCGGCGTAGCCGGTGGCCGCGTCCGGCTTCGGGTCGATGAAGATGTGCCGGTGGTCGAAGGCGGCGACCAGGCGGATGTGCTCGGAGAGCAGCATGCCGTTGCCGAACACGTCACCGGACATGTCGCCGACGCCGACGACCGTGAAGTCCTCGGACTGGCTGTCGACGCCCAGCTCCCGGAAGTGCCGCTTGACGGACTCCCAGGCGCCGCGGGCGGTGATGCCCATGCCCTTGTGGTCGTAGCCGGCCGAGCCGCCGGAGGCGAAGGCGTCACCGAGCCAGAAGTTGTACGACTCGGCGACCTGGTTGGCGATGTCCGAGAAGGACGCCGTGCCCTTGTCGGCCGCGACCACGAGGTACGTGTCGTCCTCGTCGTGCCGCACGACGTCGGCGGGCGGGACGACTTCACCGGCGACGAGGTTGTCGGTGATGTCGAGCAGCGCCGAAATGAACGTCTTGTAACTCGCGATGCCCTCGGCCATCCAGGCGTCGCGGTCCACCGACGGGTCGGGCAGCTGCTTGGCGACGAAGCCGCCCTTGGCGCCGACCGGCACGATGACGGTGTTCTTCACCATCTGCGCCTTCACCAGGCCGAGGATCTCCGTACGGAAGTCCTCGCGCCGGTCCGACCAGCGCAGGCCACCGCGGGCGACCTTGCCGAAGCGCAGATGCACGCCCTCGACGCGCGGCGAGTACACCCAGATCTCGTAGGCGGGCCGCGGCTCGGGCAGGTCGGGGATGGCCTGCGGGTCGAGCTTCATGGAGACGTACGTGTGCGGCTTGCCGCCCTGCGCCTCCTGGAAGAAGTTCGTGCGCAGCGTCGCCTTGATGACGGTGAGGAAGGACCGCAGGATCCGGTCCTCGTCGAGCGAGGCGACCTGGTCGAGGGCGCCGTCGACCTCTTCGAGCAGCCCGTCGATCAGCTCGGTCCCGGCGCGCTGCCGGTCCGGCGACATCCGCGCCTCGAACAGCGACACCAGCAGGCGCGTGGTGTGCACGTTCGTCCGGAGGGTGTCCTCCATGTAGTCCTGCGAGAACGTGGAGCCCGCCTGGCGCAGGTACTTGGCGTACGCGCGAAGCACCATCGCCTGACGCCAGTTCAGGCCGGCGCCGAGGACCAGGGAGTTGAAGCCGTCGTTCTCGGCGAGCCCGGTCCAGGTGGCGGCGAAGGCCTCCTGGAAGCGCTCGCGGCCGTCGGCCCCGAGGTCGTCGCCGTTGCCGTTGGCCGGCTTCGGCATGCGCAGGCCGAAGTCGTAGATCCACGCGGTCTTGCGGTCGCTGCACCGCAGCTCGTACGGGCGCTCGTCGGTGACCTCGACGCCCAGGCGCTGGAGCACCGGCAGGACGGCGGACAGGGAGACGGGCGCGCCGATCCGGTAGATCTTGAAGCGGCGCTCGCCGGGGGCCGCGCCCACCGGCTCGTACAGGGAGAGCTCGAAGTCCTTGTTCTCCTGCGTAAGCTGTTCGAGGTGGACCAGGTCGGCCACGGCGGCGCGCGGCGAGTGGTCGGCCTTGAAGCCCTCGGGGAACGCCTGGCCGTAGCGGCGCAGCAGTTCGGCGGCGCGCTCCTCGCCGCACTCGGCGTTCAGCGCCTCCCCGAAGCCGTCGGCCCAGGAGCGGGCGGCCTCGACGAGGCGGGCCTCGATGCGGTCCTTGTCGGCGTCGGAGAGCTCCGGCAGCTCGGTACCCTGCGGGACGCGGACGACGAAGTGCAGCCGGGAGAGGATCGACTCGGTGTTCCAGGCGGTGAAGTCGACGCTGGTGCCGTCGAGCTCCTCCTTGAGGATGTCGATGATCCGCAGCCGGACGCCCGTGGTGTAGCGGTCGCGCGGCAGGTAGACGAGGGCCGAGTAGTAGCGGCCGTACTCGTCCTGGCGCAGGTAGAGGCGCAGCCGGCGCCGCTCCTGGAGGTACAGGACGGAGGTCACGATGGAGCGCAGCTCGTCCGCCGGCGTCTGGAAGAGCTCGTCGCGCGGGTACGTCTCCAGGATCTGGAGCAGGTCGCGGCCGTCGTGGCTGTTGGGCGAGAAGCCCGCGCCCTTGAGGACCTCCTGGACCTTGCGGCGGATGACCGGGACGCGGCGCACGGACTCGGTGTACGCGGCGGAGGAGAACAGGCCGAGGAAGCGGCGCTCGCCGATGACGTTGCCCTCGGCGTCGAACTTCTTCACGCCGACGTAGTCGAGGTAGCTGGGCCGGTGCACGGTGGCGCGACTGTTGGCCTTGGTGAGGACCAGCAGGCGGTGCTCGCGGGCCTTGGCGCGGGCGTCGGCCGGCAGCCGGTTGAAGGACGGCGAGACCGGGTGGTGCTCGTCGCGCTCGTGGTGCGGGTCGGAGCGCAGGATGCCGAGCCCGGTGCCGGGCACGGCGGCCAGCGAGTCGTCCTCGGAGAGGTCGTACTCGCGGTACCCGAGGAACGTGAAGTGGTCGGCGGCCAGCCAGCGCAGCAGCTCGCGGGCCTCCTCGACCTCCTGGTCGGGCAGGTCGCCCGCGGTCGGCTCGCTCGGCAGCTCCTCGGCGATGCGCAGCGCCGAGTCCCGCATCTTCTCCCAGTCCTCGACGCACTCGCGTACGTCGGACAGGACGCGCAGCAGGTCGGAGGTGATCTGCTTGAGGTCGGAGCGGTCGGTCTCGCGGTCCATCTCGACGTGGATCCACGACTCGGTGAGCACGTCGTGGCCCTCGGCGGACGTGCCGGCCGGCAGCACCTCGAGGAGCTTGCCGGTGACATCGCGACGCACGGTGATCTGCGGGTGGATGACGACGTGGATGCCGCGGCCCTGACGGGACAGCTCGTTGGTGACGGAGTCCACCAGGAACGGCATGTCGTCCGTGACGACCTCGACGACCGAGTGGCTGCAGGTCCAGCCGTTCTCCTCGACGGTCGGCGTGTGCACCTTCACGTTCGCCGTGCCCTGCGGGCGGTTCTCCGCGAGGCGGTAGTGCGAGTGTGCGGCCCCGAAGACGTCGACCGGATCACGGTCGCTCAGGTCCTCCGGTGCGGTGTGCAGGTAGTAGCGCTGGAGGAACGCGAGCACGCTGTCGGTGTTGGTGGCGGTCCCGGCGGCCTGCGTGCCCTCGCCCGTCGCCCCGGTCGGTAGGTTCCCCCCTACCGGGCTGTTCTCAGCTACCCGTGCGGCCCTGGTGAGCAGCTCGGCTTTGGCTTCGTCCAGCTTGGTCTGCATTGTCCTCTGGCTCCTGTCGCGCGCCGTTGCGAGACGTAGACGTGGCGTAGATGTATCGCTCGGCACAACGTCCCGACGCGGGGTGTCCGGTCTGAGACGACGTTATGCCCGGATGAGAGATGGGTGGACGACAATGCGCCGTTTTCAACGAAGAGGCCATCCGCCCGAAATGATCAGCGGCTGAGCGCCGGGCACGACCGCTGTGGCAGGTCGTGATCTCCCGGCGCAGGCAGGGGGCGACGATGCCCCCGCGAGATATCGCGCTGATCACGGGACCAGGCTATCGCTCCCCGAGGGGGCAACGTCATGAGCCGCTTGTGTACAAATCAGGGGGGCGAACTTTGACAGTCTGCACAGAACGCCTGAAGCCCTTGCGTAGTACGGGCTCTTGCCAGCCGGGCGGCGCGGCGACACGTTGGGCGCACGACACGGCGGATCCCTCCGAGGGGAGCGTGTGACCAATGGCACCCAAAATCCTGATCGTCACCGGCGACGCGGCGGAGTCGCTGGAAGTCCTCTACCCGTACCAGCGGCTGCGCGAGGAGGGGTACGAGGTCGACATCGCGGCCCCGACCCGTAAGAAGCTGCAGTTCGTCGTCCACGACTTCGAGCCCGGCTTCGACACGTACACGGAGAAGCCCGGCTACACCTGGCCCGCCGACCTGGCCTTCTCCGAAGTCGATCCGGCCCAGTACGCCGCATTGGTGATTCCCGGCGGCCGGGCGCCCGAGTACCTGCGCGGCGACGCCGAACTCCGCAAGATCGTCAAGTCCTTCTTCGACACCGACAGGCCCGTCGCCCAGATCTGCCACGGGCCGCTCCTGACGGCGGCGGTGGACGCGCTGCGGGGCCGGCGGGTCACGGCGTACTCGGCGCTCGAAACGGACATGCAGGCGGCGGGCGCCACGTTCCAGGACGCGGAGGCGGTCGTCGACGGCACCCTGGTCTCCTCCCGCGCCTGGCCGGACCACTCGCAGTGGATGCGGGAGTTCCTGACGGTGCTGCGGGCGAAGGCGCCCACGTCCTGAGAGAGAAGTGCGGTGGCTGCCCCGCCGACGAGGGCAGCCACCGAAACGCGCGGTGCCCCGGACGCAGCGACGGGGGGCCGATGCCACGACAGCCGTGGGGAGTTGACCATTGCCGTCCGGCGCCCCGCCGCGCCGTTCCTCCAGAGCACGCGACACCTGTACATCCTGTCCGTCCCCGAAGGCCCCCGGCATCGGTATCGAGGGGGAGCCGTATACGCATCTACGCAGCGGCGGACGGGATCCGTATACCTAGCGTGTGGGCTCGCTCCTCGCGCCTCGGGCAA
Source organism: Streptomyces sp. NPDC051684 (assembly GCF_044453445.1). Taxonomy (NCBI): domain Bacteria; kingdom Bacillati; phylum Actinomycetota; class Actinomycetes; order Kitasatosporales; family Streptomycetaceae; genus Streptomyces; species Streptomyces sp. NPDC051684. The sequence goes on along the minus strand of NZ_JBITCS010000014.1, from coordinate 26,120 downwards.
TCTGCCGCCTTGGGCGGCAGGGTGGGCAAGGCGGCCCCCGGTGCCGCGCACCGATCGCTTCGGCCCCAGCCCCGGACACTCACCCGCCCGCTCCGGTGACCCCCGCCTCCGTCACCGCCGCAATTTCCGTCCGGGACCCCACCCCGAGCTTCGCCAAGATGTGCTCCACATGCGCATCGGCCGTCCGCTTCGAGATGACCAGCCGCTCCGCGATCTCCCGGTTCGACATCCCCTCCGCCACCAGCGCCGCGACCTCCCGCTCCCGCCGGGTGAGCGCATCGACGCCCGCCCCGCGCGCCGCAGGCACCGGCGCCACCGGCGGCGCATCGGCCCCGGCCCGTACGGCGTCGAGCACCTGCGCCCCCACGCCCCACCAGCGCCCGAACTCCTCCTCGCCCAGGGCCCGCAGCACGGCACCGCGCACGGCCTCCTGCTCCTCGAAGAGGGAGGGCAGCGTCGACGAGATGCTCGCAGGTGTCGAGCACGATGAGCAGCCGCCGCCCCTGAAGGTGCGCGACGACCGCGTCGAGCGGTTCCATTCCCGCCTGTTCCGGCAGTTCGAGCACGGCGGCCGACGTGGCGGGGATCAGCTCGGGATCGCGCAGCGCGCTCAGCTCGACGAGCCACACCCCGTCGGGGAACCGCCCGGCGAGCCCGGCCGCGGCCCGCATCGCCGTCCGGCTCTTGCCGACGCCGCCGGGCCCCACCAGGGTGACCAGGCGGGCGCGCTCGAACCCGGCCCGCACCTCCGCGAGTTCGGCCGCTCTGCCGACGAACGTGGTTACTTCCACGGGGAGTTGTCCGCCCCGCCGCTGACCGAACCCGAAACCCATGACTCTCGTCCCCCGTCGTGTCGCCGCGCCACCAGGGGCCCTTCTGACGGATCTTGCTGGAGTCGCGGGCCCTGGCACCCGCCCGGATCCAGCCCGATCCGTCAGAAGGACCCTGACTCCAGCACAGCGTACGCAGCCGACAGCGGAGGGTGAACTGAGTCGATGCAAAATGCTGCGGATACGGGGCGGTTCACGGGTTCCGGTTGACGGCCACGGGCACGGGTCCGGGTGCGGGCGCAGGTGCGGGCGCCGCTCAGGCCGCCGCGGCCATCCGCTCGGCCTCGCGCACCGCCTCCGCGAGCGTGTCGACGACGGGTGCGCCGACCCCTTCGAGGCTGGCCCTGCTGTGCGAGCCGCCGGTGTAGAGGACGGCCTGCGCGCCCGCGGCGAGCGCGGCCACCGCGTCGTCGGCCGCATCCCCGATGACCACGGTCCGCTCCGGGGCCACGCCGTCGAGGACTCCCAGGTGACGCACCATGTACTCGGTCTTGCTGCCGCCGGAGGGACCCGTCCGCCCGTCGACGCGCACGAACCGCTCGGCGATCCCCAACCGGCGCACCAGCGGCACGAGATCGTCGTGTCCGGCCATGCTGAGGATGGACTGGCTGCGCCCGGAGTCCTGCCAGCCGGCGAGCAGCAGCTCGACGCCCTCGGTGAGCCCGCAGTCCACCGCGTACCGCGCGTAGTGCTGGTGGAACGCGCCGTCCATCGCCGCCCACTCCGCCTCGGTGGGCAGCCGGCCCATCATCCGCTCGTAGAACTTGGGGATGGGTATGCAGTAGAGCTCGCGGTACTTCTCCAGCGTGATCGGTGCGAGCCCGACCGCGGCGAAGGCCGCGTTGCTGGCGCGGATGACGGCGTCGTTGTCGTGGAACAGCGTGCCGTTCCAGTCCCAGACGATGTGTGTGCCCGAGTGCGTGACTGTGTGCGTCCCGAAGTGCTTCCCCATGAAAGGAAACTACCCACCTCGCGGCGGTCCGTCAGTGGCCGCCCTCACCCAGGAGGCCCGGGATCTCCTGCGTGGCGAACCACAGCAGGTCGTGGTCCTCCGCGCCGTCCACGACGAACTGCGCGTCGTCGTCGCCCCGGTCGGCCGCGGCGAGCGCCTCGGCGGCGGCCGTGACATCGGCGTCCGCGTCGCCCGAGTCGACGTGCACGGCGGCGGCCTTCGCCAGCGGCACGGACTCGGACACCGTCAGCTCGCCGAGCGCGGCCGGGTCGAGCCCGCGGTCCGGGTCCGCGACGGCGGCCCGGTCCGGTACGTCCACGGCGACGACCACCCGGCGGCGCGCGGCGCCCGGGTCGGCGGCGACGAGCCGCAGCGAGGCGAGCGCGGCGCGGTTGAGGGCCGCGTACTCCAGCTCCTCGATGTCCTCGGACAGGTACCACTCGCGCAGCGCGGGCGTCACGGCGAAGGCGGTGACGGGCGCGGGCCCGATCTCGCCGGCCTTGTACGCCTCTGCGAGTCGAGGCAGGGACAGAGGTACATACACGCGCATGGTCCGGCTGCTTTCTGCTCTGCGTCGGGGGCTTCAGGATACGTGCGGGCGTCCCCCTTCGAGCCGCCGCCCGGGCCCGCCCGCACGTCAACGCGCACCCGCCGCCGACCCCCGGGCACTCCCGGGGATCCGGCCCGCGCGCCGGCCCGGTCACACTGATGGGTGAACCCTGCCCCGTACCCCGGCGCCGCCCGCCGGCCCTTGCCGCCGCGCCCCCGACCTCGTACAAGATCCCCACGAGGAGTTACCGGTCGGTATCGGGGAGGCGTCATGCAGAAGGTCATGAACAGGCGGGGGCCGCGCGGGAACACCCGGCCGCCCGGCCGGCGCGACAGCCGGCGCCCCGGCGCGGGAACACGGCGCGTACCGCCCCGGGTCCCGCCGCACCCCACCGAGCTGTTCACCCAGCGCCTGCTCCTGGTGCTCAGCGGCGACCGGCCCCTGCACTGGTTCGCCCGGCACGCCGCGCACCAGGCCTTCGACGACCTGCTGTGGCTGGTGGAACGCCGCGCCCTGCTGCCCGGCGCGGGCCCCCGCCCGACCGTCCACGGCATCGGCCACTTCGAGCCCGCCCCCGGCAGCTTCGAGGTGTTCGCCCGCATCGCGGTCGGCCCCCGTCTGCACGCCCTGGCCTTCCGGCTCGCCCTGGGCGAGGACCGGCGGTGGCGCTGCACGGCGGTGGAACTGGGCGGCCGACCGCCGCGCGAGGAGCAGGAACTCAGCGGGTGAGCCGCGCGTCGAGCCAGGTGTTGACCTCGTTCAGCGCGGTCACGGGCAGCGAGCGGTGGTCGACACCCTTGTACGGCGTGTACGTGACCTGCGCGCCGGCCGCCCGCAGCTCGGCCGCCGCCTTGCGGGACGTGACCTCCGGGACCGTCGTGTCGGCGGTGCCCTGCACGATCAGGAGCGGGTCGCGGTAGGGGGTCTTCGCCGCCCGGGCGGAGCCGTGGGCCCGGGGGAGGGTGACGGGCGGCTCCGCGTACTCGCGCAGCAGGCTCGCCATCTCCGGCGCCCCGTTGCGGGGACTCGCGTACTTGAAATCGGAGTTCTTCAGCCCCTCACCGGCCTTGAGGATGTCCGCGAGACAGGCGTCCGCCCGGGCCTTGCGGAGGATCTCCATCCCCTTCGGCCGGAGGTAGTCGGCCGGGTCGACACCGGGCGACACGGTCGCCATGCCGGAGACGATGATCGCGTAGTACGGGTTGGCGTCGGCGGCCTGGTCGTTCATGCCGCCCATGTCGAGCATCTGCGACCAGTGGGTCGGCGGGGCCGCGGCGGCTGCCCCGCGCAGATCGAGTTCGGGCGCGTACCGGGGCGCGTAGGCCGCCGTGAACAGGGCCGCGCCGCCGCCCTGCGAGTGCCCGTAGACCGCCCAGTCGCGGCCCACGCGCCGGTCGACGTGGCGGGCCGCGCGCACGATGTCGGCGGTGGCGTGCGCGGCGGACCGCCCGGCCAGATAGGCGTGTTCGCCGTCCGTGCCGAGGCTCTGGTAGTCGGTGGCGACCACGGCGTAGCCGCGCGCGAGCCAGCTCTCGAACATGGTGTGGGCGCGCTCGTCGGGGCCTGTGGCCGACGGGGCGCAGCCGTCCGCGACGCCCACGGTGCCGTGGTCCCAGGCGACCACCGGCCAACCGCCGTGCGGGGCCCTGCCCTTGGGCAGGTAGACCATGCCGGAGACGGTGTCGGGCGAGCCGTCCTGCGCGGTCGACCGGTAGCGCACGCGCAGCGCCTCCCCGGTGGCCGGCGTCCGGAACGAGGCGGGCAGCGCCTCCTGACCGAGCAGCGCGCCGGCCCGCGCGACACCCTGCGGCCGATGGGCGTCGGCGGTGGCGGGTGCCGCGCCGCCGGCCCCCACCACCGCGGCCACCAAGACAGTCGCGGCCATCGCGGCACCCCGCCCGGATTTGTGCGTCATACGATCCATCCCCTTCTCGCCGACCCTTCTCCTGTGCGGACCCGCCCATGGATGCGTCCGCGGATGCGTCCGCGGACCCGCCCGCGGATGCGTCTGCAGAGAAAGATCACTTACGGGCTCCGGGGCCGGTCAAGACCCGTACACGCCCACCGCGACGGCCGGGGCCGCTGACTGTGACCCCGTCACCGCGGACCGTCGGGCGGAGGTGAGACGGTCACAGCGAGGGCCGCGGAGAGCAGCACGATCCCGCTGGTGGAGTGCGGGTCGACACCGGTCAGCGCGGCGGCCCTCGTGACCCTTTTGTCGACCGTGTTGGGGTGCACGCCGAGGTCCGCGGCGGCGCGGCGCCGGTCGCGGTCGGCGGCGAGATACGCGGCGAGGGTGGCCCGCAGTTCGGGGTGCACGCGGAGCGGGTCGAGCAGGGCCGCCACGTCCGTGTCGCCGTCCCGCGGCTGCGCCAGGTGATAGTCGACCAGCACGTCGTTCAGCCCGTACACGCCGGGCGGCCGCCCGGTCTCCCGCACGGTGCGCGCCACGGCTTCCGCCCGCCGCACGGCCGCCGGAACGGCGTCCCGGCCCTCCGCGGCGGCATGCCCGACGAGCACGGGCGCCTGCGCGGCCCGCCCGAGCACGGGCCCGAGCCCCCGCAGCGCGTCGGCCTCGTACGCCCCCGGCAGCAGCACAAGGCCCCCGTTGTCCCGCGACGACATCAACGCCAGCAGCGTCCCCTGGGCAAACCTCCCCAGCGCGGCCCGCACCCTCCGGTTCCGCCGTCTGCGGACCATCCCCTCGCCGGCCCCGCCGCCCGCGCCCGCCTCGATGCGCAGACACAGCACCACGTACCGGTCGGCCAGCTCGATGCCCAGCTCATCGGCGAGCGTGCCGATCGAACGGCCGTCGACCAGCGCCCTGGCAAGGGCCTGCTGCGCCGCCCGACCGTCCGCCCGCAGCTCCTCGTACTCGGCCAGATACCCGCGGATCACGCCCTCCGTCAGGTCGTCGATCACGGTGAGGAGCCGCTCGGTGAGCAGCGCGACGCCAGGGAGTTCCGTCGGCTCCGCCCGCCCCCACAGCTCTCGCGCAAGACGCCGGGCCCCGCCGAGGTACGTGCGCACGACGGCGTCCAGCGGCACCCCTTCCTCCGCCCGCTGCGCGGCCCGCTCCGCGAACGGCGCCCGGTCCACCGGCAGGGCGGGCTCGCCCCGCGCCGCACGTTCGAGGAAGCCGACGAGCGCGAGCCGCGTGGTCCACGCGATCTCCACCTCCCGTACGTCGTCGGGCAGCTCGCCGAACGGTGCCGTCGCGCGGAACTCCTCGTCGACCAGCTCACGTACGAGATCGGGGACCCCCGCGAGAACGCGCGCGGCGACCCGGCGTGCCGCCGTCTCGGCATCTTCATCGTGAGGCTCTGTCATCGACGTACTCCTGAGGATCCGGACCAGGACGAGAGGAAGGATCAGGACGAGACGAAGGGGCTGGGCACCCTGTGCCCAGCCCCTTCACACACACGGCGTCATGCGCGCCGCGTCACGTCACTTCTTGCGACGGCGGCCCTTCTGCTGCTTGCGCCGCTCGGCACGGGTCAGCCCGTCCGCCGAGGAGCGCGTGGGCCCGCCCTCGGTCACGAAGTCGCCCTCGTCGACACCGCCCTCGGCGTTCGGCGCCTGGAAGTGCAGGCGGTCGGGGCGCTGCGGGGAGTCCAGGCCCTTGGCCCGGATCTCCGGACGGCCACCGGCCTGCGCGGGCACCGCGTCCTGCTTCTCCAGGTTCGCGGCCGGCGCCGCGTCCGCCACCGGGACCTCCTCGACCTGCTGCTCGACCTGGACCTCCAGGTTGAACAGGTAGCCGACGGACTCCTCCTTGATGCCCTCCATCATGGCGGTGAACATGTCGAAGCCCTCGCGCTGGTACTCGACCAGCGGGTCCTTCTGCGCCATGGCGCGCAGACCGATGCCCTCCTGGAGGTAGTCCATCTCGTAGAGGTGCTCACGCCACTTGCGGTCGAGCACGCTCAGCACGACCCGGCGCTCCAGCTCACGCATGATCTCGGACCCGAGCTGCTCCTCGCGCGACTCGTACTGCGCGTGGATGTCGTCCTTGACGGCCTCACCGATGAACTCGGCGGTGAGACCGGCCCGGTCCCCGACCTCGTCCTCGAGCTCCTCCACCGTGACCTTGATCGGGTAGAGCTGCTTGAAGGCGCCCCACAGCCGGTCGAGGTCCCACTCCTCGGCGAAGCCCTCGGCGGTCTCGGCACCGATGTAGGCGTCGATCGTGTCGTTCATGAAGTGCTGCACCTGCTCGTGCAGGTCCTCGCCCTCCAGGACGCGGCGGCGCTCGCCGTAGATGACCTCGCGCTGCCGGTTGAGCACCTCGTCGTACTTCAGGACGTTCTTGCGCGTCTCGAAGTTCTGCTGCTCGACCTGCGACTGGGCGGAGGCGATGGCGCGGGTCACCATCTTGTTCTCGATCGGGACGTCGTCCGGCACGTTGGCCATCGACATCACGCGCTCGACCATCTGCGCCTTGAAGAGCCGCATCAGGTCGTCGCCGAGCGACAGGTAGAAACGGGACTCGCCGGGGTCGCCCTGACGGCCACTACGACCGCGCAGCTGGTTGTCGATACGCCGCGACTCGTGCCGCTCCGTACCGAGGACGTAGAGCCCGCCGAGGTCCTTGACCTCCTCGAACTCGTCCTTGACGGCCTGCTCGGCCTTCTCCAGGGCGGCGGGCAGCGCGGCCGCCCACTCCTCGACGTGCTCGACGGGGTCGAGGCCCATCTGGCGCAGCTCGGCCTCGGCGAGGTCGTCGGGGTTGCCGCCGAGCTTGATGTCGGTGCCACGACCGGCCATGTTCGTGGCGACGGTGACGGCGCCCTTGCGGCCGGCCTGGGCGACGATCGTCGCCTCACGGTCGTGCTGCTTCGCGTTCAGCACTTCGTGCTGAACCCCGCGCTTGGACAGCTGCTGCGACAGGTACTCGGACTTCTCGACGGAGGTCGTACCGACGAGGATCGGCTGGCCCTTGCCGTGCTTCTCGGCGATGTCGTCGACCACCGCGTCGAACTTGGCGACCTCGGTGCGGTAGATCAGGTCGGCCTGGTCGGCACGGATCATCGGCTTGTTGGTCGGGATCGGGACGACGCCGAGCTTGTAGATCTGGTGGAACTCGGCGGCCTCGGTCATCGCCGTACCGGTCATGCCGGAGAGCTTGTCGTAGAGCCGGAAGAAGTTCTGCAGGGTGATCGTGGCGAGGGTCTGGTTCTCATCCTTGATGTCGACCCCTTCCTTCGCCTCGATCGCCTGGTGCATGCCCTCGTTGTAGCGGCGGCCGGCGAGGATACGGCCGGTGTGCTCGTCGACGATCATGACTTCGCCGTCGATGACGACGTAGTCCTTGTCCTTCTTGAAGAGTTCCTTGGCCTTGATGGCGTTGTTCAGGTAACCCACGAGCGGCGTGTTGACCGACTCGTAGAGGTTGTCGATCCCGAGCCAGTCCTCGACCTTGGCGACACCCGGCTCGTGGATCGCCACGGTGCGCTTCTTCTCGTCGACCTCGTAGTCGCCGGTCTCCTCGATGCCCTTCAGCGTGTTGCCCGCCTCGCCCTTCTTGAGGCGGGTGACGAGCTTGGCGAAGTCGCCGTACCACTTCGTGGCCTGGTCGGCGGGGCCGGAGATGATCAGCGGCGTACGGGCCTCGTCGACGAGGATGGAGTCGACCTCGTCGACCACCGCGAAGTTGTGGCCGCGCTGGACGAGCTCGTCCTGGGACCACGCCATGTTGTCGCGGAGGTAGTCGAAGCCGAACTCGTTGTTCGTGCCGTACGTGATGTCGCAGTTGTACATCTCACGGCGCTGCGCCGGGTTCATGTTCGCGAGGATGCAGCCGACGGACAGGCCGAGGAACTTGTGGACGCGGCCCATCATCTCGGAGTCGCGCTCGGCCAGGTAGTCGTTCACCGTGATCAGGTGGACGCCCTTGCCGGACAGCGCGTTCAGATACGTCGGCAGCGTGCCGACCAGGGTCTTGCCCTCACCGGTCTTCATCTCCGCCACGTAGCCGAGGTGGAGCGCGGCGCCACCCATCAGCTGCACGTCGTAGGGGCGCTGGCCCAGCACGCGGCGGGCGGCCTCACGGACGGTGGCGAACGCCTCGGGCAGCAGGTCGTCGAGCGTCTCGCCGTCCTCCAACCGCTGCTTGTACTCGTCCGTGAGTGCGCGCAGCTCGGCGTCGGAGAGACTCTCGAAGTCCTCTTCGATGGAGTTGACCTGGTCCGCGATGCGGTGCAGCTTGCGCAGGATCTTGCCTTCGCCTGCACGCATGATCTTCTGGAGGACGGACACGGGGGTTGGTCTCCTTGCCGGTCGGGCCTGGCACGGTCGGTTTTCTCTGAAAACTTCTAGGTATTACTGGGTACTACCAAGGACTACTAGAGCAACGGCCATCGTATGCGAGGACCCCACCGTGCCGGGAGGTCTGCCATCAGGTCCAACGCGCGGGCCGCCGCGAAGGTGCCGGTACTGGCCATGAAAAGTCATGGCGCCCCTGCCGCGTGCCGAGCAGAATCGGGCGATGGACCCCGTGACGCTGACCACCGACCGCCTGCAGCTGCGCACGTTCGTGCCCGCCGACATCGACGAGGTGTACGCCGCGGTCCAGGATCCCGAGATCCAGCGCTGGACCACGATCCCCTCGCCGTACGCGCGCGTGGACGCCGAGTACTTCATCAACCGTGTCGTGGTTGACGGCTGGCGCGGTGACACCGAGTACACGTTCGCGATCCGGACGGAGACCGCCGGCCCGGTGGTGGGCGCGGTCGCCCTGCACCACCCGCGCGCGGGTGGCTGGGAAGTCGGCTTCTGGACGGCAAAACGGTTCCGCGGCCGCGGCTACATGACGGAGGCCGTCCTCGGCGTGGCCCGCTGGGCCTTCACCGACCTCTCCTGTACGCGCCTGGAGTGGCGCGCGGAGGTCGGCAACGTGGGCTCCCTCACGGTGGCCGAACGCGCGGGCTTCACCCTGGAGGCCACCCTCCGCGCCGCCATGCCCAACAGAGGCACCCTCCGCGACTGCTGGCTGGCCTCCCTCCTCCCTCCAGACCTGAACCTCCCCACACCCCTCCCCTACCTCCCGGCCCCCAACTGAGCACCCCACTTCCCCCACGCTCCGGAACCGACCGCTCAGCCCTCTCCCGCACACCAACACCAGCGGCGCCCCTGCCGCACGCGCACCCACACCCGCTGCGTCCCCCGCCCATCTCCCACCCTCCCGCCACCTCCGGGGGCTACGCCCCGAAGCGGCGCCGCCACGCCCGCCTCGGGCAATCCGCCATCAACCCCGGCTCCCACCCGCGTCGCACAACGCCGCCCCCGCCTTGGGCTCACAACCACACGCACGACTCCCCCCCCCCGTAGCGGTCGGCCGCCCCCGCCTTGGGCAATCTGCCGCCTAGGGCGGCAGGGTGGGCAAGGCGGCCCCCGGTGCCGCGCACCCATGACCACGGGCCCCAGCCCCGCCGCAGCCGCACCACACCGACCCCGTTGTCAGACCCGACCTCTATCGTTCCGGCCATGACGACCTCGCCGCGTCCCACCGCCACCTTGTCCGCCGCAGAAGCCCGCCGCATCGCCCTCCGCGCCCAGGGCTTCCTCGGCGCCCCCGACCGCAAGGCCGGCGTCCGTGGCGTCCTCCGCCACCTCGGCGCGGTCCAGCTCGACACGATCTCCGTACTCGCCCGCTCGCACGAGCTGATCCCCTACGCCCGCCTGGGCACGGTCCCCCGGACCAAGGTCGAATCGGCGTACTGGACCCCGGGCAACGCCCCGACCCCCACCCCCCACGCCTTCGAATACTGGTCGCACGCCGCCTGCGTCCTGCCCATCGAGGAGTGGCCGCACTTCGCCTTCCGCCGCCGCGCCTACCGCGCCCGCCCCCACTGGCACCACCACCTCCCCGACGGCGCGTACGAGCAGGTGATCAAGCAGCTCCGCGCGGAGGGCCCCCTGACCGCCACGGAACTGGGCGGCGCGAAGAACAAGGGCGAGTGGTGGGACTGGTCCGAGTCGAAGATCGCCGTCGAGCGCGCGCTGATGTACGGCGAGGTGGTCTGCGTGGAGCGCCGCGGCTGGAAGCGGATCTACGACCTGGCGGAGCGCGCGATCCCGTCGGCCCTCCTGCACGACGACCTCGACGACACCGAGTGCGTACGCCGCCTGGTCCGCCAGGCCGGCGAGGCCCTCGGCGTCGGCACGCGCGCGGACATCGCGGACTACCACCGCCTGAAGAGCGAGCAGTTCGACGCGGTGATCGAGGACACCGGCCTCGTCCCGGTCACGGTGGAGGGCTGGGGCGGCAAGCCGGCCTGGGCCGACCCCGCGGCCCTGGAATCAACGCCCCGCGGCCGCCACCGCATCACGCTCCTGTCCCCGTTCGACTCCCTGATCTGGGAGCGCGCCCGTACGGAGCGGATCTTCGGCTTCACGCACCGCCTGGAGGCATACGTCCCCAAACCGAAGCGGATCCACGGCTACTTCGCGATGCCAGTGCTGGCCGGCGGCCGCCTGGTGGGCCGCGTCGACCCCGCGCGCGCGGGCAGCACGCTGGTCGCCAAGCAGGTCTCCCTGGACGGCCCCAAGGCCGTACCGGCGGTGGCCGAGGCGCTCCACGAAGCGGCGAGCTGGGTCGGCTGCAACAGCGTACGAGTGGAGCACATGGAGTCGGCGCCCCTGAAGAAGTCCCTGACCGAAGCCCTGCTCTAACGACCCTGCCCGGGAGAGACCCACCCAGGCCGAAGCAGACCAGCCCCCAGCCGGTCCGGCAGCGGACCAGGCCCCAGCCGGTCCGGCAGCGGACCAGGCCCCAGCCGGCCGAGCCCTACCGGATCTCCAGGATCTTCTCCCGCATCGCGTACACCACGGCCTCCATCCTGGAGTGCAGCTGCAACTTCTCCAGGATGTTGCGCACATGGTTCTTCACGGTGTTCTCGGAGATGAACAACTCCTTGGCGATGTCCCGGTTGTTCATGCCCGTGGCCACCAGCTTGAGCACCTCGAGCTCCCGGTCGGTCAGCCGGGGCGCGGGCACGAGCCGGCGCTCGTCCGTGCGCTGGATCATCGACTTGAACTCGGTGAGCAGCTTCGACGCCATGGACGGGCTGATCTGCGACTGCCCGTCGGCCACGGCGCGAATGGCCGTGGCCACCTCGTCGGTCGAGATCTCCTTCAGCAGATATCCCGTCGCGCCCGCCTTGATCGCGTCGTAGAGATCGGCTTCCTCATCGCTGATGGTCAGCATGATGATCTTGGCGCTGGGCGCCACCTCCTTGATGGAGGTACACGCCTCGATGCCGCCTCTCTTGGGCATCCGTACGTCCATGAGGACGATGTCCGGCAGCAGATCGGCCGCCTTGTCCACGGCCTCCGCCCCGTCGCCCGCCTCACCGACGACCTCGATGTCCTCCTCGGCCTTGAGGACGATCTCCAGGCCGCGCCGGAACAGGGCATGGTCGTCCACCACGAGTACCCGGATGGGCTCCTCGCGCGAGGATCCGGCATCCGGCCCCATGCCGACGCCGTCCTCACCGGCACCGGCGTCCTCGCCCCGAACGGTTCCGAAGCTGTCCGCCATCGTTCCTCCCCCTGAAGGCCGCGGCCCGTCTTCCTGTGCCGCGCCAACCCGAGGCACCAGCACGCCGGTTGACCCGGCACGGCCATGATTTCATGCCGCGGCCTCGGCGCGACGGCCGTGCGGTGCACAAGGGGGTCGCACAAGGGTGCCCCTGGGGGCGCACACGCACCCCAGGGGCACCCGATGAGTGGGTGTCAGTTGTGGTCAGCCGCCGATGGCGTCGCCCCCGTCGGCTCCCCTGACCTGGGAGACCATGGGGTCGGTGCTGAGGTGGATGACGCCGTAGTCGTAGGCGTGCCGCCGGTAGACGACGCTGGGTTCCTTGGTCTCGGAGTCGACGAACAGATAGAAGTCGTGCCCGACCAGCTCCATCTCGTAGAGCGCCTGGTCGAGCGTCATGGGTGCCGCCACGTGGGTCTTCTCACGGACGACGAGCGGGCCCTCGCCCTTGACCTCGAGCGAGCCCATCTTGGTGGTCGGTACGCCGTCGGGCTCGGCCTCCTCGGCCTTGGCGATCGTGCCGTCCCCGTTGAGCATGGCCGCGTCCGGGACGTGCTCGGCGACCTCCGCCGCCGAGATCCGCTTCCCGCGCCGCGACGACCGCTTGTCGTGCTGCTTGCGCAGACGCGCGTCGAGCTTGTCCGTGGCCAGGTCCAGCGCCGCGTAGGGGTCGCTGGCGGCGGCCTCCGCCCTGATCACCGGACCGCGCGTACGCAGCGTGATCTCCACGCGCTCGCACCGGTCGGCCTGCCGGGGGTTCGGCTCCTTGGACACCTCGACATCGAGACTGATCACCTTGCCGTCGAGCTTCTGGATCTTGTCCAGCTTCAGCTTCTCGGCCACGTGCTTACGGAACCGCTCTGGTACCTCGGTCTTGCGGCCCTTGACGACGATGTCCACGCAGAACTCCGTTCCCGGATAGCTCCGCTCCTTGGGCGGAGCATCTCCCTCTTGCACCAGACTCCGGCCACTTCCGGAGTCTCGGACTCGGTGACTTCCACCTCCTCCTCCCCCGTGGACAAGATCTACACCCCACCATCCCGGGTGATTGCAAAAAAGCCTGTGCAATGTCCTGACAGGGCAATCCAATGGTGAGGGGTGGCGGCCGCCTTTCCTGCCGAGTTCCTCACAACCGAACATATCTCGCCTGGACGGTTGTCGGCACCCTCTACTGACACGTACCTCCAACCGAGCTAATGAACCCTGTCTCTACCTGCAACGATGCAGATTCCCCGCTAGTTCCGGTTTATTTCGAAGGATTCCGGAGACGCGGCCACGACGGCCGCTCGGAACGTGATCTCACCGCTCCCGTTCCCCTTTCCGGGACCTGTCCCGGAGCGGTCCCGCTCCGGCCTGTCTTCCCTCTCGATCTTCCCGGAACCGGTCACGGCCGCTATTGCGCGCGCCGCCTCCGCCAAGGAAGCGCCCGTCGTAATCAGGTCGTCGACCAGCACGATCCGGCCATTTCCGGTGAGCAGCCCGCGGCCACCGCCCACCACCTCCAACGCGCCCGTCACATTGACCAGCCGCTGCCGGGCGTCCAGGCCCGACTGATCGGCCACCGCGCGCCGCTGGCGCAGCACGGCGAGCACCCGCGCCGCGACACCCGCACGACGCAGCTCGGCCGCCGCCGCGTACGCGATCCGCCGCGTCGGATCGTGCCCGCGCGCCCGCACGGCGCGCGGCGCGGAGGGCACAGGGACGAGCGTCACGGGGCCCACAACGCCGCCAGGGGCCCGACCGCCCGCTCCGCCACCTCCGGCCCCGCCGTCCACGAGTCCGGCCCGCACCGCCCCGGCCAGCGCCTCGCCCAACGGCCGGGCGAGGCCCAGCGCGCCGCGCTCCTTGTGGGCGAGGAGCACCGCCCGCACCGCGTTCCGGTACGGGACGGCGCCGAACACGACCGGCAGCCCCGACGGAGCCGGTCGCGGCCGCACCCGGCGCGGCTCGGCGCCGCGCAACACCGCCGAGCACCGCGCGCACAGCGCCGTACGAGATCTGCCACAACCGGCGCACTCGGCCGGTAGCACCAGATCGGAGAGGTCCTGCCACCACCCCCGCATACCCACCACTGTGCCGATCCGCGGGCCGCCCCACCAGCCCTGTGGACAACGCCCTGTGGACAACTCGACGGTTGTGACCAGCGGTTGAGCTCGTACGGGTGACACCCAGGGGCGCGAGGCCGCGGCGCCGCCGGGCCGCGCCGTCTACCCCGGATAGACCGGAGCCGTCCCGTCCTTCAGCACCGACTGCCATGCCGCCCCGGAGGGCAACCGCACGATCCCGTCGTCGGAGTGCGCGAGCAGCGGCAACTCGTCGTTGTCCGACGCCGCGATCTCGCTGACCCGCGTCAGACCCGGCAGCGCCTGCCCGGTCGGCGTCGACCCATCACTCAGCACGTACTGCATCTGCTGCAGCCCACCGGGCTCCCGGCCGACGACCACGAGCCGGCTGTCGCCCGCCCACGACACGGCCGTGACCTCCTCCATCCGCGGCGCGGCGCGGCGCAGTTCGGTCACCGAGACCTCCGTGTCGCCGTTCGCGTCGGCGTGCCGCTCGACGCGCCCGATCCACAGCGACGTGGTGTCCTTCTCCGCCACCAGCAGCCCGATGCGCGCTCCGTCGGCGGACGCCTTCACCGTCTGGATGGTGGCGTCGTCGTCGAGCCCCTCGACCCGGACCTTCTGGACCTTGTCCGCCTGCCCCTGCCCGAACATCAGCAGCCGCCGGTGCTTCGGGTCGCGGTCGGCCACCCACAGGTCGCCGTTCCCGTCCCAACTGGGCGTCGTGAAGCCGTTCTTCTCCGCCTTCGCGTGGCTGCGCGCGACCGGGTCCCCCAGCGAGGCGCCGGAGATCATCGACGCCACGTACAGCGAGCGCCCGTCGTTCGAGACCCCCGCAGCGCGCTCCTGGTCGCGCGAGACGGCCACAGAACGCAACACCTGCTCGCCCTCGCCCAGCGGCCCCGGAACCCGCTCGGGGTTCGTGTCGGACCTGCTCTTGCCCGGCATCCGCACCAGGCGGCCCTTGGCGTCGAGGAAGTACTGGTCCGGGACGCGCCCCGTGGAGCGCGGCGCCGCGAGGGCGTCGGCCCCGTCCTCGGTCATCGCGCACATGAACCGGCCGTCGGAACGCTTCAGTTCCACCTCGTTCACGCTCGACGACGACAGGTCCCGCAGCGAGAACAGCAGTTGGGCCGCCATCTCCTTGCACTTGGCCTGACCCGCCCTGCTGCCCGCCTCGTTCAGCGGCACGGTCAGCTTGTTCGCGTCGTCCGGCGCCAGCGAGTCGGTGCCCTTCTTCAGCGCCGCGTGCGAGGGAAACGCCGTCCGCACCACCGGATTCAGCCAGCGCGTCGGCCCCTCCAGCAGCTCCTTGACGGTCTCCGTCAACGGGTCGGTCCACTGCCGTACGAAGACGGGGTCCGCGACCAGCCGCCGCTGCCCGGCCTCACCGCCCGACGTCGAATCCACCGCGTAGTAGTACTTGTTGACGGAGCTGTAGATCCGCTGGAAGTCGGACTCGCCGAGCACGACCCCCTTCGGCAGGGAGTCGATCCGCCACTGCTTGCCCTTGGCCGTGTTCACCTGCGTCAGGTGCAGATTCCCCTGGTACGACGTGTCGCCCGGCTGATAGGCCTCCCGCTGGTCGACCGTGGCGATCTGATGACCTGTCAGCTGGTAGGAGCGGCCCTCGTTCCCCGAGTTCGGCCGGTCCGTCTGACTCCTGCTGGGCCCCTCGTCGAGCACGACGGTCCGCTGCTCGGGCGACCAGGTCTTCGCGGCCTTCGGCGTCAGGTACTTGCGCGCCATCCTGTACGAGGGGTCGTCGCTGGTCAGCGCCTCGATGAAGCCGTCGACGATGGCGGAGGGCCCGACGTCGTCCTTCGGCGGCAGGGCGAAGACGCGCACCTGCGAGTCCGGCCGCTGCGAGGCCTCGACCGATTCGAGGCCCCCGTTGTCCGGCATCGACGCGCATCCCGCGAGCACGAGCGCGCCGCATCCGGCCAGCACTCCGCTCCGTATCCCGCGCCGCTGCCGCGGCACCCGCTGCTCATCCACGACTGCCGTCGCTCCCCTCACCACGCGACGTCGCCGCCGTCCGTCCCGAACGCGCCTGCGCGGGCTCCGCCGGCACGTCGTCCGTCTCGCCCGCGGAGTCCGGCCGCTCGTCCCGCTGCCCGTGGTCCTCCCGGTCGCCGCGCTCCGCGGCGTCCTCAGCCTGCCGGGGCCCGCTCGCCACCTCGCCACGTGCCACCACGCGCGCGCCGCTGCCGGGCAGCGCCGTGGGGTCCGCGGACACCGCCGCCTGCGCGTGGCGCGGGGCGATCGGCGTCTGGGCCGCCACGGGCGGCGCCTGGGCCGGCACCGTGGCGAGCTTCTTGCCGTCGGCACCCGGCAGCCCGGCGTCAGCGAGCCCCCGGTTGCGCCGCGAGTCCTCCGGCTCCAGCGGTATGGGTGAACCGCGCAGCGCCTCGTCCACGGTCCTCGGCAGCGTCAGCCGGAACTGCGAACCGCCGCCCGGCTCGCCCCACGCCTGCAGCCAGCCTCCGTGCAGCCGCGCGTCCTCCAGGGCGATCGACAGGCCGAGCCCCGTTCCCCCCGTGGTACGCGCGCGTGCCGGGTCGGCCCGCCAGAAGCGGCTGAACACGCGGGTCGCCTCGCCGGGCTTGAGCCCCACTCCGTAGTCGCGCACCGCGACGGCGACCGCGCCGCCCGCGGCCGCGAGCCGCACCACGACGTCCCGGCCGTCGCCGTGCTCCACGGCGTTCACCACCAGATTGCGCAGCACGCGCTCCACACGCCGCGCGTCCGCCTCGGCGACCACCGGCTGGTCGTCGCCGACGACCAGGATGTGCGTGCCCTTGCGCTCCGCGAGCGGCTCGGCGCCGCCCACCACACGTCGTACGACCTCGCGCAGGTCTATCGGCTCGGCCTCCAGGGCCGCGGCCCCGGCGTCGAACCGGCTGATCTCCAGCAGATCGGCCAGCAGCGACTCGAACCGGTCCAGCTGGTCGGCCAGCAGTTCGGCGGACCGCGCCGTCACCGGATCGAAGTCGACGCGCGCCTCATGGATGACATCGGCGGCCATCCGTACCGTCGTCAGCGGCGTACGCAGCTCATGGCTCACGTCCGAGACGAACCGCCGCTGCATCCGCGACAGGTCCTCGAGCTGCTGGATCTTCAGATAGAGGTTCTGCGCCATCTTGTTGAAGGCCTCGCCCAGGCGCGCGATGTCGTCCTCACCGGTGACCTTCATCCGTTCCTGGAGGCGGCCCGCGGAGAGCCGCTCGGCGACCCCTGCCGCCATCCGCACCGGCGTGACGACCTGCCGCACGACGAGCCAGGCGATGGCCCCCAGCAGCACCACCACGAAGAGCCCCGCCGTGGCGAGCGTCCCCTTGACCAGGCCGAGGGACTTCTCCTCCTGCGTCAGCGGGAAGAGGTAATAGAGCTGGTAGGCGTGCCCCTGCGGGTCGTTGAGCCGCTTGCCGACGACGAGGCCCGGCTGCGGGTCCTCGCCACCGTCGTAGACGATCTTCGTGTACTGCTGCGAGGCGCCGGCGATCCGGTCGACCTGCCCACGCAGGTCGTTGGGCACGCTGCGGGTCGGGTCCACCAGGCCGGAGCCGCGCGGCGCCAGCCCGTTGCCGCTGTCGGTGTCGCTCGACCCCAGGATCACCACGTCGAACGCGCCCTTGCCGCCACTGGCGAGCTGCGTGACGAGTTCGCTCATCCAGTTGTTGGGCGTCAGCGTCGTACGGCTGTCGCCGGACGCGCCGTCCCGCACCCCCGCCGCCGCGGAGTCCGCCTTGTCCTTGGCCGCGCGGAAACCGCCCTCGGCCTGGCTCTGCGAGGCCTTCACCTTGGCGTCAAGGAGTCCGTTGCGCACCGAGCCGATGACGACGACGCCGAGCAGCAGCACGACACCGAGCGACATCAGCAGCGTCGTGACGACGACCTTGAGCTGGATGTTCCGCCGCCACAGCCGCATCGCGGGCAGCAGCGGACGCCGCACCCAGCGCGCGAACAGGCGCAGCACGGGGCTGCCCTGCATCCCGCCCTGGAGCAGCAGGCCCCGGTCGACGGCCCGGCGCAGCCGTGAGCCACGGGCGGCGGCAGGCCCTGCCGCGGGTCCCACAGGCCGCTCCGGGCGGGACCCCGGGGCCCCGGGCGCCGAAGCGGCACTGTTTCGGGACACGTCAGCTCGGTCCTGCCTTGTAACCGACGCCTCGGACGGTCACCACGATCTCCGGCCGCTCCGGGTCCTTCTCGACCTTGGAGCGCAGCCGCTGGACGTGCACATTGACCAGGCGCGTGTCCGCCGCGTGCCGGTAGCCCCACACCTGCTCGAGGAGCACCTCACGCGTGAACACCTGCCAGGGCTTGCGCGCGAGCGCGACCAGCAGATCGAACTCCAGCGGCGTCAGCGCGATCGGCTGGCCCTCCCGCTTCACCGAGTGCCCAGCCACATCGATGACCAGGTCACCGATGGCGAGCTGCTCCGGCGCGGGCTCCTCCGACCTCCGCAGCCGCGCCCGGATCCGGGCGACCAGCTCCTTCGGCTTGAACGGCTTCACGATGTAGTCGTCGGCCCCGGACTCGAGACCCACCACCACATCCACCGTGTCGCTCTTCGCCGTGAGCATCACGATCGGCACCCCGGACTCCGCCCTGATCAGGCGGCACACCTCGATACCGTCCCGGCCCGGCAGCATCAGATCGAGCAGCACCAGATCGGGCTTGGTCTCACGGAAAGCGGCCAGCGCCTTGTCGCCGTCAGCCACGAACGACGGCTCAAAACCTTCACCACGCAGCACAATGCCGAGCATCTCGGCCAGTGCGGTGTCGTCGTCGACGACAAGGACTCGTCCCTTCATGGACCACATCATCCCATTAGCTCATCGTTGCCTGGAGTGAACTGGCACACAGTTCACCCAAGCCATCATGTGTCACAGGCGACACAACGCCCCACTCCGTGACGATCGCCGTCACCAAGTCCGGAGGCGTCACATCGAACGCGGGGTTGTACGCCTGCGTCCCCAGTGGTGCCACCGGAATCCCGCCACCTGCCTCCACTCCGGCCAGCGGCGCCCGCGGCGCCGTGACCTCCGTCACCTCGTGCCCGGCCCGCTGCTCCACCTCGATGGAAGCCCCGTCCGCGGTCTCCGGGTCGATCGTCGTCACCGGCGCGACCACGATGAACGGCACATGGTGATACCGCGCCAGCACCGCGAGCGGATAGCTCCCCACCTTGTTGGCCACCGAACCGTCGGCCGCGATCCGGTCCGCACCGATCAGCACGGCATCCACCTCACCCGCGGCGAACAGCGACCCCGCCGCACTGTCCGTGAGCAGCGTGTACGCCATCCCGTTGCGCGCGGCCTCGTAGGCGGTCAGCCGGGCGCCCTGCAGCAGCGGACGCGTCTCGTCCACCCACAGCCGGCGCAGCCGCCCCGCCCGATGCGCGGCAAGCGCGACCGCGAAGGCCGTGCCCTCGCCGCCGGAGACCAGCGCCCCGGTGTTGCAGTGCGTCAGGATGCGGTGGTTGCCGCCGGGCATCAGCTCGTCCAGGAGCCGCAGACCGTGCCCGGCCATCCTGGTGCTGGCCTCGGCGTCCTCCGCGTGCAGTGCCCGCGCCGAGGCGAGCACCGCCGCGGCGGCCCGCTCCCGCGCCTGCTCCCCGTCACCCGCCGCGCTCCCGAGCGCGGTCAGGTACGCCTCCTGTGCCCTGCGCACCCCGGACGCCAGATTGACCGCGGTGGGCCGCGCGTCGGCCAGCGCCCCCGCCGCCTCCTCGACGTCGAAACCGCGGGCGGCCGCGAGCGCCACCCCGTACGCCCCCGCGATCCCGAGCAGCGGCGCACCGCGCACGGCCAGGGAACGGATCGCCTGCACGAGGGCCTGCGGATCCGTGCACACCAGCTCGACCTCTTCCGCGGGCAGCCGCGTCTGGTCGAGCAGCACCAGAACGGGCCCCTCAGCCGGCTCCTCCCACCGGATCGCCGGGATGTCGACGGCCTCGGGCTGTGTGCCGCCGATGGGCCGTATGTCCTCGCCGGATTGCGCGTACTGATCAGCCATCCGCCCAGTCTGCCCCGTACCGACCCGACAATTGAAGGCATGCAGCCCTCCCGGGGCCAGGTCATCCGGGCCCCACCCCATGGCACGATGGCAGCCAACCTGCTGCCGCGACCGCGGACGGGCACTTTGAAGGAGCGACGATGAACGACACTCCGGGCTGGGCATCGCCCGGATCTGCCCCCTCCGACGGCCCGGACGGCAACCGTAAGGACGGCCCCGAGCAGAACGGCGACGCACAGGGCAGCGGTCCGCAGGACGCGCCCCCGCAGGACGCCGCGGGCCAGGGCCCGAAGTGGTCCAAGGAGCAGCCACCGCCCGCTCAGTGGTCCGCCCCCTCCGGCTCCGCCCAGACCCCTCCCCTGCCCCCGCCGGCTCCCGGCCAGGGCTGGGGCGGTCAGGCCTGGGGCGGCCAGGGAGGCCAGGGCGGCGGTGGCTACGGCCAGGGACCGGGCGGCCCCGGCCCCGGCGGCTACCCCGGCTGGGGCGGCGGCTGGCAGGGCAAGCCCCCGGCGGCCAAGCCCGGCGTCATCCCGCTGCGCCCGCTCGGCGTCGGCGAGATCCTCGACGGCGCGGTGTCGACGATGCGGACCTACTGGCGCACCGTCCTCGGCATCTCGCTGACGGTCGCCGTGGTCACCCAGCTCCTGGCGGTCCTCCTCCAGGGCTTCGTCCTCAACGACGCGGCGACCACCAGCGCCCTCGACAACCCCGACGCCACCCCGCGCGAGATCTTCAGCGCCCTGGGCTCGCTCCTGGTCGGCTCCGCGCTCGTCACCGTCGTCACGCTGCTCGGCACGATCGTCGCGACGGCCCTGCTGACGACGGTCACCAGCCGCGCCGTGCTCGGCCGGCCCGTCACCATAGGAGAGGCCTGGCGCGACGCCCGGCCGCAGATCCTCAGGCTGCTCGGCCTGACGCTGCTGCTCCCGCTGATCGCCGCGGCCATCATGCTCGTGAGCGTGGCGCCCGGCATCCTGGTCGCCGCGCTCGGCTCCTCCGAGGGCGGCATCGCGCTCGGGGTCGTCGGCGGCCTCGCCGGTCTCGTCGTGACGATCTGGCTGATGGTCCGCCTGTCGCTGGCCTCGCCCGCGCTGATGCTGGAGAAGCAGACGGTCCGCAAGGCCATGGGCCGCTCCACCAAGCTCGTCCGCGGCTCCTGGTGGCGGGTCTTCGGCATCACGATCCTGGCGTCCCTGATCGCCGCGATCGTCTCGGAGATCATCCTCTTCCCGTTCACCGCCATCGCCGGCACGGTCAGCGGAGACGGCTTCTCCGGCCTCATGGACGGCGGCGGGAACTTCGGCTGGGCCTTCCTCATCATCACCGGCATCGGCTCGGTCGTCGGCTCCACCATCACCTTCCCGATCACGGCCGGCGTCGCCGTGCTCCTCTACATCGACCAGCGCATCCGCCGCGAGGCCCTCGACCTCGAACTCGCCCGCGCCGCGGGCCTGCACGACTACGGGTCCGCCTCCGGCGCCACTCCGGGGAGTTGATGGGGTGAGCGCACTTGGGGGAGTGCTCCGCACGACGATCTCGTCGGTCCTCACCGGCGGCGACGAGCCGCCGGTGAGGATCCCGCGCGACCCCGCGCGCGAAGCGGCGAAACGCGAGCTGTCCAAGCCCGCGTACCACCAGGACGACCCGAACTGGTTCATGCGCGCCCTGAACAAGTTCTGGGACTGGATCGACGAACTCTTCTCCGCCGCATCCGGCGCCGCCCCCGGAGGCACCGTCGGCCTGCTCGTGATCCTGCTGGCCGTCGTCGCCGTCGCGGCCGCCCTGTGGTGGCGCCTCGGCACTCCGTGCCGCTCCCCCGGCTCCGCACCTCCGCTCTTCGACGACCGCCCGCGCAGCGCCGCCGAACACCGCGCGGCCGCCGCGGCGCACGCCGCCCAGGGCCACTGGAACCAGGCCGTCCAGGAACGGATGCGCGCCCTGGTCCGCTCCCTGGAGGAACGCGCCCTCCTCGACCCTCGCCCCGGCCGCACGGCCGACGAGGCCGCCGCCGAAGCGGCCCGCCCGCTGCCCCAGCACGCGGACCGCCTCCGCGCGGCAGCCCGCGACTTCGACGACATCGCGTACGGCGGCCGCACCGCGACCCCGGAGACGTACGAGCGCCTGTCCACCCTGGACACCGAGGCGGACCGCACCACCCCCACCCTGCCCCCCACCGCGGGAGCCCCCCGGTGACCGAACCGACCGGGCAAATCAAGCCCCTGCGGCGATTGAGCAGCGGGGTCCGGGGCGGAGCCCCGAGGCCTGAGGACGGCCCACGCACACCAAAGCCCCCCGCCTCCGACGGCACCACCTCCATCACCCCCACCGCCCGCCAAATCTGGACCCGCACCCGCGGCATCGCCCTGGCCCTGACCTTCCTCCTGATCGCCGGCACGGCCATCGCGGTGGTCCGCTCCGGCGACCAGCACGGCACCCTCGACCCCCGCTCCGCCGACGAACGCGGCAGCCGCGCCGTCGCCGAACTCCTCGCCGACCGCGGCGTCGACACGCGCGTGGTCACCACCACCGCCGAGGCCCGCGCAGCGGTGGGCCCCGACACGACCATCCTGGTCGCCGCGCCCGACCGGCTCACGGCCCGCCAGCAGTCCCGGCTCCAGGACGCGACCGTCGACTCCGGCGGCCGCACGGTCCTCGTCGCCCCCGGCGCCGCCGCGGTCGAAACACTGACCCCGGGCGTCACCGCCGACCCCGAGCCCGCCGCCGACAAGCCCCTCGCACCCGGCTGCGCGCTCCCCGAGGCCCGCCGCGCCGGCCCCGCGAACACCGGCGGCGGCCACCGTTACGGCACGACCCTCACCGGCGCCGACTCCTGCTACCCGAGCCACGGCTCGCCCACGCTCCTGCGCCTGCCATCCCCTACAGGCGAAGGCGACACGATCGTCCTCGGCGCCCCCGACGTCCTTCTCAACGACCGCCTCGACGAACAGGGCAACGCCTCGCTCGCCCTTCAACTCCTCGGTTCGCGCCCTCATGTGACCTGGTACCTCCCCTCCCCCTCCGACGACTCGGCGGCCGACGGCGCACAGAACGACCGCAGCTTCGTCGACCTGATCCCCAAGGGCTGGCTCTGGGGCACCCTTCAGCTCTTCATCGCGGCAGCACTGGCCGCGCTGTGGCGCGCACGCCGCCTCGGCCCCCTGGTGCAGGAGCGCCTGCCCGTCGCGATCCGCGCCTCGGAAACCGTCGAAGGCCGCGCCCGCCTCTACCGCAAGGCGAACGCCCGCGACCGCGCCGCCACAGCCCTGCGTATCTCCACCCGCACCCGCCTGGCCCCCCTCATCGGCGTCCCCGTCTCCCAGGCCCACTCGCCCGAGACCTTCCTCCCGGCCCTGGCACGCCAACTCCCCACGCCCGCCCGGGACCCGCACGCCCTCCTCTTCGGCCCGCCACCCGCGACCGACGCAGCACTCATCGCGCTCGCCGACCACCTCGACGCCCTCGAAAGTGAGGTACGGAATCCATGATGGACCCGACCACTGACAACGCCGGGTCCACGACGGATCCCCGCAGCTCAAGGGCGTCCTTGGAGGCCCTGCGCACGGAGATCGCCAAGGCCGTGGTCGGCCAGGACTCCACCGTCACGGGCCTGGTCGTCGCCCTGCTCTGCCGCGGCCACGTCCTGCTCGAAGGCGTGCCCGGCGTCGCCAAGACCCTCCTCGTACGCGCCCTCGCCTCGTCCCTCGAACTCGACACGAAACGCGTCCAGTTCACGCCCGACCTGATGCCCAGCGACGTCACAGGCTCACTCGTTTACGACACGAACACCGCCCGCTTCTCCTTCCAGCCGGGCCCGGTCTTCACCAACCTCGTCCTCGCCGACGAGATCAACCGCACGCCGCCCAAGACCCAGTCCTCCCTCCTCGAAGCGATGGAGGAGCGCCAGGTGACGGTCGACGGCACGCCCCGCCAACTCCCCGACCCGTTCATGGTGGTCGCTACCCAGAACCCGGTCGAGTACGAGGGCACTTACCCTCTCCCCGAGGCCCAACTGGACCGCTTCCTGCTCAAGTTGAACGTCCCGCTGCCCACCCGCCAGGACGAGATCGACGTCCTGACCCGGCACGCCTCCGGCTTCAACCCCCGCGACCTGCAAGCGGCGGGCATCCACCCGGTGGCCACGGCAGCCGACCTCGAAACGGCCCGCACAGCGGTCGCCAAAACAACGATCTCCCCCGAGATCACCGCCTACGTGGTCGACATCTGCCGCGCCACCCGCGAGTCTCCGTCCCTCACCCTCGGCGTCTCACCGCGAGGCGCCACGGCCCTCCTCGCCACGGCCCGCGCCTGGGCCTGGCTGACCGGCCGCGACTACGTCACCCCCGACGACGTCAAAGCCCTGGCCCTGCCCACCCTCCGCCACCGCATCCAACTGCGCCCGGAGGCCGAGATGGAGGGTGTGACCGCGGACTCGGTCATCAACGCGATCCTGACCCACGTCCCCGTCCCCCGCTAACCCGACGCACAACGGAGGACGACACGACAATGGCTTTGACCGGACGTACGGCCCTTCTCGCGGCCCTGGGCTCCCTCCCCGTAGGCATCTGGGAGCCCAGCTGGACCGGCATCCTGGCCGTCAACACCCCCCTGGCCCTGGCCTGCGCCTGCGACTTCGCCCTGGCCGCCCCCGTACGCCGTCTGCGCCTGACCCGCTCCGGCGACACCTCCGTACGCCTCGGAGACCCGGCCGACGTCACGCTCACGATCACCAATCCCTCGCGCCGCCCCCTGCGCGGGCGAATCCGTGACGCCTGGCCCCCGAGCAGCTGGCAGCCCGGCATGGAGTACGACTCGTCCCGCCACCGCGTGAACATCCCCGCGGGCGAACGCCGCCGCATCACCACACGCCTTCAGCCCACCCGCCGCGGCGACCGCACGGCGGACCGCGTCACGGTCAGCTCCTTCGGCCCCCTCGGCCTCTTCACGCGTCAAGGCACCCACAGGGTCCCCTGGACGGTCCGTGTCCTGCCGCCCTTCCACAGCCGCAAGCACCTCCCCTCCAAGCTGGCCCGCCTCCGCGAACTCGACGGCCGCACCAGCGTGTTGACCCGCGGCGAGGGCACAGAGTTCGACAGCCTCCGCGAGTACGTTCCCGGCGACGACACCCGCTCCATCGACTGGCGCGCAACGGCCCGCCACTCCTCGGTGGCCGTCCGCACCTGGCGCCCGGAACGCGACCGCCACATCCTCTTGGTCCTCGACACCGGCCGCACCTCCGCCGGCCGCGTCGGCGACGCCCCGCGCCTCGACGCCTCCATGGACGCCGCACTCCTCCTGGGCGCACTGGCATCCCGAGCCGGCGACCGCGTGGACCTGCTGGCCTACGACCGCCGAACCCGCGCCCTCGTCCAGGGCCGCACCGCAGGCGACGTCCTCCCGGCCCTGGTCAACGCCATGGCCCCACTGGAACCCGAACTCATCGAAACGAACGCCCGCGGCCTCACGGCAACAGCCCTGCACACCGCGCACCGCCGTTCCCTCATCGTCCTTCTTACGTCCCTGGACGCCGCCCCCATTGAAGAGGGCCTGCTCCCCGTACTCTCACGCCTCACCAAGCGACACACCGTCGTCGTGGCATCGGTGGCCGATCCGAAAATCGAATCGATGGCCTCGGCCCGGGGCACCACAGAAGCCATCTACGACGCCGCATCAGCGGCCCAGGCCAAGGCCGAGCGCCTGCGCGCAGCCGAACAACTCACCCGCCACGGCGTCACCGTCGTGGACGCGACCCCCTCCGAATTGGCGCCGGCCCTCGCGGACGCCTACCTGTCCCTGAAGTCCGCCGGCCGCCTTTGACCGGAACCGGGCATCACCCTTGAAACGCAGAAAAGCCCCGTGCCAATGGCACGGGGCTTTTCTTAAAATTAGTTCGGCGGCGTCCTACTCTCCCACAGGGTCCCCCCTGCAGTACCATCGGCGCTGTGAGGCTTAGCTTCCGGGTTCGGAATGTAACCGGGCGTTTCCCTCACGCTATGACCACCGAAACACTATGAAACTGTCAACCGGAGCCGTAGCCAATCGGCTTCGACGGTTGTTCGTGGTTTCAGAACCAACACAGTGGACGCGAGCAACTGAGGACAAGCCCTCGGCCTATTAGTACCGGTCACCTCCACACCTTGCGGTGCTTCCAGATCCGGCCTATCAA
>NZ_JBITCS010000013.1:10996-213992 GCF_044453445.1 Streptomyces sp. NPDC051684 | reverse complement strand
CACCCGCTACGACAAACGCGCCCTCCACTACAAAGCCATGGTCACCATCGCCTGCCTACGACTCTGGCTGCCATGACTTTGCGGACACGACCTAGGGCCTGTCTTCAATCTCCCGTCGTCGCCCGGAGGGCGGCGCCGCGGCGTCTGGTGCGTGCGATCGCAAGGCGCCGGAAAGACCTAGTAGCGGAGCTACTCGGGCTTTTCGGCAACGCCGCGAGCGTGCGCACCAGGCCCCGCGAGCCCGGCCTGATCCAAACGACAAGCCCTAGGGGCTCCGCCCCGTCCCCCGCTGCTCAATCGCCGCAGGGGCTTGATATGCCCACCCGCCCCCTCCGGGGGCGTCGGCCTCACGGGGGTACCGCACCCACAACCGGCGACCTGCCACCGCCACGGCACCCCACCCGTCACGGCCAACCCCGCCCCCACCGCCTCGGGCAACCCGCCGCCACCACGGCTACCCGCCCATGACGGTCGGCCCCCACCGCCTTGGGCAATCTGCTGCCTTGGGCGGCAGGGTGGGCAAGGCGGCGCCCCGGTGCCGCGCAACAAGGAAGGCGGCCCCTGCCACGGCACGGTGAAAGCACGGTGCCACGAAACAGGGACGACGGCCCCGGCCACGACCAGGCCCCGGGAACCGGCACCGCGGCGGGCTCACAGCGAGCCGAGGAACCCCCGCAACACCGCCTCCCCCGCCATGACCCCACGTTCAGCCAACACCGTCACCCCGGGCGACACCCACCCGACATCCGCCAGCTCCCCGTGCCCCGGCCGCCACCCCCGGTCCACCACGCGGAGCAGATCCGCGTCCAGCAACGAGTCCCCCGCCCCCAGCGTCACCCCGGCCCCGACCCTCCGCGCGACCTCCGAAACCGCCGCCCCCTTGGTCAACGGCTTCGGCACGGCGTACACCTTCCGCCCCTGCAACGACACACCCCAGCCGACCCCGTCGGCCCACTCCCCGAGCTCCTTGACCCACCCCTCCGGCAGCGCCGCCCGGTCGACGACCAGATACGCGAACAGGTCCTCCGCGACCCGCTCCTTCAGCAGCCACGCCGGATCCGCCGCACCGACCATCCGCTCCCGCACCTCGCCGAGCGGCGCGCACTCCGAGTCCAGCCGCTCCCCCACCGCGCGCCGCCACTCCGGATCCGACACCCCGTCGACCAGGAGGTGCCCCCCGTTCGCACAGATCGCATACGTCGGCGCCGCCCCCGGCAACCGCACCCGCCCGTACTGCTCCCGCGTCCGCGTGGTCGTCGGCACGAACACCGCACGCCGCCCCAGCTCGACCAGGAGCTCGGCCGCGTCCTCGGTGACGTACGACAGGGGTCTGCCCTCGTACACCTCGACGCAGAGCAGCCGCGGCGCCTCCGCGTCCGGCACGGTCAGGCCGAGCGCGCCGGCGGAGTAGATGAGCGTACGGTCGAGATCGCTCGCGACGACGGTCGTGGTGGTCACTTGGCCGCCACCGCCCTGCCGTCCGTCCCCGTCGCCCCGCGCGTGAACTTCGGGTGGATCAACCCCACGCAGCTGTACGGCAGTTCGGCCACCACCTCGACCGGCACCCCCCGCTGCTCGGCCAGCAACCGCACATGGTCGAGGTCCGCCCCGGCATCGGCCCGCGCCAGGATCTTCCACGGCACCCGCCGCAGCAGCACCCGCGTCGTCTCGCCGACCCCGGGCTTCACCAGGTTCACGTCGTGGATCCCGTACTCCTCGCTGATCCGCTCGACGGCCGCCCAGCCCTCCCACGTGGGCGCCCGGTCGGCCCCCTGCAACTCCTTGACCTCGGCGTCGACCGCCTCGGCGACCTCCGCGAACTGCTCCTCCACCGCGTCGAGGAACCGCCCGGAGACATCCGAACCGGCCAGCTCGAAGTAGAACTTCGCGCCGTGGAAGTCGTCCGGCCCGACCAGGTCGGACCGCAGCACGGTCCGCGAAATCAGCCCGGACACCGTGGAGTTGAGGCACGCCGAGGGGATGAGAAAGTCCTCCCGCGTCCCGTACGTGCGCACGCACGAACCCGGATCGGCGAGCACGGCGATCTCCGGATCGAAGCCGCGCGGACCACCCGACTCCTCGAACTCCCGGACGGCCGCCGCGAGTTCCCGCGTGATGGCGCCCTTGCCGGTCCACCCGTCCACGAACACCACGTCCGCCGGATCGTGGTGCGCGGCGAGCCAGCGCAGCGCGTTCGCGTCGATGCCCCGGCCGCGCACGATGGACACCGCGTAGTGCGGCAGCTCCAGGCCGTGCCGCCGCTGCGCCCAGCGCCGCATCAGCACGCCCACCGGCGTCCCGGCGCGCGCGAGCGACACCAGGACCGGGCGCGGCGAGCGCTCGGCGAGCACCGTCTCGGTGACGACGCCCACCGCGTGGGCTATTCGTCCTGCCGACGCCTCAAGAGCCGCGTGGAACAGCTCCTGGTACTGGGCGCTGGGCTGGTACTCGACCGGCAGCGACTCCGCGTAGTGCGCGCCGCCGCCCTGAATGGCCTCCTCGCGCTCCTCGGTGGGCGCCTCCAGCTGCACGTCCGAGAGATCCTGGAGCAGCCACCCCACCTCGTCCGGCGCGTACGAGGAGAACGCGGGGCCGCGCAGCGGCTCGGGCAACGGCATGGGGGACCTTTCCTGAGGAACGTACGAGGGCACCACGGCCACGACCACCCGCGAAGCGTGCTCGGCGACCCGCTCCAACAGCCCGCCGGGCCCTTCGAGTTCGGCCGTGTCGCCCACCGAGTCGAGCACGACGACGACCGTGTCGAAGCCGCCCCCCGCGACGTTGTACGCGAACCGCTCCCCCGACCCGTCCGCCGGAGCGTCGTGCGCCGGGAAGACGAGGCGGCTGCGGATCGCGTAGCCGGGGTCGTCGACGGCGAGGACGGGCGAGCGCGTCGTGGTGGAGTACGCGACGTCGGCGCCCGCCGCCTCCAGCTCGGTGGCGAGGCGCAGCGGCGCGTACATCAACTCCTCGTTGCCGAGGACGAGTACGCGTCCCTCGCCGAGGTGCGGCGCGAGGCGCGCGGCCATCCCGGGCAGCGCCGCTTCGAGGCGCTCCCGGTGCCGCGGCGTGAATCCGTGCCGCCCTCCGTCCGGGACGTCCCGCGGCCAGCCGAGGTCGTCGAGGCGTATGAGCTCGGCGCGCTCCCTGCGGGGCGTGGGCAGCTGCCCGCCCTCGTGCGCAGCGACGAGCACCTGCCCCTTCTCGAGCACCCCGTCCGGCAGCTCCACCGTGCCGCGCGCCGCGACCACCAGGTCGACCCGCGCCCCCATCTCGCACGCGAACTCCTCGAGCCGCCCCTGGTCGCCGGGCGAGCGCATGTCGACGAGCGCGACGATCACGTAGTGCCGGCGCGCGTGCAGCTCGTGCAGCGCCCGGATGGTGTTCAGGACCGTGTTCCCCGTGGAGAACTCGTCGTCGACGAGGACCAGCGGGCCGTCCCCCGCGAGTAGCCGCGGGTCCTCGGGCAGCAGCAGGTGCGAGGTGGCGTGCGAGTGGGACTCCTCGAAGCCGCCCGCGCTGGCCACGCCCTCGACGGGCCTGCGTGTGGAGTGCAGATAGGGCGCGAGGGCGAGACCGTCGGCCACCGAGTGCCCGAGCCCCGTCGCGGTCTCCGCGTAGCCGAGGACGACCGCGCGGCGCGCCGCGTCGTCGCCCAGCAGCTCTCGTACCCGTACGCCGAGTTCGCGGCCCGAGCCCCACACCACCGAGGGGCTCTGTGGGACATGCTTGCCCAGGACGTTCGACACCAGCAGGTGCGCTCTCTTGGGGTTGCGGCGCAGCGCGAGCCCCAGCAGTCCGGGCAGCTCCCGGTCACCCGTCAGCCCGACCCCGAGCCGCTCGGCGACCCACTCCCCTGACCACACCACGTTCCCGCTGCCTCTCGTCCGTTCACGCACCCCGAATTCACGCACCCCGAAAGCCCGACCGTCCTCGTCGCTCATCTCGTCGCTCATCCCGGCAACCCGGCCGTCAGCAGCTCCACGAACCCCACGTCCTCGCGCGCCACCCCGAACGCCTCCGCGCGCCGCAACGTCCGCTCCGCCCACGCGCGGTGCGGCTTCACCTCGTTCATCTTGTTCGTGTACGCCGACCGGAGCACACCGCCGCCGCCCCGCCCGGGCCGCAGTATGTCGCAGGCGTCGCTGTACTCCTCGTGGCTGACCACGGAGAGCGCGTGCACGGGCAGCACGTGCGTGGGGTGGATACAGGTCTTGCCCAACAGGCCGTTGGCCCGGTCCAGCTCGATCTCGCGCAGCAGTCCGTCCATGTCGTGCTGGATGAGCGCCTGGCGCAGGTCGTCGGCCCGGCCCTCCAGGAAGGGGCTGCGGCGCAGCTGCGGCTTGAACATGCGCTCCTGGTGGCGGAAGTACTCCCAGACGGGTCCGGTCACCGTGAACCCCGTGCCGTCCGCCCGGCCCAGCAGGTTGACCACGTCACCGATGACGGAGGCCACGATCTGGACGTCGTACGCCGTCATGTCCGCCGGCCTGCGCAGCCCGTACGCCGAGCAGAAGTCGGTGACGCCGAGGCGCAGCGCGAGGACGCGGTCGCGGTACTTGTCGACGGTGCGGGCGATGCCGGCCAGTGTCTCGCCGCGCGTCTCCAGGTGCAGCAGGTCGGGCGACTCCAGGACCGGCATGGCGAAAAGCCGCCGCCCGGAGGCCGCCTCGGCGGCGGTGAGGGCCTCCAGGAACGGAACTCCCCGCTCCTCGGTGAACTTCGGCAGCACGAATCCGGACAGCAGATCCACGGAGTCGCCGAGCCGCGCGACGAGATCGGTGATCTGCTCGGGGTCCCGTACCCGGATGAAGAGCAGGGGCGGCTCGGCGCCCTCGGCGATCCTGCGCGCGAGGTCGGCGAACTGCCGCACGAGGTTCTCCTCGGCGCCCGGCACCTCGCCGTCGTGTATCGAGTCCTCCAGGCACAGCACCATGGAGACGACGCCGCGTCCGGCCTGCTTGAGCACGTCGTCCGCGAGCTGCGGCCGGGTCGCCGGACTGTAGAGCGTCGCCCCGAGGGCCGCCGCGAGCATGCGGGGCGGGGAGCCCGCGGTGAAGTCCCGCGGCTCCTCGTGGAACAGACGTTCCCGCACCTCAGGGGCGATGTGCCCGAAATGACGCATAAGACTCCCCCGTACTGCCGGACCACCCGAAATGATGTGGCCGGTAATAGTACGTACAAGGGTGTGTCAAAGGTTCCCGTCCGTCATGAAGTTCTGGTAACCGGCGCATGTCCCGCGCTGTTTCCGGCCTCGCACCCGCCGCGCGCTGCCCGCGCACAGAGATGTCGATCTTTGCACCCCGCGTTGTCCCGGCCAGGAGCGGGGAGGCAGGATGACCGCATGACGCACGCGATGCTCAAGGGGGCCAACGTCCCGCTCGACGCCACAGCGGTGCGCGCCGTGCTCCATTGGTCTCCGGGGCAGGGCGTGCCGACCGTCGACGCCTCGGCGCTGCTGCTCTCGGCGGACGGGCAGGTCCGCTCCGACGAGGACTTCGTCTTCTACAACCAGCCGCGCCACCCCTCGGGGAAGGTCTGGCGGCTCGGCCAGAAGCGCGTCGCCGACGGCATGACGGACACCGTCCAGGCGGACCTCTCGGGTGTCCCCGCGGAGATCACCCGGATCCTCGTGACGGCCTCCACCGACCCGGACGCCACCCCCTTCGAGACCGTGCGCTCGCTGAAGCTGTCCCTGTACGACGCCGGGTCCGAGGCCGCCGAGCCGATCGCGTACTTCGACATCAAGCCGGAGACCGGCGCCGAGACCGCGCTGATCTGCGGCGAGCTGTACCGCCGCGGCGACGGCTGGCGGCTGCGGGCGGTCGGCGAGGGCTACTCCGACGGCCTGGTGGGCCTCGCCACGGACTTCGGCATCTCCGTCGACGAATCCGCCGAGCCCGAGGGCGTTCCCGTCTCCGAGCCCGAGGCCGAGACCGCTCCGGTCACGCGCCCGCCCCTCACGCCCGCTCCGGCCTCCGAGCCCGCGCCGCCCCTCGCGGCCCCAGGACCGATGCCCGAGGCCGCGCCGGTCGCGGCGGCGTCTTTCCCGCTGCCGCCCCAGCAGCCGCCCTCGTACGGCTATCCGCCCGCGGCCACCACCCAGCAGCAGCCGCCCGCCTACGGGTACCCGCAGCCGGTGTCGGCGTGGCCCGACCCGGCCTTCAAACTCCCGCCGCAGGGGCCGCAGTTCATCGGCCAGTGACGGACTTGTAGCCGCGCCCCCACTGCAGGCCCCAGCCGTACAGCCGGTCGAGCTCGGCCTGGAACCCGTACACGAAGCGCACCTCGCGTCGCACGACGAGGTCGCCCTTCACGTTCTCGATGGAGACCACGGCGCACGAACGGGCCTGCGGCGCCCGCTCGTCGAGGCTGATCTCGATCCTGGGGCCGTTGCTCGGGTAGAGCGTCACATGGGCGTGCGTACGGTCGAACGCCGGCGTCTGGTCGTAGATGTAGACGAACACCAGCAGGCGCTTGATGTCGTCGCGGTGATCGAGATTGACGTAGACCGTCTCACCGGACGCCGAGCCGAACCGGTCGTCGCCGCTGAGCTTCACGTACGGCGCCTCGTTGAGCGCCCCGAAGAAACTGCCGAGCGGCTGTACGACGCCCTTCTCGCCGCTCTTCAGCTCGTACAGGCAGCCGAGGTCGAGGTCCACATTGACCATCGACTGGGTGTGTGCCTGCACCACATCGGGCTTGAACATGCTGAACGGATGCCGCATCAGGCTGTTCCGCTTGGGACCGCCGATGTCCGAAGTGCGCATCCGCCACGACAGGTTGATCCGGAGATTGCCGGTGGCCGCGCCCTGTTTGGAGAGCGAGACGACCGGATGCCGCTTGGTGAGTTCGATGGCGTTGGTCGCCGCGCTGCCCGAATCGAACTCGAACTGCGCGGAGTTGCCGCGCCATAGCCTGTCCCAGAAGGACATACCGCCCCCAAGTGCCGCCGTATACATGCCGACGGGGCGGCCGTTGAGGACTTGTCCTCGTACAACCGCCCCGCTCACAGCGTTCCAGGAATGCCCCAGGGGTCAAACCCGTGAATCAGACTCCTGATGACACCTCGGTCTTGTCCTGGCTCCCCGAGTCGCCCTCCGCCGCCGCGAGGCGCTTGTTGCGCCGCACCGAGGACAGGAAGGACCAGGCGATCAGGAAGACGCCGACCAGACCCGTGATGAGCTCGCTGACCTCGTACTGGATGGTGACCAGGAGGATCGCGGCGAGCGCGCCGATCGCGTAGTGCGCACCGTGCTCCAGGTACACGTAGTCGTCCAGGGTGCCCTGGCGTACCAGGTAGACCGTGAGCGAACGGACGTACATGGCGCCGATACCGAGGCCGAGCGCCATCATCACGATGTCGTTGGTGATGGCGAAGGCGCTGATGACGCCGTCGAAGGAGAAGGACGCGTCCAGGACCTCGAGGTAGAGGAACATGAAGAACGCGGCCTTGCCGGCGAGCAGCACCGCGGACTGCTGCTTGCCCTCGCGCTTTGCGCGCTCCTCCTCCTCGTGCTCACGCTCCTCCTCTTCCTCGATGCGGTGCTCGAAGAAGCTGGAGAGACCGTTCACGATGAGGTACGTGACGAGACCGGCGACTCCCGCGAGCAGGACGGTCGCCTGCTTGTCCACATGTACGCCGCCATGTTGGTGCGCGTTGAGCGCGACGGTCAGGGAGGCGACGAGCAGCACGATCAGGGCGATGCAGACCGACAGCATGTCGACCTTGCCGAGCTTGGCCAGCGGGCGCTCCAGCCAGCCCAGCCACTTGATGTCGCGCTCCTCGAAGATGAAGTCGAGGAAGATCATCAGCAGGAACATGCCGCCGAAGGCAGCGATGGACGGGTGCGCGTCCGTGACCAGCTGCTGGTAGCGGTCGGGCTGGTTGAACGCGAGGTCGACCGCCTCGACCGGCCCCAGCTTGGCGCTGATGGCGACGATCACGACGGGGAAGATGAGCCGCATGCCGAAGACGGCGATGACCACGCCGATCGTGAGGAAGATCTTCTGCCAGAAGGCATTCATCTTCTTCAGGATTCCGGCGTTGACCACCGCGTTGTCGAAGGAGAGCGAGACCTCCATGATCGCGAGGATCGCGACGACGCCGAAGGCCTGCCATCCGCCGTAGAACACTGCGGCGATCAAGCCGAGCACGGTGATCGCGAACGACCAGCCGAAGGTTTTCAGAACCACTGGCTACCCCATCATGTGAACGGGTTTCCCCGTGCTGGTTGTACGGGGCTCCCCCGCTCCGCGCACGGCTTTACGAAACATTGACCCCGAAGTCTAGAGCGATGCCCCGAAGCCCGGACGCGTACCCCTGGCCGACCGCCCGGAACTTCCACTCTCCTCCGTATCGGTACACCTCACCAAAGATCATGGCAGTTTCGGTGGAGGCGTCCTCAGAGAGGTCATAACGGGCGAGTTCCTGGCCGTCCGCCTGGTTCACGACGCGGATGAACGCGTTGCTGACCTGACCGAAGGTCTGGCTCCGGTTGTCCGCGTCATGGATGGAGACCGGGAAAATGATCTTGTCGCAGTCGGCCGGCACCTTGGAGAGGTCCACCAGGATCGACTCGTCGTCGCCCTCACCCTCGCCGGTGAGGTTGTCCCCGGTGTGTTCGACCGAGCCGTCGGGGCTCTTGAGCTGGTTGTAGAAGATGAACCACTCGTCGCCCATCACCCGGCCGCCGCTGCACAGCAGCGCGCTGGCGTCGAGGTCGAAGTCGGCTCCGGTGGTGGAGCGCGCGTCCCAACCGAGCCCGACCAGGATCTGTGTGAGGTTCGGTGCGGCCTTGGAGAGGGAGACATTGCCTCCCTTGGCGAGCGTGACGCCCATGATCGTGATCCTCCCCGAGGTGTGGTGGTGCTGTCGAGGGCGTCCGGCGCCGCACTGGGTGTGCGGCGCCGGACGGGATGAACGTGCTGCGGTGCTTCGGCTCAGACGTTGACGCCGAAGTCCTGCGCGATGCCACGCAGACCCGAGGCGTAGCCCTGGCCCACGGCGCGGAACTTCCACTCCGCCCCGTTGCGGTACAGCTCGCCGAAGACCATGGCGGTCTCCGTCGAGGCGTCCTCGGAGAGGTCGTAACGGGCGATCTCCGTGCCGCCCGCCTGGTTCACGACGCGGATGAACGCGTTGCGCACCTGGCCGAACGACTGCTGGCGGTTCTCGGCGTCGTAGATCGACACCGGGAACACGATCTTGTCGACATCGGCGGGGACCGACGCGAGGTCGACCTTGACCTGCTCGTCGTCGCCCTCGCCCTCACCGGTGGTGTTGTCACCGGTGTGCTCGACCGAGCCGTCCGCGCTCTTCAGGTTGTTGAAGAACACGAAGTCCTGGTCGTTGCGGACCTTGCCCTCGGCGTTCGTCAGGATGGCGCTGGCGTCGAGGTCGAAGTCCGTACCCGTGGTGGTACGGACGTCCCACCCAAGGCCCACGACCACGGCCGTGAGGCCAGGGGCCTCCTTGCTCAGCGATACGTTGCCGCCCTTGCTGAGGCTGACTCCCACGAATCCTCCCTATGGTCTCTAGGGGCGGGGAGCCCCCGTGCTGCTCTGGTATCGGATCAACGTCTGGATCCTAGTTACGGGTTCCCGCCCCGGCGAGGGATCCCGCAGGGTGTCGTCCGTCGGAGGAACGACTACAGGGCGTCGATCGCCTTGATGTACTCGTTCAGGTCACGCGCGTCCGGCAGGCCGTTGACGACGGTCCAGCGGACCACGCCCTCCTTGTCGATGATGAAGGTGCCGCGCACCGCGCAGCCCTTCTCCTCGTCGAAGACGCCGTACGCGCGCGAGGCCTCGCCGTGCGGCCAGAAGTCGCTCAGGAGCGGGTACTCCAGGCCCTCCTGCTCGGCGAAGACGCGCAGCGAGAACGGGGAGTCGTTCGACACGGCGAGCAGCTGCACGTCGTCGTTGACGAACTTCGGCAGCTCGTCGCGCAGCGCGCACAGTTCCCCGGTGCACACGCCGGTGAAGGCGAACGGGTAGAAGAGCAGCACCACGTTCTTCTCGCCCCGGAAGTCCGAGAGCTTCACGGTCTCACCGTGCTGGTTCTTGAGCTCGATCTCCGGAGCCTTGGTGCCGGCCTCGATCGCCATGGTGAAGCTTCCCTTCCGTGGGGCTGTTCGGGTGGCTTCAGCCTAGTTGGCCGCGCGCGGGCGCCGCCGCGCAGGTGGGTGCGGGATGTGCGGTCACGCGTGAGGGCCCCCGCGGGCGCTGTGGCGCACCTG
Organism: Streptomyces sp. NPDC051684; assembly: GCF_044453445.1. Lineage (NCBI taxonomy): Bacteria > Bacillati > Actinomycetota > Actinomycetes > Kitasatosporales > Streptomycetaceae > Streptomyces > Streptomyces sp. NPDC051684. Next base: position 203,751 of record NZ_JBITCS010000013.1, on the reverse strand, counting down.
CGGGGGCCCTCACGGCGGTTTCTCGTTCCGCCGGGACTGCTATCGCTTCTTGGCGGCTGCCTTCGGCGTTGCCAGACGGCTTGCGGTCCAGTCCTTACCCGCGCTGACGCTCTTGCTCGCGGTCAGGCCCGCCGTGGTGGCGGCCTCGCCGATCTCGCTGGCCTCGACGTATCCGTCGCGGCCGGTCTTCGGCGTCAGAAGCAGGATGGAGCCGCCCTCCTCCATGTAAGCGATGGCGTCCACCAGCGCATCAGTAAGGTCCCCGTCGTCATCCCGGAACCAGAGCACCACGGCGTCAGCCACGTCGTCGTAGTCCTCGTCGACGAGCTCGGAGCCGATGGCCGCCTCGATGGTCTCTCGGAGCTCCTGATCGACGTCGTCGTCGTAGCCGATCTCCTGGACCACCTGGTCGGTCTGGAAACCAAGCCTCACGGCAAGGTTCGTTTCCGCGTGGTCCGCGGTCGCGCTCACGGATTGCCTCCTGATCGTGTTTACGAAGTTGTCTACAGCCTCGCGTACGCGCGAAGCATTGGCCGTAGTCCACACGTGCGCGACGGATCGCGCAAGTACCCGGCCGTCAAGACCGCCGAAACGGTGACTTTCCAGGCCGTGTCACCGCAACTCCTGTCAAGGATCCCCGCTGGCCAGTGATGTATGCCACAGCGATCTGTCAGCTTTGCCCGTCACTGCCCGAGCACGGAGGGCGACCGGGGTCCTGCGGCCCCCACGGAACACCTGAGCGAAATCGGCGTATCGTGGCGGTTTGAGCGCCGCGGCTGGTGGGATGCGTACCGGACCTCGAATTACCTCTCGGTAGAGATGACGATTCCGAATTCGAGGTACACGATGGACAACGGCGTACCCGACAGTGGAACAGTGGCATCACCGACAGTGAAGGAACAGCGTGGTTTCCGGATCCGATCGCAACCCGATCATCATTGGCGGTCTCCCCAGCCAGGTCCCGGACTTCGATCCCGAAGAGACCCAGGAGTGGCTCGACTCCCTTGACGCCGCAATCGACGAGCGCGGCCGCGAGCGGGCCCGGTATCTGATGCTCCGGCTGATCGAGCGGGCCCGCGAGAAGCGCGTGGCCGTGCCCGAGATGCGCAGCACGGACTACATCAACACGATCGCCACCAAGGACGAGCCCTTCTTCCCGGGCAACGAGGACATCGAGCGCAAGGTCCTCAACGCAACGCGGTGGAACGCGGCGGTGATGGTGTCCAGGGCCCAGCGGCCCGGCATCGGCGTCGGCGGCCACATCGCCACCTTCGCCTCCTCCGCGTCCCTGTACGACGTGGGCTTCAACCACTTCTTCCGCGGCAAGGACGAGGGCGACGGCGGCGACCAGGTCTTCTTCCAGGGCCACGCGTCGCCGGGCATCTACGCCCGCGCCTATCTGCTCGACCGGCTCAGCGAGGAGCAGCTCGACGGCTTCCGCCAGGAGAAGTCGAAGGCGCCCAACGGTCTTTCCTCGTACCCGCACCCGCGCCTCATGCCGGACTTCTGGGAGTTCCCCACCGTCTCCATGGGCCTCGGCCCGCTCGGCGCGATCTTCCAGGCCCGGATGAACCGCTACATGGAGGCCCGCGGCATCGCCGACACCTCCAAGTCGCAGGTGTGGGCCTTCCTCGGCGACGGCGAGATGGACGAGCCCGAGTCGCTCGGCCAGCTGTCCATCGCCGCCCGCGAGGGTCTCGACAACCTCACCTTCGTCGTCAACTGCAACCTGCAGCGCCTCGACGGCCCCGTGCGCGGCAACGGCAAGATCATCCAGGAGCTCGAGTCCCAGTTCCGCGGCGCCGGCTGGAACGTCATCAAGCTGGTCTGGGACCGCAGTTGGGACCCGCTGCTCGCGCGGGACCGGGACGGCGTCCTGGTCAACCGGCTGAACACGACGCCCGACGGCCAGTTCCAGACGTACGCCACGGAGACCGGCGACTACATCCGGGAGCACTTCTTCGGCGACGACCACCGCCTGCGCGCGATGGTCGAGAACATGTCCGACAAGGAGATCCAGCACCTGGGCCGCGGCGGCCACGACCACAAGAAGATCTACGCCGCGTTCCAGGCGGCCCGGGAGCACAAGGGTCAGCCGACGGTGATCCTCGCGCAGACGGTCAAGGGCTGGACCCTCGGTCCGAACTTCGAGGGCCGCAACGCCACGCACCAGATGAAGAAGCTGACGGTCGACGACCTCAAGGGCTTCCGCGACCGGCTGCACATCCCGATCACCGACGCCCAGCTGGAGTCCGGCGCCCCGCCGTACTACCACCCCGGCCGGGACTCCGAGGAGATCCAGTACATGCACGACCGCCGCAAGGCGCTGGACGGGTACGTCCCGACCCGCGTCGTGCGCGCGAAGCCGCTCCAGCTCCCGGACGACAAGGCGTACGCGGGCGTCAAGAAGGGCTCCGGACAGCAGTCGATCGCCACCACGATGGCCTTCGTCCGGCTGCTCAAGGATCTGATGCGGGACAAGGAGATCGGTAAGCGCTTCGTGCTGATCGCCCCCGACGAGTACCGCACCTTCGGCATGGACTCGTTCTTTCCGAGCGCGAAGATCTACAACCCGCTCGGCCAGCAGTACGAGTCCGTCGACCGTGAACTCCTGCTCGCCTACAAGGAGTCGGCGACCGGCCAGATGCTGCACGACGGCATCTCGGAGGCCGGCTGCACGGCCTCTCTGATCGCCGCGGGTTCTGCCTACGCGACCCACGGCGAGCCGCTGATCCCGGTCTACGTCTTCTACTCGATGTTCGGTTTCCAGCGCACCGGCGACCAGTTCTGGCAGATGGGCGACCAGCTGGCGCGCGGCTTCGTCCTCGGCGCGACCGCAGGCCGCACGACGCTGACCGGCGAAGGCCTCCAGCACGCGGACGGCCACTCGCAGCTGCTCGCGTCGACGAACCCCGCCTGCGTCGCCTACGACCCGGCGTACGCATACGAGATCGCGTACATCGTCAAGGAGGGCCTGCGCCGGATGTACGGCCCGACGGCCGACGGCAAGGCGGGCGAGGACGTCTTCTACTACCTCACCGTCTACAACGAGCCGATCCAGCACCCCGCCGAACCGGCCGATGTCGACGTCGAGGGCATCCTCAAGGGCATCCACCGCATCAGCACCGGGACTTCGGGCTCGATCCCGGCCCAGATCCTGGCCTCGGGTGTCGGCGTCCCGTGGGCGATGGAGGCCCAGCAGATCCTCGCCGACGAGTGGAACGTACGGGCCGACGTCTGGTCCGCGACGTCGTGGAACGAGCTCCGCCGCGAGGCGGTGGAGGTGGAGCGCCACAACCTGCTGCACCCGGACGAGGAGCAGCGCACGCCCTACGTCACGCAGAAGCTGTCCGGGACGGAGGGTCCGTTCGTCGCGGTCTCCGACTGGATGCGCTCGGTCCCCGACCAGATCGCGCGCTGGGTGCCCGGCACTTACCAGTCGCTGGGTGCGGACGGTTTCGGTTTCGCGGACACCCGGGGCGCCGCGCGTCGCTTCTTCCACATCGATGCCCAATCGGTTGTGGTCGGGGTGCTCACGGAGCTGGCCCGGGAGGGCAAGGTCGACCGCTCGGTCCTCAAGCAGGCGATCGACCGCTACCAGCTGCTCGATGTCTCGGCCGCCGATCCCGGCGCGGCCGGGGGCGACGCCTGAGCGATGCCTGCCTGACCGGTACCGGCCCGACGGCCGGCACCGATGGCGGCCCCGCTGACCGAGCGGAGGGCGGCGAGAGCTTCGGCCTCGCCGCCCTCCGGCATGTCATGGTTCGCGCTCAGAACGCTCCACCCGCGAACGGCCCGGCCGCCGACACCAGCCAGACCACCGCGAGCAGGGTGTCGATCGCGCCGAGCACGACCGCGACGAGTGCCGGAACCGACTGTGTGCCGGTCCAGCGCCGGCCCATGGCCAGCCAACCGCAGACGACGGCGGCCGGTCCGAGCACGATCCTCAGGGCGAAGAAGCCGACGATCGCGCAGATGAGGCCGATGATTCCGAGCGACGCGCGGTCCGGCCCGGTCCGTGACCGAGTGCGGCCACGTGAGCGGGGGTGCTTGCGCGTGGTGTGTCCGAAGCCCGCCATCATCACTCCCTGAGTTTTCCGGGTTGTTCCGGACTCGGGCGATGCTTCGGGTACCCCGCTTGCCGCGGTCTATCGCGCGCGGAACTCCGCGATCCCCGGCAGGGCCTATTGCTCCCAGACCTTGAACGCCCGCACGCGGTAAGGGGATTCGGGCTCCCACGTCCCGCTGCCGGGGTAGGTCTGGAACTCGCCCGTCTCCGCGCACACCGCGGACTGGTATGTGGTGACGGGACGGCCGGTGCGATTGGCGAGGGACGCCGCGCTGCTCCCCTCCGGCAGCGCGATGCAGCTCTCGATGCCGATGTCGGCCAGTTCATAGGCGTGCCGGGACCCCTTGAACCCGCTCTTGCCCCAGAGGCACAGCTCTCCCGCCGCGCAGTCGCCCAGGGTCGGTGGCGCCGCCGCGGTGGCGAGGCCCGGAGCGAGTGCCACCGCGGCGAGTGCGGTGGCGGCGGCAGCCGTGGTCATGAATGTACGCATGTGCTTCAACCCCCGTGTCGTGTCGACCAGTTGCGTTCGCGACTGATCGCGTGCCAGCCACTCTGGCCCAGAGGATCCGGTTCCGGGAAGGGCTGCCGAGGGACGTCACCCTGATAAGCGAAAGCCCCCGGAGAGTTCCCGGGGGCTTCCCTCGCACGAGCGGTTTCGCGCGGCACAAGGGCGGTTACGCGCGATCCGGGCCGGCCGGTGGCCGGCCGTCAGATGTGCGCCGCGCCCGCGCCCGCCTCCGCGTTCTCACCGCGCTTGGTCAGCAGCGCGACGAGGATGGCGACGACGGCGACACCCGCGGCGACCAGGCAGGCCATGCTCATGCCCGACATGAAGGTGTCCTGCGCGACGCCCGTGATCTTCGCGGCGAGCGCCGGCGGGGCGCCCGGGGGCACCGGTGCGACACCGACCTGGACCGCCTCCGACGCCTGGCCCAACTGGCCGTGCGTCAGCGGCGGGAGCCCGGCGCCCGTCCAGTTCCCGGCGAGATCGCTGTCGACCTTGGACGCCATGACGGCACCGAGCACGGCGGTGCCGAGGCTCCCGCCGATCTGCATCGCGGCCTGCTGGAGACCGCCCGCCACGCCGGAGAGCTCCAACGGGGCATTGCCCACGATGACTTCCGTCGCTCCGACCATCACGGGGGCGAGACCCAGGCCGAGCAGGGCGAACCAGAGGGACATGACCCCGCTGCCCGTCCCCGGCTCCAGCGTGGACATCCCGTACATGGCCACGGCGGTGAGCGTCATGCCGCCGGCCAGCGGGATGCGGGGCCCGACCTTCGTGATCATCGCTCCCGCCAGCGGGGAGCCGACGATCATCATGCCGGTCAGCGGAAGCAGGTGCATGCCGCTCTCGACGGGGCTCATGCCGTGCACGTTCTGGAGGTAGAACGTGACGAAGAACAGGCCGCCCATGAACGCGATGGCCATGAGCACCATCAGCACCACACCGGCCGACAACGGCACGGAACGGAACAGGGCGAGCGGGATGAGCGGTTCGGCGACCTTGGTCTCCCAGAGCGCGAACACCACGAAGCACAGCACGGACGCGGCTATGAACGTCCAGGTCATGCCGTCGCCCCAGCCCCAGGTCGGCGCCTTGATGAGCGCCCAGACCAGGCAGAACATCGCGCCGGACAGCAGCACGATGCCGAGGACGTCGAAGGACCGCGGCGCGTTCTCCGCACGGTGGTCCACGAGGATGAAGAGCCCCAGGACCAGGGCGAGAACGCCGATGGGGACGTTGATGAAGAAGACCGACTGCCAGCTGACGTGCTCGACGAGCAGTCCGCCGACGATCGGGCCGCCGGCGGTCGAGGCGCCGATGACCATGCCCCAGATGCCGATCGCCATGTTCAGCTTCTCGGCGGGGAACGTGGCGCGCAGCAGGCCGAGCGCGGCGGGCATCAGGAGTGCCCCGAACAGGCCCTGGAGCACGCGGAAGGTGATGACGAGGGCGATGCTGTCGGACAGGCCGATGGCCCCCGACGCGGCGGCGAAGCCGACGACACCGATGAGGAAGGTCTGCCGGTGACCGAATCGGTCACCGAGCTTGCCCGCGGTGATCAGTGTGACCGCGAGGGCGAGGAAGTAGCCGTTGGTGATCCACTGGACGTCGGCGAAGGTCGCACCGAGGTCCTTCTTAATAGTCGGGTTGGCGATGGCGACGATGGTGCCGTCGAGGGCGACCATCATGACGCCGATAGCGACGGAGAAAAGTGTCAACCAGGGGTGACCGCGCAACCCCTTGGCCGGTGTCGGGACGTGCTCGGGCTCCGGAACCCGGTCCGCCTTGTCGACAGTGGTCTGACTAGTCATGTGTTCGAGGCTAATGACAGTCACTGACAGTTGACGAAGCATTTAACAAGTCAGTGACTGTCACGTCGCTCACACTATGGTGAGCTGCACAAACGGCAAGAATGAGGACCATGACGGATCGAATCAACCTGCGTGAACTCAAGAAGCAACGCACACGAAACTCCCTGTTGCGCACCGCACTTGAGCTCTTCACGACCCAGGGGTTCGACCGGACGACCGTCGACGAGATCGCCGAGGTCTGCGAGGTGTCCCAGCGCACGTTCTTCCGGTACTTCGCGAGCAAGGAGGACGTCGCGCTCGCGGTGCAGCAGACGGTGGAGTCCCGCTTCGTCGCCGCGCTGCGCGAACGCCCCTCGGGGGAAAGCCCGTTCGAGGCGCTGCGGCGGACCGTGCTCGGCACGTGGGGCGCGATGAGCCGCGTCGTGGAGGAGCTCATCCCGCTCGAACTCCACATGCGCACCTATCAGATGATCGAATCCACCCCCTCCCTGCTCGCCGTCCATCTGCGCCGCTCCATCGAATTGGAAGAGGAACTCGCGCGCGTGGTCGCCGAACGCGAGGGACTCGACGTGGACGTCGACCCGCGCCCACGCGTGGCCGTCGCCGCGTTCAGTGGCGTCATGCGGATGACCGGACGCCTGTGGGGCGCCGGGCCGGACATGAGCATCGAATCGATCCGTGCGCTCACCGAGTCGTATCTCGACCACTTGAGACCGTCCCTGGCCGGCCAATGGCGCCACGACCAGGGCTGATCGGCACGAGCGCCGCGGAGTGAGGTGGGTCGCACCTACGCGCGCGCAGGGCGTTTTCCACCCCTACGTAGCGTGAGGCCTTCACTGCACCAGTGTCCGGTTCTACCCAAATACACCACGGGAAACGTGATCCGCCTCACCTCATTCACGGTGCCGCGTGCGCTTCTCCTAGGGTGTCCCGCAGTGACTTCCTTCGATACCTCTCCCCAACTCAACGTCTGGCGCGCACTGCTTGCGCTGGTCGTCGTGTTCGTCATGCTGGCCACCACCGGCTGGACCGCGGTGCGTCATCAGCGAGGCGTCACATCGCCGCTCCAGACCGCGCTCACCGCTTGGGAGCACGGCCGGATAAACGGACATGCACTGCCCGCGCACGACGGCTCCCCCTCCCGCCTCGCGCATTTCTTCGGCTCGCTGAGCGCGCACCAGCGCGGCGAGCTCGCTGCTCGGTATCCGCTCGCGGTCGGCAACATGAACGGTGCCCCCGTAGAGCTGCGTTATCGCGCCAACCGCGTCGCGCTCGACCAGGCCCGCCAGGTCGAGCACAAACGCATGTACGACAACAGGCTGTCGTCCGTCGGTCACGCCGACGCGAAGAAGCGCATGAACAGGTTCGCGTCGCTGGCGAAGCCCGACCGCAAGATCCTCTCCTTCGACCCCTTGGGCGCCGGCCGGGTCGCCGAGGTCTTCGGTGACCTCGACAAGGCCCAGCGGGTGTCCGTCGTGGTGCCAGGAGTCGACACGAACGTGCTCACCTTCGAGCGCACGTCCCGCCAGTACTCGGCGCCCGTGGGCATGGCGCGCTCCCTGTACGGCGCCGAGCGCGACGCCAGCCCGCACACACGTACCGCGGTCGTCGCGTGGGCCGACTACACCGCGCCGGCCGGCCTGGGGGTGGACGCCGCGACGGCGATGCGCGCCGAGGACGGGGCGGTGCGGCTCAACGCCATGCTGCGCGGCCTGCCCGGCCGGTCCTCCGTCGCCCTGTACTGCCACAGCTACGGCTCGGTGGTGTGCGGCGTCGCGGCGCACCGTATGCCGGAGCGGGTCAGTGACATCGCGGTGGCGGGCAGTCCCGGGATGCGCGCCCAGAGCGCGGCCGGCCTCAACACGCACGCGCGCGTGTGGGCCACCCGCGACAGGGACGACTGGATCCAGGACATCCCCTACATGGAGGTGGGTGGACTCGGTCACGGGGCCGACCCCGTCTCCTCCGCCTTCGGCGCGCGCGTCATGGCGGCAGGGGACTCACAGGGCCACACCGGCTACTTCGTGCCGGGCACCGAGAGCCTCGCCAACTTCGCCGACATCGGCACCGGCGCGTACAAGACAGTGCACTGCGCCGGCGGAGGTCAGGGCTGTCTGGACGGTTTCTCCGGGAACGTCTCCGCCTGACGCGCGTAGAAAGTGGTGAACCCGCGGTCTGCCACGACAGGCGACGGAGACGCGCGCTCCGCCTACGATGAGCCACATGGGTGACGTACTGGCCGGTTTTCATGCCGCCTGGGAGTTCGAGTCCGACTCCGTGCTCATCCGCTTCGAACGGGGGATCCGCACGCCGAAGCTCCTTCAGGCGCTCGGCGAACGCCGCATCCCTCTGGAAGCGGTCGCGGCGGTGTCCCTGACGCCTGGAAAACGCGGGACCGTCGTGCTGCACGCGGTCCCGCGGCCGGGCGCCGACCCCTTGATGGACGCTGCCGCGGGCCAGCTCAAGGAGGGCAGCGACCCGTACCGCCTCGTGCTGCCCGCCGAGCGGGAGACGCTCGGCGAGTACTACGCGGACGAGCTGCGGGCGAAGCTCTCCGACCACGAGGACGTGCGTCCGGAGAGCTACCTGGTGGCCCCGCCCGAGGCACCCCGCCAGTTCAAGGCCTACGACGGGAAGGCCACCTTCGACGGGGACTCGGTGGCCTTCCGCTGGTTCTGGACCGGGGCGTCCTCCGCGAAATGGAAGGCCGGGGACAAGAGATTCCCGGTCTCGGACCTGAGCGGCGTCGAATGGCGCTCCCCCGAACTCTTCGAGGGCCATCTGCGCCTGCTGCCCCGTGACGCCTCCGGGGAGCAGCCGGGACAGGCCGACCAGGATCCCGCAGCGGTCGTCTTCGGCCTCGGCTACGGCCCGGTGCACGAGTCACTGCCGTTCGCCGCCTCGGTGCTGGCGGCCGTGCGCGCGTCCGGCCCCGCGCCGCCGCAGGGCAGCGCGCTGTGCACCGAGTCGACGGGGCCCGGAAGGCGCGACCCAGCGGACATCGCCGACCGCATCCGGCACCTGGGCGAACTGCATCAGGCGGGCCTGGTGACCGATGCCGAGTTCACGTCGAAGAAGGCGGAGCTGCTGGCCGAGTTGTGACCCCGTACCGGGGCTGATACCGGGGTCTCACACCGGGGTCTCATCCCGGGGTAGGGGGTGCGGTTGAGCACTCCGGTATGACGGCGCGATCGGGTCCTGGTGTCTACGCTGATCTGGCCATGAGCAGCGCACCGACATCCCCCGAGAAACCGCCCCGCCCGCCGGACAGAGGCTCCGGCCGGGAGGGCTCTCGGCGGATGCCCGCGGCGGTGCGTCGGCTGGGCGACCGGCTGTCCTCGGCCGGGGCGACGCTGACCGCGGCCCTGGGCGACGACCGGTCGGAGCCCCTGCTGGCGCACGCGCCCCGCCGGTGGATGCGGCTGCTGCCCTATCTGATCGCGCTGGGCTTCACCGCGTCGCTGATCCCGGTCACGACCCAGGTCCTGGCGAACGACTACGGGGTCGGCGGTGGTCTCGCCGCAGCGATCGGCGTGGCGCAGTCCGCTCCCCTGGTCCTCGCGGTGAGCCGGCCGCTGGCCGCCTGGTACATCATGATCACCGCGGCCGTGCTGGGCACGATCCCGCTCTTCCAGGGGGACGCGCACCGGCCGTCGCCGTGGACACCCATGGTGATCGTCGCGTACCTGGTGCTGTGCATCGCGCTGGCCCTGCGGGAGAGCCGTCGCACTCTCGTCAACATCTGGCTGGTCACCGTCGCCGCCAGCATCGCAGTCGGCATCTTCCGCGACAGCACCAGCCAGGACACGGGAGTGCTCCTCATCGTCCTGAGCGGTGGGGTGCTGCTCCTGGGGGCCCTGCTGCGGGAGCGCGGCGAGACCAGACGCAAGCTCGTCGCGCAGGAGACGATCAGCGAGGCCGAGCGGACCCGCAGGACACTGCTCGAGGAGCGGGCCAGGATCGCGCGCGAGCTGCACGACGTCGTCGCCCACCACATGTCGGTGATCACCGTGCAGGCCGACTCCGCGCCCTACCGTCTGGAGGACCTGCCCGGTGAGGCGCGCGAGGAATTCGAGTCGATCGCCGCGGGTGCGCGCGCGTCGCTGACCGAGATGCGGCGCCTCCTCGCGGTCCTGCGCAGCGAGGAGGCGCAGGGCGACCTGGTGCCGCAGCCCGGCCTCGCGCACCTGCGCCAGCTGGTCGAGGCGACCGTCCGGGGCGGAGTGCCGGCCGATCTGTCCCTTCCGGAGCTGACGCTCGTCGAGGAGCTGGCCCAGGTGCCCCCGGCGGTGGACCTCTCCGCGTACCGCATCGTGCAGGAGGCTCTGGCGAACGTGGTGCGGCACGCCCCGGGCGCACGGACCCAGGTCTCGATCGGCCTCGACGACGACGCCCTGCTGGTGGTCGTGGTCAACGGTCCGGCGGCGGAACCGGTCTCGCCCGTCGAATCGAGCGCCGGCACCGGACACGGGCTGATAGGGATGAACGAGCGCGTACGGTTGGTCGGCGGCACGCTGGACGTGGGCCCGCTGCCCGACGGAAGTTTCCGCGTCGCGGCCCGGCTCCCGTTGACCGTGCCCGACTCCCCGACGGCATAAAGGAATTGGGCACGCATGACCATTCGCGTGATCATCGTCGACGACCAGAGCATGGTGCGGGCGGGCTTCGCCGCGCTGCTGAACGCGCAGAGCGACATCGACGTCGTGGGCGAGGCCCCGGACGGCAGGGCAGGCGTCCAGGTGAGCCGCTCCACGCATCCCGATGTCGTCCTCATGGATGTGCGGATGCCCGAGATGGACGGCCTGGCCGCCACTCAGGAACTGCTCGACCCGCCGCCCGGCGTGGTGCACCGGCCGAAGGTGCTGATGCTCACGACATTCGACGTCGACGACTATGTGTACGCGGCGCTGCGGGCGGGCGCGTCCGGGTTTCTGCTCAAGGACGCGCCGCCGGCCGATCTGATCGCCGCGGTGCGGGTGATCGCGACCGGTGAGGCCCTGCTCGCGCCGACGGTCACCAAGCGCCTCATCGCGGACTTCGTCAAGACCCGCCCCGTCCAGGGCAAGAGGCACTCGTCGCTGCTGAAGGGCCTGACGCCGCGTGAGTCCGAGGTCCTCGAGCTGATCGCGCGCGGGCTGTCCAACCAGGAGATCGCCGAGAAGCTGGTGCTGGCGGAGCAGACGGTGAAGACCCACATCGGCCGGGTGCTGGCGAAGTTGAACCTGCGCGACCGCGCGCAGGCCGTGATCTTCGCGTACGAATCGGGCCTCGTCGCGCCCGGCGGCCAGTGAACCCCCGCCCCTGAGGCGTCGGACGCGTCCGACGCAGCCGACCCCCTACTGCGGTATCAGTCGGGAGTACCCAGGTATCAACGGCTAGTTGGCTCCGCGGTGTGACGTCCCGACCGCGTTCGTCCTCCTACCTTCCCCTCGTCACACCACTGGACGAAGGGGAGACGGGCGATGGGCCTGAGCTCTTGGAAGAAACGCGGCCGTCGCGCCGTCGCAGCCGCCGCGCTCACGGCGATCGCCGTGTCCGGCACGGCGGGCTGGGCATCGGGCCAGGAACAGCGCCCGCTCACCGGCCCTCCCCCGGGCACCGCTTCGTGGCGTGCGGACGAGTCGCTGGGGCGCGCACTGCCTGATCCGGCGACCGCCCGGCCCTCGCAAGTCGCCGCCTTCTTCCGCGGGTTGAGCGCGGTGGAACAGCAAGAGCTGGCCGCTCGGCACCCGTCGGTCGTCGGCAATCTGGACGGCGCCCCGGTCTTCCTGCGCTACGAGGCGAACGAGCTGTCGCTGAGGGCGGAGCAGACCCGGGCCCGCACCGCAGCCAAGGACCACACGCTCACCGAGCGGCAGCGGACCTCGGCTCGTGCGCTCGCCGACCGCTGTAGCCAACTGCTCGCGCAGGACCGCCGGATACTCGCCTTCGACCCCCGCGGGCGTGGCCAGATCGCGGAGGTCTACGGGGACTTGGAGGCGGCTCGGCATGTCTCCGTGATCGTGCCGGGTTCGGACATCGATCTGGCCACGTTCGACCGGACCAAGGATGTGTACGGGACGCCGACCGGGATGGCGCGCTCACTGCACCGGGCGACGGGCGGGCGGACGGCCGTAGTGGCGTGGGTCGGATACACCACTCCGGTGGGTCTCGGCCCGGACGCGGCCACGGGCCGGCTGGCCGAGGCGGGAGCCCCCAGGCTGGCCCGCCTCGTGCAGGGTCTCACCGCGGCGGGCGCCCCGAAGCCGACCGTCTTCTGCCACAGCTACGGATCGGTGGTGTGCGGTCTCGCCGCGCCCCGGCTCCCCGCAGCGAACCTCGTGGCCCTCGGTTCGCCCGGACTGCATGCCGATACGGCGGCCGAGCTGCACACCCGCGCCAGGGTGTGGGCGGCCAAGGACGACAGCGACTGGATCGGCAAGGTGCCGAACGTCGAGCTGTTCGGCCTGGGGCACGGCACCGACCCGACGGACGCCTCCTTCGGAGCCCGCCGGGTGCCTGCCGAACGAGCACAGGGACATACGGGCTACTTCGCGCCGGGCACGGACTCGCTGCGCGCCTTCGCCGACATCGCCACCGGAGCTGCGTCATGACCGCCACCTCTCTCCGCGCTTCCCTGTCCTCGGCGATCACGTCGATCGACACGAAGACCCCGGCCCACCGGGATCGGGCGGTGGACGGGCTGCGGGCGTTGGCCCTGCTCGCCGTGCCCACCGGGCACTGGCTGCTCGCAGGCTTCACGCTCGACCCGCAGGGCGCTCTGCACAACGCCAGCCCGCTGAGCAGCTTCGGCTTCTTCGCGCCCCTCAGTTGGGTGTTGCAGATGCTCGGGGTCTTCTTCCTCGTGGGTGGCTACGCGTCGGTCCTGTCGTTCCGGCGGGCGCGAGAGCGCGGCACATCGACGACCGGCTGGTTGCGCGGCAGGCTCGCCCGTCTGGGCCGGCCGGTGCTCGGCGTCACCGCGGTGTGGGCCGCGATGGCCCCCTTGCTGTTCGCCTTCGGAGTGCCGATGGCGACCTTGCGCACAGGTTCCACCCTGGTGATACAGCCCCTGTGGTTCGTCGGCATCTACACGGTGATCACCGCGCTCACACCGTGGTGCGTCAAGGCTGCGCACCGGCTCGGCGCCTGGTCCGCGGTCCCGCTGATCGGATCGGTCGCCGTCGTCGACTTCCTCCGGTACGGCCCCTTCTCCTCGGCGATGCCCTCGTGGCTGAGCCTGCTCAATCTCCTTCCGGGCTGGATGTTCGCGTATCAACTCGGGGTCTGCTGGGGCGAGAAGAAGCTCGGAAGGCGGGGAGCCTGGGCACTGCTCATGGGCGGAACGGCTCTGTTCGCCGCCCTGTTGCTGCTCTTCCACTACCCGGCGTCGATGGTCGGGGTGCCGGGCGAGGCGCGGACGAACTCGCACCCGCCGTCGCTGTTGGTCCTCGCCCTCGCGGCCGCACAGAGCGGCGCGGCGATACTCATACGGGACCGCCTCGGCAGGCTGCTGCGTCGCCCGGCCCTGTGGGCACCGGTCGTGGTTATCAACCTGTCGGCCATGACCATCCTGTGCTGGCACCAGACGGCACTGCTCGCGGCGGCGATACCCGGCTCCTTCGCCGGCGCGATACCTGGCCTCACCACGGCCCCGGACACGCTGGCCTGGATAGCGATCCGCCTCGCATGGCTGCCGCTGTTCGCGACGCTGCTCGTCCTGATAGGCCGCTATGCCCGGGGCTTCGAGTCACCGTGGGAGCGGGTGAGCCGGGGGCGCCGGGCGCTGGCGGGGCTGCTCGCAGCCGGGTTCGCCGTGTTCGCGCTGGGGCTGGCGTGAGCAGCAGGGGAGCCGCGGGTCGGGACAACCCGGCGGGGGCTGCCTGCTACTCGCGGCCGGCCGAAGTGGCGGTCATGTCCGCGTACCGATCTCCCGAGACCTTGAAGGCAATCGGCTCGAGGAGTGCCCGTTCCTCATCGGTGAGCACGATGCGGGTCGCCCCGGTGTTCTCCTCGACGCCTGTGCGCTTGCGGGTGCCGGGGATCGGAACGACACCGAGTCCGAAGGCCTCCGCCTGCTGCTGCACCCAGGCCAGGGCGATCTGGCCGGGTGAGGCGCCGTGGGCGTCGGCGATCTGCCGGATCGGGTCCAACAGGGCCGCGTTGGCTGTGGCGTTGTCGCCGGTGAACCGGGGCTGTTGGCGGCGGAAGTCGTTGTCGGCGAGTTCCTTGTCGGCGGAGACGAAGGCGCCGGTGAGGAAGCCACGGCCGAGCGGGGAGTACGGGACGAGCGCGACGCCGAGTTCCGCGGCGGCCGGCACGACCGAGCGTTCGATGTCGCGGCTGAACAGCGACCACTCGGACTGGACGGCCGCGATCGGGTGGACAGCGTGGGCGGCGCACAGTTCGGCGGCGGTGACCTCGCTCAGGCCGAGGTGCTTGACCTTGCCGGCGGTGACGAGTTCGGCCATCGCGCCGACCGACTCCTCGATCGGCACCTTCGGGTCGCGGCGGTGCATGTAGTACAGGTCGACCGAGTCGACGCCCAGGCGCTGGAGGCTGGCGTCGATGCAGGTCCTGATGTAGGCGGGGTCGTTGCGGATGACGCGCTTGTACGGGTCGCCCGGATCGGACCCGATGGCGAACTTGGTCGCCAGGACGATCTCGTCCCGATGCGCCTTGACGAAAGGAGAGAGGAACGTCTCGTTCTCACCGGCACCGTAGGCGTCGGCGGTGTCGTACAAGGTGACACCGAGCTCGAGGGCCCGCTCCAGGGTGGCCCTTGCCTCGTCGGTGTCCGTCGGTCCATAGGCCCAGCTCATACCCATGCAGCCGAGGCCCTGAATGCCCACCACGGGCCCGTTGTTTCCCAACTCAACAGTGGGAATGCGCCGCTGCTCCCCCGCCCGCGGCGTCCGCTCGGTGCTGCTCACGCGGTTCACGCCCTCTCCGACGCCGGTCGGGCGCCCGCATAGATGTCGATCTTGTGGTCGAGCACGGCCAGAGTGTCCTGCAGTTCGGCCACCCGGTTCAGGACGTCGCGGCGGGTCGCCTCCAGCAGCTCCCTGCGCTCGTCGAAGGTCTGCTCGCCCCGGCGCACGAGTTCGGCGTAGCGCACCATGTCGGCCACCGGCATTCCGGTGAGCCGGAGCTTGCCGACGAGCGCCAACCAGTCCAGGTCCCGGTTGCTGTAGCGGCGCTGCCCGGTGTGCGAGCGGTCGACGTCCGGCATCAGGCCGATCCGCTCGTACCAGCGCAAGGTGTGGGCGGTCAGTCCGGTGAGGGCGACGACCTCGCTGATCGTGTAGCGGTCCTGCCCCTCGGGGCGGGGGTGTGCGGGTGTCGCCGAGGCGCAGTTGTCGGTCTTCCGCGTCGCCGCGCGGGACCGGGGCGTGGTCTCCATCACCGTCATGGCCCCCACGCTAGAACCTTGGAGTGCACTCCAAGCAAGCGCGGCACTGGAACACAGCCCGGGAATTCGGGACGACACCGCGAAGACGCCCGGTTACGGTACGGGCCATGACTGCCGTACGCCGTGCCATGCCCGCGGACGCCGAGGAACTGGTCCGCCTGCGCAAGATCATGCTGGACGCGATGAGACCGAGCGACGACGTGGAGTGGCAGCCGTACACGGCCAAGACGCTACGGTCCCATCTGGCGCACGCGGAGGGCCCGTTGGCGGTGTTCGTGGTCGAGGCTCCGGACGTTCCGGGGACGCTCGCGGCCTGTGCGACCGGCACGATCAACCTCAGCCTGGGCGGTCCCGGAAACCCCGAGGGCACTGCGGGTCACATCTTCAATGTCTGCACCGACCCCGCGTACCGGCGCCGCGGGTACTCACGGGCCTGCATGGACGCGCTGCTGGCCTGGTTCAAGGAGCGGGCCGTGCGCCGCATCGATCTGCACGCGTCCACCGAGGGCGAGCCCCTGTACTCCTCCCTCGGTTTCGCCCGCACTCCCGCACCCGCGATGAGGCTGACGCTCTGACGCCTTCGGCGAGGAATTAGGCTCGTACACATGCAGAGCCTCGCGTTGATCGAGAACTGGCCGGTACCGACCGCCGCAGCAGCCGTCGTCCGTGCGGACGGCACGGTACTGGGCTCCCAGGGACCCACGGCCCACCGTTTCCCGCTGGCCTCGGTCACCAAGCCGCTCGCCGCGTACGCGGCGCTGGTCGCCTACGAGGAAGGGGCGATCGAGCTCGAGGAGCCGGCCGGCCCCGAGGGCGCGACGGTCCGGCACCTGCTGGCACACACCAGCGGACTCGCCTTCGACGAGCACAGGACGACGTCGGAGCCGGGCACGCGGCGGCTGTACTCGAACGCGGGCTTCGAGGTGCTCGGGGACCACATCGCGAAGGCGACGGACATTCCGTTCGGTGAGTACCTGCGCCAGGCCGTGCTCGAACCGCTGGGGATGACGGCGACGACGCTCGACGGATCGCCCGCCAAGGACGGGGTGTCGACGGCGGACGACCTGGTGCGGTTCGCCGCCGAGGTGCAGGCGCCCCGGCTGCTCGACCCGCGGACCGTGGCCGAGGCGATGACCGTGCAGTACCCGGGCACGAAGGGTGTGCTGCCGGGTTACGGGCACCAGAACCCGAACGACTGGGGCCTCGGGTTCGAGATCCGGGACCACAAGTCGCCGCACTGGACGGGCGGTTCGTCCTCGCCGCGGACGTTCGGGCACTTCGGGCAGTCGGGCACGTTCCTGTGGGTGGATCCGGACGCCGGGGTTGCCTGTGTGGCGCTGACGGACCGGGCGTTCGGGCCGTGGGCGGCCGAGGTGTGGCCACCGTTCACCGACGCGGTGCTCGCGGAGCTCTGACCGAGGCCGGGCGACCGGGCGACCCGCCCCAGGGCACCCGGCACGGGCATCCACGCCTCGCGTCACCCGGCCCGGTTCAGCCGCCCATCTCCCAGATCAGCAGCTGTGCCTCCGTCGTCGCCAGCACCTCGAGGCCCGTCTCCGCGGTGATGCGGGCGGCGTCCCCGTCGGCCAACTCCGTGTCCGCGAGCCGCACTTCACCCCGCACCACGTGGACATAGACATGCGGGGCGGCCGGCGTTTCCCCGCGCTCGCCCGCCGCCAGCCGCCGGACGTGCAGCATGGCACCCGCCGCGGGGACGTCGTAGGGCGTGGAGTCCGCGATGCCGTGCACGACCTCGTACGCCGGCTCACCTCCCGGGTCGACGGGGGCCAGCCACATCTGGACGAAGGTGAGGGGTTCGGCGCCGTCGTTGCGTTCGACGTGGCGGACACCGC
This sequence comes from Streptomyces sp. NPDC051684, assembly GCF_044453445.1. NCBI lineage: Bacteria > Bacillati > Actinomycetota > Actinomycetes > Kitasatosporales > Streptomycetaceae > Streptomyces > Streptomyces sp. NPDC051684. The sequence goes on along the minus strand of NZ_JBITCS010000013.1, from coordinate 186,119 downwards.
CGCCGGAGCTGAGGCGCTGCACGTCGCCGGGGCGGACCACCGACTCGTGGCCGGTGGAGTCGCGGTGGGTCAGCTCGCCGGTGACGACCCAGGTGACGATCTCCGTGTGACTGTGCAGGTGTTCGTCGAAGCCGGCGCCGGGCGCGAGGCGCTCCTCGTTGCAGGCGAGGATCGCGCCGAAGCGCAGGTTGTCCGGGTCGTAGTGCGGGCCGAAGGAGAACGCGTGGAGGGATTCGATCCCCGCCTCGGGTTCGCCGCCGGGATAACGGTCGCCGGAGCGGCGTACATCAATCACGCGGTACACGGTAGCCCCCGTATCCGGCCGTTCGACGGGCTCACCTCGGACCCTCCACTCCGCTGAGGCGTCCCGATAAGGCAGTCTTGTCCCCGTGCCCCAATCGGAATCAGAGCAGCCCTCAGCGAACCAACCAGCGGCCCGCCAAGGCGGCCCCGCGGAGCCTCACCCGCATTCGGCGACCCTGAAACGCCTGGAGAAGTCGTCCGGGGCACTCGCCGCGCAGGCGATTACGCGCATGGACGAGACGTTGCCCTGGTACCGGGCGATGCCTCCGGAGAACCGGTCGTGGATCGGTCTGGTGGCGCAGGCGGGTATCGCCGCGTTCACCGAGTGGTTCCGGCACCCGGACGCCCCGCAGGCCATCTCGACGGATGTGTTCGGCACCGCGCCCCGGGAGCTGACCCGGGCGATCACGCTGCGCCAGACCGTGGAGATGGTCCGGACGACCATCGAGGTCATGGAGTCCGCCATCGACGAGGTGGCGGCGCCCGGCGACGAGAGCGTGCTGCGGGAGGCGCTGCTCGTCTACGCGCGGGAGATCGCGTTCGCGACCGCCCAGGTGTACGCGCAGGCCGCCGAGGCACGGGGCGCCTGGGACGCGCGGCTCGAGTCGCTCGTGGTGAACGCCGTGCTGTCCGGGGAGGCCGACGAGGGCGCGGTCAGCCGGGCCGCGGCGCTCGGCTGGAACTCACCGGAGCATGTGTGCGTGGTGCTCGGTACGGCGCCCGACGGGGACAGCGAGCTGACGGTGGAGGCGATCCGGCGGGCGTCGCGCCACGCCAAGCTGCAGGTCCTCACCGGAGTCCTCGGGAACCGGCTCGTGGTGATCGCGGGCGGCAGTGACAATCCGCTGGCCGTGGCGAAGTCGCTGATCGGGCCGTTCGCGGCGGGGCCCGTGGTCGCCGGGCCGGTGGTGCCGGACCTGCTGGCCGCCACGCGGTCCGCGCAGGCCGCGGCCGCCGGGCTCAAGGCGTGCGGCGCCTGGCAGGACGCGCCGCGTCCCGTTCTGGCGGACGATCTGCTGCCGGAGCGGGCGATCGCGGGAGACCCCGCCGCGCGGGAGCAATTGGTGGAGGAGATCTACAGACCGCTCGAGGAGGCGGGCTCGGCGCTCCTCGAGACGCTCAGCGTCTACCTGGAACAGGCAAGCAGTCTGGAGGGCGCGGCCCGGATGCTCTTCGTGCATCCGAACACCGTCCGCTACCGGCTTCGACGTGTGACCGACGTCACCGGCTGGTCACCCTCCGATGTCCGCTCGGCGTTCACGTTGCGGATCGCCCTCATCCTGGGGCGTCTGGCCGAGGCCGATCCCCAGTCGTAGGCTTTTGTCGGGGGTCTACAATTCCCCCTTCGGTTCTTCGTCCCTGTCCCCACCGGCGGCCCGACCCGTCCCCAAGAGAGAGTGTGAGAGTGCTCGTACTCGTCGCTCCCGGCCAAGGCGCCCAGACGCCCGGCTTCCTGACTCCCTGGCTCGAACTCCCCGGTGCCGCGGACCGCGTTGCCACGTGGTCCGATGCCATCGGTCTCGACCTTGCCCACTACGGCACGCAGGCCGACGCGGACGCGATCCGCGACACGGCCGTCGCCCAGCCGCTCCTTGTCGCGGCCGGGCTGCTCTCGGCCTCCGCGCTCGGCGATGTGGCGCCAGGCGCCGTGGCGGGGCACAGCGTCGGTGAGATCACCGCCGCCGCGTTCGCCGGGGTGCTCGACGAGGCCACCGCGCTGAAGCTCGTGCGTACCCGTGGTCTGGCCATGGCGGAGGCCGCGGCCATCACGGAGACCGGGATGTCGGCGCTGCTCGGCGGCGACCCCGAGGTCACCGTGCCGCACCTGGAGAAGCTGGGCCTGACTCCGGCGAACGTGAACGGCGCGGGCCAGATCGTGGCCGCCGGCACGCTGGAGGAGCTGGCCGCCCTGGAGGCCGACAAGCCCGAGGGAGTGCGCCGCGTGGTGCCGCTGAAGGTGGCGGGCGCGTTCCACACCCGGCACATGGCGCCGGCCGTGGCGAAGCTGGAGGAGGCCGCCAAGGAGCTGGCCCCGGCCGACCCCACGGTCACGTACGTCTCGAACAAGGACGGTCAGGCCGTCGCGACCGGCGCCGAGGTGGTTTCCCGCCTGGTCGGCCAGGTCGCGAACCCCGTCCGCTGGGACCTGTGCATGGAGACGTTCCAGGAGCGTGGCGTCAGCGCGCTCATCGAGGTGTGCCCGGGCGGCACCCTCACCGGGATCGCCAAGCGCGCGCTGCCCGGCGTCAAGACCCTCGCCCTGAAGACCCCCGACGACCTCGACGCAGCCCGCGCCCTGATCGCCGAAGTAGCCGCAGCAGCCACGGCCTGACAAGGAGATCCGAGCAGCATGTCGAAGATCAAGCCCAGCAAGGGTGCCCCGTACGCGCGCATCCTCGGCGTCGGTGGCTACCGTCCGACCCGGGTCGTGCCGAACGAGGTGATCCTCGAGAAGATCGACTCGTCCGACGAGTGGATCCGTTCGCGCTCCGGCATCGCCACCCGGCACTGGGCCAGTGACGAGGAGACCGTGGCGATGATGTCGGTCGAGGCGTCCGGCAAGGCCATCGCCGACGCGGGTATCCGCCCGGAGCAGATCGGCTCCGTGGTCGTGTCGACGGTCTCGCACTTCGCGCAGACGCCCGCCATCGCGACGGAGATCGCGGACAGGCTCGGCACGGACAAGGCCGCCGCGTTCGACATCTCCGCCGGCTGCGCGGGATTCGGCTACGGACTCACGCTCGCCAAGGGCATGATCGTCGAGGGCAGCGCCGAGTACGTGCTGGTCATCGGCGTGGAGCGGCTGTCCGACCTGACCGACCTGGAGGACCGCGCGACGGCCTTCCTGTTCGGTGACGGCGCCGGCGCCGTGATCGTCGGCCCGTCCCAGGAGCCCGCGATCGGCCCGACCGTGTGGGGCTCCGAGGGCGACAAGGCCGGCACCATCAAGCAGACGATGCCGTGGGACGAGTACCACGCCACGGATGCCGCGCAGCTGCCCGTGGACTCCCAGGGCAACGTCAAGTTCCCTGCGATCACGCAGGAGGGCCAGGCGGTCTTCCGCTGGGCCGTGTTCGAGATGGCGAAGGTCGCCCAGCAGGCGCTGGACGCGGCCGGGATCCACCCGGACGACCTGGATGTCTTCATTCCGCACCAGGCCAACGAGCGGATCATCGACTCGATGGTGAAGACTCTCAAACTGCCGGAGCACGTCACGGTCGCCCGTGACATCCGCACCACCGGCAACACGTCGGCCGCCTCGATTCCGCTCGCGATGGAGCGGCTTCTGGCGACCGGCGAGGCGAAGAGCGGCGACACCGCGCTCGTCATCGGCTTCGGGGCGGGTCTCGTGTACGCCGCCACGGTCGTTACCCTCCCCTAGGCATCTTGTCCGGACCACCAGGTCCGGACGGTTGCCGCCACACCCTCTGGATACACACCGAAGGAGCGCCACAATGGCCGCCACTCAGGAAGAGATCGTCGCCGGTCTCGCCGAGATCGTGAACGAGATCGCCGGGATCCCCACCGAGGACGTCCAGCTGGACAAGTCCTTCACCGATGACCTGGACGTCGACTCGCTGTCCATGGTCGAGGTCGTCGTCGCCGCCGAAGAGCGCTTCGACGTCAAGATCCCGGACGACGACGTCAAGAACCTCAAGACCGTCGGCGACGCCACGAAGTACATCCTCGACCACCAGGCCTGAGCCACAGCCTCAGCCCATGGTCAGTCGCTCCGCCACCCGGCGGTGGCGCCGCTGAATCCCTCGGATCCGTTGGAGAAAGAATTCCTGTGAGCTCGACCAATCGCACCGTGGTCGTCACCGGTATCGGCGCAACCACACCGCTGGGTGGCGACGCGACATCCACCTGGGAGGGCCTGGTCGCCGGACGTTCCGGCGTCAAGCCCCTCGAGCAGGAGTGGGCCGCCGACCAGGCGGTCCGTATCGCGGCCCCGGTCGCCGTGGACCCGGGCGAGGTCATCCCCCGCCCGCAGGCCCGCAAGCTGGACCGTTCCGCCCAGTTCGCGCTGATCGCCGCCAAGGAAGCCTGGGCCGACGCCGGTTTCACCGACAAGGCCGGTGACGACCCGGCGGTCGACCCCGACCGTCTGGGCGCCGTCATCGCGTCCGGCATCGGCGGCGTGACCACGCTCCTCGACCAGTACGACGTGCTGAAGGAGAAGGGCGTACGCCGCGTCTCCCCGCACACCGTGCCGATGCTGATGCCCAACGGCCCCTCGGCCAACGTGGGTCTGGCCGTGAACGCCCGCGCGGGTGTGCACACGCCGGTCTCCGCCTGCGCCTCCGGCGCCGAGGCCATCGGCTACGGCATCGAGATGATCCGCACCGGCCGCGCCGACGTCGTCGTCTGCGGTGGCACGGAGGCGGCCATCCACCCGCTGCCCATCGCCGCGTTCGGCAACATGATGGCGATGTCCAAGAACAACGACGACCCGCAGGGTGCCTCGCGCCCCTACGACACGGCCCGGGACGGCTTCGTCCTCGGCGAGGGTGCCGGTGTCATCGTTCTGGAGTCGGCCGAGCACGCCGCCAAGCGCGGCGCCCGCGTCTACGCGGAGGCGGTCGGCCAGGGCATCTCCGCCGACAGCCACGACATCGTGCAGCCGGAGCCGGAGGGCCGTGGCATCGCGCACGCCCTGCAGAACCTGCTGGACAGCACGGACCTGGACCCGGCCGAGATCGTCCACGTCAACGCGCACGCGACGTCGACGCCCGCCGGTGACATCGCCGAGCTGAAGGCGCTGCGCAAGGTCTTCGGTGACGACACCGACCACTTCGCCGTCTCCGGCACCAAGTCGATGACCGGGCATCTGCTCGGCGGCGCCGGTGGTGTCGAGTCCGTGGCGTCGGTGCTCGCGCTGTACAACCGCCTGGCCCCGCCGACCATCAACGTCGAGAACCTCGACCCGGAGGCCGAGGGCACCGCCGACGTCGTCCGCGGCGAGGCGCGCAAGCTGCCGGTCGACGGCCGGATCGCCGCGCTGAACGACTCGTTCGGCTTCGGTGGCCACAACGTCGTCCTGGCCTTCCGTACGGTCTGAGGCGTACACACGCTCCGCTGAGCACGACAGTGGGCCCGCTCCGGATGTCCGGGGCGGGCTCACTGTCGCTCGGTCGCGTGTCGCTCACACCACCTGGTGCAGCCACCTCACCGGGGCGCCCTCTCCGGCGTAGCGGAAAGGCTCCAGTTCGTCGTCCCAGGGCTTGCCGAGGAGGCCCGCGAGTTCTGCCTCCAGGTCCGTCTCGCCGGCCTTGGAGCGGGTCAGTGCGGCGCGCAGACGGTCCTCCGGGATGAGGATGTCGCCGTGGATGCCGGTGATGGCGTGGAAGATGCCGAGTTCGGGGGTGGCGCTGTAGCGCTCGCCCTCGGCGGTGGCACAGGGTTCGGCGGTCACCTCGAAGCGCAGCAGCTGCCAGCCGCGCAGTGCGGAGGCCAGCTTGGCCGCGGTGCCCGCCTCGGCCCGCCAGGAGAACTCTGATCTCCAGGTGCCCGGCGCCGCGGGCTGCCTGATCCAGTCGAGGCTGACGCGCGCGCCGAGTACGCCCGCGACCGCCCATTCGACGTGCGGGCACAGCGCGCGCGGAGCGGAGTGCACGTACAGAACTCCACGTGTCGTCACCGGGACCTCCAGTGTGGGTCGAGGTTCGCCTTCCCCAGCGGCCTCGCGCCCGTGCCGAGCCTTCTTCCCTGTTGCCGGAACGACAAGGTCCAGACAAAAAGGGACACATCTGACGTGTTGTAATTTAGCGGAACCGGTACAGCGGGGCCCCAGTGGGTCGACCGGGGATCCCGGGGCGAGGCTATCGCGCAGCAGCGCAAGGAGTGTGACGTACTGTCGGTCCCGGGACTCACAAACACCGACCTTTCACCCGCGGGACGCAACCCCGGCCCCGCGGACGACGTCAGACGGGTCGGGATCGGTGGGGCGAGCGAGAGGGCAGGAGGGCCGATGCGGAAGCACAGCGACCGGCCGTTCGCCGTTCGGACCGCTGTCGCCGCCGCCACGGCGGCCGTGCTCGCGGTCGCATCGCTCGCCGCGTGCGACGCCACGGGCGACAACTCCCCCGGCCCCTCCGGCTCCCCGAGTTCGGCGAAGCCGTCTCCCAAGCCCACTCCCACGTGGGACACGAAGCCGCGGTCGGTTGCCGCGGTCGGTGACTCGATCACGCGCGGCTTCGACGCGTGCTCGGTGCTCTCCGACTGCCCCAAGGTGTCGTGGGCGACGGGGACGGACAGGTCGGTCAAGAGCCTGGCCGTGCGGTTGCTCGGTGAGAGCCGCGCCAGGACGCACAGTTGGAACCACGCGCGGACCGGCGCGCGGATGGCCGATCTGCCCGAGCAGATGAACCGGGCGGCGGCCGAGAAGCCGGAGCTGGTGACGGTCATGGCGGGTTCGAACGACGCGTGCAGGCCGTCGGTCGCCGGGATGACCCCCGTCGCGGAGTTCCGGGCCGATTTCCAGGAGTCCCTGCGGCAGTTGCGGCGGACGGCGCCCAAGGCGCAGGTGTACGTGCTGAGCGTGCCGGACCTCAAGCGGCTGTGGTCGCAGGGGCGGGCGAATCCGCTGGGCAAGCAGGTGTGGAAGCTCGGCATCTGCGCGTCGATGCTGGCCGATCCGGACGACCTGAACTCCGCGGCCACCGCGCGGCGGGACTCCGTGCAGGCGCGCGTGGTGGCGTACAACGAGGTGCTGCGCGAGGTCTGCGCGAAGGACAAGAAGTGCCGGTACGACGGCGGGGCCGTGTTCGGGTACAAGTTCGGGCAGGCGCAGTTGAGCGAGTGGGACTGGTTCCACCCGAGCGTGAACGGGCAGGCCCGGCTCGCCGCGCTCGCGTACCGCGGGGTGACCGCGAGGTAGCCGCGGACGAGGTCGGGCGTAAGGTCGCGATCATGCGCAGCGAACTCTTCGGCACCCTGCCCGACACCGAGGGCACTCCCGTCCACCGCTGGACCCTGGAACGGGACGATGTGCGGGTACGCGTCCTGACGTACGGCGGGATCCTGCAGTCGGTGGAGCTGCCCGACCGGGACGGCGCGGTGGCCGACGTGGTGCTCGGGTTCGCCGGTCTCGACGGGTATCTGACGCACCCTGAGCCGTACCTGGGAGCGGTGGTCGGGCGGTACGCGAACCGGATCGCCGGCGGCCGGTTCCCGCTGGACGAGCGGATCTACCACCTCGCGCAGAACAACGGGCCGAACGCGCTGCACGGCGGCGAGCGCGGCTTCGACAAGCGGGTGTGGGACGCGGAGCCCTTCGGGGAACACGGGGTGCGGCTGAGCCGGGTGTCGCCGCACGGCGAGGAGGGGTACCCCGGGCGGCTCGAGGTCTCGGTGACGTACGCGCTGGAGGCGGGCGGTGTGCTGCGGATCGCGTACGAGGCCGTGACCGACGCGCCGACGCCGGTGAACCTGACCAATCACACCTACTGGAATCTCGGCGGGGCCCGTTCCGGGAGCGCGGTGGGCGGTCATGAGCTGCGGATCGACGGCGGGCGCGTGACGGCCGTCGACGACACGCTCATTCCGACCGGTGAGCTGCTGGACGTGACCGGGACGCGATTCGACTTCCGGGAGAGCCGGAAGGTCGGGGCCGGATACGACCACAACTACGTGCTGGACAAGGGGGTCGGGGGCGCGGCCGTGGAGGTGGCCGAGTTGCATGACCCCGCGTCGGGGCGGGTGCTGACTGTTGCCACGACCGAGCCGGGGGTGCAGCTGTACACATCGGACGGGTTCGACGAGCCGTTGCCGTTCGCCGCCGGTGATGGGGTCGCGTTGGAGACGCAGCACTTTCCGGACTCGCCGAACCGGGACGAGTTTCCGTCGACCGTTGTGCGGCCGGGGGATGTGTATCGGTCCGAGACGGTGTATCGGTTCGGGAGCCGGGGTTGACGTCTCGGGGCGCTGCCCCGGACCCCGCTGCTCAATCGCCGCAGGGGCTTGAAAGGCTCATCCGCCGCAAGGGGTTGAAGTGCTCATCCGCCGCAAGGGCTTGAAAGGCTCATTCTCCGCACGGGGTTGAGAGGCTCATCCGTCGCAAGGGGTTGAGAGGCGGATGTCCGTGAGGGAGCGGCCCGCTGTCAGGTCGTAGGGGCCGGGGACGGACGACCACGCGTGCGTTGTCTCGTTCCAGGTTTCGAAGGCTCGGCGAGGGAGGTCGATGGTGGCCGACACCGTCTCGCCGGGGGCCGCCGTCACGGGCGCGAAGCCTGCCAGCCAGCGGGACGGGCGGTTCTCGTCGGGGGCGGTCGGTGACACGTACACCTGGACGACCTCGCGGCCGGGGCGGGAGCCCGTATTGCGGACGCGGACCGTCGCCGTAGTGCCGTGCACCTCGAGCGACTCGTACGTCCAGTCGGTGTAGCCGAGGCCGTGGCCGAAGGGGTAGGCGGGGGTCGTGCCCGCCCTGTCCCAGGCGCGGTAGCCGATGAAGACGCCCTCGGCGTACGGGAGTTCGCCGTCCGCCGGGGTCACCTGGGTGACCGGGGCGTCGGACAGCGAGCCCCACGTGGTGGGGAGGCGGCCGCCCGGTTCCTCGGCACCGGTGAGCACGTCGGCGAGGGCGGCGCCGCCCTCTTGGCCGGGGAACCACGACAGCAGCACGGCGGCGACGTCCTCGCGCCACGGCAGCTCCACCGGGGAGCCGGAGTTGACGACCACCACGGTGTTCGGGTTGGCGGCGGCCACCGCGCGCACCAACTCGTCCTGGCGGCCCGGGAGTCGCAGGTCCGCGCGGTCGAAGCCCTCGGACTCGACGCGGTCCGTCGTGGCGACCACGACGACGGCGACCTCGGCGTCGCGCGCGGCGGCGACGGCCTCGGCGAGCAGCGCTTCCTCGTCCCGGCGCGGGTCGAGGTGCACCAGGCTGAACATCACGGCGGGCAGCGGCATGGCGAGGGACTTGTCGAGGGTGTGCAGGAGCGAGACCTCGACCGGGCGGCCCTCCGTCAGGGCAACCGTGCCGCGTTCCACCGGCGCGCCGAAGAACGCCTCGAAGGGGTCGGACTCCGCGCCCATGGCCTGGACGCCCTCGTACAGGACGGTGCCGTCGACGGTGAGGGCGAAGGCGCCGAGGCCGCGGGTGCCGAAGGCGTGGTCGCCGCTCTCGCGCGGGGTGAAGGTGCCCTTGATCTCGATGCTGTGCAGCGCCTCGTGGGTGACGCCGGACGGCAGGTCGGCGCCGAGCCACTGGACCTGGCCGTTCGGGAGCGTGCCCTCGCCGAGGACGGTGCCTTCAACGTCGCGGCAGACGGCGTGGAGCGTGAACCCCTTGTCGGCGACGGCGAGTTCGTCGCTCGGGTCCGCGCCGACGTCGTACGTCAGGGAGGGCAGCGCGGCGCTCAGGCCGTCGAGCGGCGAGACGACGCGGGACGGGAAGACGGTGGCGGAGCCGCCGCCGAGGACGCGGGCGTCGCGCGCGGCGGCTCCGATGAGGGCGACCCGCGCGCCCGGACGCAGCGGCAGGACACCGGAGTTGCGGACGAGGACGAAGGCACGGTGAGCCAGTTCGCGGGCCAGTGCCTCGCCGTCGACCTCCGCCGGAAGCTCCGTGACGGCGGGCTCGGCGCCCTCCAGCGCGCCGACCCGCGCCGCGAGCCGCAGCACATTGCGTACGGCCGCGTCGACCTCGGACTCGTCGACCTCGCCGGAGCGGACGGCCTCGGCGAGCGCCGCCCCGTACACCGTCTGCGGGCCGGGCATCGCGACGTCCAGGCCGCCCTTGATGTCTGCGGCGGTCGAGCGGGCGGCCATCCAGTCGGAGACGTTGAAGCCGTCGAAGCCCCATTCGCGGCGCAGGATCCCGTTGACCAGGTGGCCGTGTTCCGTCATCGAGGTGCCGTTGACGGAGTTGTAGGCGGTCATGACGCCCCACGGGAGGGCGTCTCGCGTGATGGCCTCGAAGGGGGCCAAGTACAGCTCGCGCAGGGCGCGTTCGGAGACCAGGTTGTTCACCGTGAAGCGGTCCGTCTCGGCGTCGTTCGCGACGTAGTGCTTCATGGTGGTGCCGACGCCGCCGGACTGCACGCCCTGGACGTAGCCGGTGCCCATGAGCCCGGCGAGGTACGGGTCCTCGCTGTACGTCTCGAAGTGGCGGCCGCCGAGCGGGGAGCGGTGCAGGTTCACGGTCGGGGCGAGCAGCACGTGGACGCCCTTGCGGCGGGCCTCCTGGGCGAGCAGCACCCCCGCGCGACGGGCGAGCGAGGGGTCCCAGGTGGCGCCGAGCGCGGTCGGGGACGGCAGCGCGATCGACGGGTCGTCGGCGCTCCAGCGCACACCGCGTACGCCGATGGGGCCGTCGGACATGACGAGGGACTTCAGGCCGATGCCGGGGACCGCGGGCAGCGACCACATGTCCTGGCCACCGAGCATGCGGGCCTTGGTGTCCAGGTCGAGCTTGCCGAGCGCGGCCTCGACCGCCGCCTCGCGCGCCTCATCGGTCCGCTGCCTGTCGCCGTCCGCCTGCTGAGCCATGCCGGCACCTCCTCGTCGAAGTCTGGGCGCCTCCATCCTGCACCCGCTACCTGTAGAGCGGTAGGTTTCGATGCTTTGTCGTTACCATCGGGTCGCGAGGGCGCCATGCCCATGTCGTACCGTGACCGCATGAGCAGCACCAGGACCGCCAGGAGCCAGGAACGTCGGGCCGAGATCCTGCGGGCGGCGCTCGACGTCATCGCCGAGCGGGGATACCGGGGCGCGAGCCTGGCGGCGGTGGCCGAGCGCGTGGGGCTGACCCAGCAGGGGCTGCTGCACCACTTCCCCACCAAGGAGGCGCTGCTCGTCGCCGTCCTGGAGGAGCGCGACCAGTGGGACTCGGTGCCGAGCAGTCAGTGGCGGCTCGATCTGCTCGGCACGCTGGTCGAGTACAACGCGATGCGGCCCGGGGTCGTGCAGACCTTCTCCGCACTGCTCGGCGAATCGGTGACCGAGGGGCATCCGGCGCGGGAGTTCTTCACCACGCGCTACGCCGGCGTACGGGAGTCGATGGCCGAGGTGCTGCGCGCCGAGTACGGGCAGCGGCTGCCGGGCGGGCTCACGCCCGAGCGGGCCGCGCCGCTGCTCGTCGCGGTGCTCGACGGCCTGCAGTACCAGTGGCTGCTCGACCCGGAGGCCGTGGACATGCCCGGCGCGGTGCGCGACTTCCTGGGACTGCTGGCTACGGAGGGCTAGAAACGGCCGGGGAAGGCTAGTTGGACCAGCCCCGACCGTACGGGCCGGGCTGCGGTGCCGCCTGGCCGTAGGGGCCGGACGCCTGCGCGGGCCGCTCGTCCCGCGTCCCCGGCTCACCCTCCAGCTCGCGCACCATCAGCGTCGCGCCGGCCACCGCCCCCGGCATCAGGAACACCGCGACGAACGGCACCAGGAACGCGAGCGCCAGCGGCGTGCCGAAGCCCCACGCGAGGCCCTTGCGGGAGCGCAGCACGGTCAGTCGCTCTCGGACCTCACGGTTGCGCCGCTGCCAGGCCACGGACGTGAGTTCCTCCGTGAGGAAGTAGCCGGTGACGAAGAAGCCGAGGACCGGGATCACGGTCTGGCCGATGAACGGGACGAACCCGAGCGCGAACAGGAGGATCGCCCAGAGGACGGCGCGCACGAGCAGCCGCAGGCTGTCACGGGCGGAGATCCACAGCTCACGCCAGAGCGGGAGGCCGGACTCCGGCGCGTGTCCGCCGCTCTCGGCCCGGTCGACCTCCTCCGACAGCGACTCGTAGAAGGGCTGCCCGATCAGCAGGGTCACCGCGGTGAAGGTGAGCACCGCGAGGAGCAGGGCGAGGGCGAAGAGGACCGCCGTGAGGAAGCCGCGGAACAGGCCCTGCCACGGGGAGGTCCAGTCGTCGGCGAACGGGGTGGACCAGGAGATGAAGTCGCCGCCCCAGACACCGAGGCAGACCAGCGCCGCCGCGTACAGGACGAGGGTGATCAACCCCGGCAGCAGGCTCCAGCCGTACTGCTTTCCGTGCTGGGCAACCCAACGCTGCCCCTTCATCAAATAGCCGAAGCCCGCCCCGAGATCACGCATGGCGCAACCCTACGGGACGGGCTCCACGGCGGGTCACACGGAGAGCGTGACCGTGATGTTGCCGCGGGTCGCCTTGGAGTACGGGCAGACCTGGTGGGCCTTCTCGACGAGGGCCTTGGCGGTGGCCGCGTCCACGTTCGGGATGGCGGCCGAGATCTCGACGATGATGCCGAAGCCGTCGTCGTTCTTGCCGATGCCGACGTTGGCGGTGACGGTCGAGCCGGAGACGTCGGCGCCCTCCTGGCGGGCGACGACGGCGAGCGCGCCCTGGAAGCAGGCGCTGTAGCCGGCCGCGAAGAGCTGCTCGGGGTTGGTGCCCTCGCCGGAGCCGCCCTGCTCCTTGGGCGGGTTGACGACGAGGTCGAGCTTGCCGTCGCTGGTGGATACGCGGCCGTCGCGGCCGTTCTCGGCGGTGGCGGTGGCGGTGTAGACGACGTCGGACTGCGTGATGGCCATGACCGGCTCCCTCGTTCGCGCGGGCGATTCTTTCGGTTAGCGGAACGAGGTTACCGAATCATGGAATCAATGGGTGTGGCGGGGGTCACTCACCCGGCACCGGAAGTCAGAGCTTGACGACCATCTTTCCGGTGTTGTCGCCGCGCAGCACCCCGAGGAACGCCTCCAGGTTGTTCTCGATGCCCTCGACGAACGTCTCGCGGTACTTCAGCTCACCGGAGCGGACCCACGCGCCGACCTCCTGCACGAACTGCGGCTGCAGGTCGTAGTGGTCGCCGACGAGGAAGCCCTCGATGCGGCCGCGGGTCTGGATGAGGCGGGAGAGGTTGCGCGGGCCGGGGGCCGGCTCCGTGGCGTTGTAGACGGAGATCGCGCCGCAGATGGCGATGCGGCCGTCGCGGTTCAGGCGCGCGATGGCGGCCTCCAGGTGGTCACCGCCGACGTTGTCGAAGTAGACGTCGACGCCGTCGGGAGCGGCCTCCTTCAGGAGCGTGTGCACGTCGCCCGTCTTGTAGTTGAAGGCGGCGTCGAAGCCGTACTCCTCCAGGAGCAGCTTGACCTTCTCGTCCGAGCCGGCCGAGCCGATGACCCGCGAGGCGCCCTTGAGCTTGGCGATCTGGCCGACCTGGCCGCCGACCGCGCCCGCGGCGCCGGAGACGAAGACGCTGTCGCCCTCCTTGAAGTCCAGCGTGCGCAGCAGGCCCGCGTAGGCGGTGAGGCCCGTCATGCCGAGGACACCGAGGTACGTGGACAGGGGCGCGGCGTCCGGGTCGACCTTTACGGCCTGCTTCGCGTCGAACGTCGCGTACTCGCGCCAGCCGAAGAAGTGCAGCACGTGGTCGCCGACGGCCACGCCCTCGTCGTTCGAGGCGAGGACGACGCCGACCGCGCCGGCCTGCATGGGCTTGCCCAGCTCGTACGGGGCGACGTAGGACTTCGCGGCGCTCATCCGGCCACGCATGTACGGGTCCACGGAGACGTACAGGTTCTTGACCAGGACCTGGCCCGGTGCCGGCTCGGCCACCGGGGCCTCGCGCAGCTCGAAGTCCTCGGGCTTCGGCCAGCCGACGGGGCGGCTGAGCAGGACCCACTCGCGGCCGGTGGCGGGGATCTGGGGGGTGTCGGCGGTCATGCGCTGATCCTTTGTCGAGGGGGCGGAAGCACGTGGGCCGAAGCATGCGAAAAATACTTCAGTACCTGAAACAACAATGCTCCTGAATATTTCATGATGTCAAGCAACTGGGTACGCTGGGAGACATGGCCGCAACGAGTTCCCCCCGCACCGACCCTTCCCCGAGCTCTCGGCTGCGCTCGACCAGGGGAGACCCCATGACCCTCGAGGTCGTCGAGCTGATCGGGGAGATCGTCGCGCGCTACCACCAGGAGTACGAGGAGGCCGCCTCGCGGCACGGACTCACCGGGGCCCAGGCCCGGGTGCTCGGGCTGCTCTCCCTGGAGCCGCTGCCGATGCGGCAGGTCGCGCAGCGCCTGAAGTGCGAGCCGTCGAACGTGACGGGGATCGTGGACCGTCTGGAGGGCCGCGGCCTCGTGGAGCGGCAGCCCTCGCCGGGCGACCGCCGGGTGAAGGTGGCCGCCGCCACCGCGAAGGGACGCCGGATCGCGCGGACCCTGCGCGAGACGCTCGACTTCGCGCGGGAGCCGCTGGCCGGGCTTACGCAGGAGGAGCGGGTGGCGTTCCGGGACATGCTGCGGCGGATGCTCGGGGCGGACGTCGGGACGGCCTGACCTCAGGCCCTACGTGCACCACCACAGGAAGCGCTCGCACGTGCCCGACGGGTTCGGCTCGGCCGTGGGCGTGGGCGACGGCGAGCGGGTGGTCGAGGGCGCCGGCCGGGGACTGTCGGAGGAGCGGGGCTCGGACGTGGCCGGGGCGGGGCGGGTCGTCCGGTGTGCCGCCTCGGCGTCCACCGGGCCCGATGACCGGGTGCGCTCCGGTCGCGCCGGCGTCGAGGCGGGGGCCGACGACGTACGCGAGGCGCGGGACGCGGGCGGGGTGGAGCGTTCGGCGGTGGCGGACGGGGACACGGTGCCGGCACCCCCGGTAGCCGTCGCGGACGTGTCGGGGGCCGCCTGAGTGCGGGAACCGCCGTCCGACGGCCCCTCGTTCAGCTGAGCGACGCCGAGGCCGACGCCGCCGGCGACGAGCGCGATACCGGCCGTGGCGAGCAGGACGCGCCCGCGCCGCCGGGAGCGCGCGGAGCGGCGTGTGGAGCGGTGCGAGCGGCGCCTGCCCCGAGCCCCGACGGGCACGGCCTCCCGGCCCGGCTCCGCGTCGGCCGCCCCCTCCTGTGCGGCGACCCACTCCCCGTACGCACGCACGGCGTCGACCGGCGTGCCGCAGCCCGGGCATGCCAGGGCGCCGTTGAGGTGTCTGTGGCACGGATGGCAGTAGTCGTCCATGACCAACGGAGGCTAGGCGCAGGGCCGGTGAGGGAAAAAGTCCGTGCTGTGAATCTTCTGTACGGAACGCGACCGCGACCGACCGGCCGCCGACCCATGCGGACCGATCCCCTGGACCTGCGCGGACCATTGACACCCCGATGAGGCCGACTTACTGTCTCGCCAGCATTTCGAACGTGAGACGAAATTTCGAACAGCACTGGGGGCAACTGCCTTGCGGATCACGGGAATCAGCACGCACGTGGTCGGGACTCCGTGGCGGAATCTGACCTACGTACAGGTGCACACCGACGAAGGACTCACCGGTGTCGGCGAGACCCGGATGCTGGGCCACACCGACGCACTCATCGGCTACTTGCACGAGGCGCAGACCAACCACATTGTCGGCTCCGACCCGTTCGCCGTCGAGGACCTCGTACGGCGGATGAAGTACGGCGACTACGGCCGGGCCGGCGAGATCGTCATGTCCGGCATCGCCGTGATCGAGATGGCCTGCTGGGACATCAAGGGCAAGGCCCTCGGCGTGCCGGTGTGGCAGCTGCTCGGCGGCAAGGTGACCGACAAGGTCAAGGCGTACGCCAACGGCTGGTACACCACCGAGCGCACCCCGGAGGCGTACCACAAGGCCGCACAGGCGGTGATGGAGCGCGGGTACAAGGCGCTGAAGATCGACCCGTTCGGCACCGGGCACTTCGAGCTCGACCACGAACAGTCCCTGTACGCCGTGTCGTTGATCGAGGCCGTGCGCGACGCGATCGGTCCGGACGCCGAGCTGATGCTGGAGATGCACGGGCGGTTCTCCCCCGCCACGGCGATCCGGCTCGCCCGCGACCTGGCGCCGTTCAACCCCGCGTGGCTGGAGGAGCCGGTGCCGCCGGAGAACCTCAAGGCGCTGGAGAAGGTGGCCGCGAAGGTGGAGATGCCGGTGGCGACCGGCGAGCGGATCCACGACCGGATCGAGTTCCGGGAGCTGTTCGAGAGCCAGGCCGTCGACATCCTCCAGCCCGACGTCGGCCACATCGGCGGCATCTGGGAGACGCGGAAGCTGGCCGCCACCGCGGAGACCCACTACATGCTGGTCGCTCCGCACAACGTGGGCGGGCCCGTACTCACGGCCGCTTCCCTCCAAGTCGGCTTCACCTCCCCCAACTTCAAGATCCTGGAGCACTTCAACGACTTCGCCGACGCGGAGATCAAGAAGGTCGTGAAGGGCGCGCCGCAGGTCGTGGACGGCCACTTCGAGCTGTCCCACGAGCCGGGTCTCGGGGTCGAGTTGGACGTCGACGCCGCGGCCGAGTTCCCGCAGCAGCAGGCCCGGTTCGACCTGTGGGCCGAGGGCTGGGAGAAGCGCGATCCGAAGGCGGCGTCGTGAGCTCGGCCGTCGTCGTCGAGGCGCCGGGCAAGCACCGGGTCGTGCCGCACGAGCCCGCCGCACCGGGCCCCGGCGAGGCGCGGGTGCGGGTGCACGCCGTGGGCATCTGCGGCAGCGACCGCGAGGTGTACCAGGGGAACCGGCCCGAGGGGTACGTCCGTTACCCGCTGACCCCGGGGCACGAGTGGTCCGGCGTCGTCGACGCGGTGGGCACCGGGGTGCCTGCGGCCCTGGCCGGGTGCAAGGTCGTCGGCGAGGGGTTCCGCAACTGCCAGGTGTGCGAGCGGTGCCACGCCGGTGAGACGACGCTGTGCACCGACGGGTACGAGGAAACCGGATTCACCCAACCAGGCGCCATGGCCACGACGTTGGTGCTTCCCGCGCGGCTCCTCCATGTACTGCCCGACGACGCCGATCTGACCGCCGCCGCGCTCCTCGAACCCGCCGCGTGCATCGCCGCCGCCGCGATCAAGGCGGAGGCGCTTCCCGGTCAGCGGGTGGGGGTGGTCGGGACCGGGACGCTCGGGATGTTCGCCGTGCAGTTCCTCAGCTCCGCCTCGCCGGCCGAGCTGGTGGTGGTCGGTACGCGGGACGACCGGGCCGCGCTGGCACGACAGTTCGGCGGCACCGACTTCCGGCTGCGTACGGACGTGCTGCCGGACGATCTCGACGTGGTGATCGAGACCGCCGGGTCCGCGTCCGCCGCACACACAGCGGCGTCGTTGCTGCGGCGGGGCGGGCGGCTCGTGCTCACCGGGATTCCGGCGGCCGGAGCGGCACAGGGGCTCGACCCCACGGATCTCGTGGTGCGGCAGCTGGAGGTGCGGACCGTGTTCGGGGCCGCGCCGGACGCCTGGGCGCACGCGGTGCGGATGTTCGGGGCGGGGTTGCTGGATCCGTTGCCGCTCGTGACGCACGAGGTGCCGCTCGATCGGTTCGCCGAGGCCATCGAGTGGGTGGGGGCGGGTGACCCCGCGGTCGGCAAGGTGTTGTTGCGGCCCTAGCCACACGGGAGTTCCGCAGCACCGGGGTTTCGCGGGGCTCTGCCCCGCACCCCGCTGCTCAATCGCCGCAGGGGCTCGAATGCAGCCGTCCGGACCGAGCCGAACCTCATCCGAAATGTCGAACAACCCGAAAAGGACCACCGTGACCGACACACCCCGCCGCCCCGGCGAACCCGCCCTCTCCTCCCTCGGCCTCGGCGCCCCCGAGCACTCCCCCGCCGACGCCTCGCCCCACACGTTCCCCGACGGCGGCACCTGGCGTACCGAGATTCCCTCGGTCGAAGGGCCGGAGGCCGTCGCCACCGTGCTCAAGGAGTCCTCGCGGCTCGACGTGCCCATCCACCGGATCAGTCAGGGCAGCGGCATCTGGATGCTGCGGGACTCCGAGATCCAGGAGATGGTCGAGGCCACCGCCGAACGCGACATCGAGCTCTGCCTGTTCACCGGCCCGCGCGGCAGCTGGGACACCGGCGCCTCCGTGCGGACCGACTCGGGCGGCGCGGGGCTGCGCGCCCGTGGGCACGACGCCGTGGCCGGGTGCGTCGAAGACGCCGTGCGCGCCACCGAGTTGGGCGTGAAGTGTCTGCTCGTCGCCGACGAAGGCGTGCTGTGGACGCTGCACCGGGCGCGGCAGCAGGGCGTCATCCCCGCCGACACCACCCTCAAGGTGTCCGCGCTCGTCGGGCCCGTGAACCCGGCCTCGTACGCCGTGTACGAGCGGCTCGGGGCCGACTCGCTGAACGTGCCGAGCGACCTCACGCTCGCGCACCTCACCGAGATCCGGCGGGTCTCCGCCGCCCCCATGGACATGTACGTCGAGGCGCCCGACGACCTCGGCGGCTATGTCCGGATGTACGAGATCGCCGAACTGGTGCGCCGCGGCACCCCGTTGTACCTGAAGTTCGGCCTGGCCAAGGCGCCGGCCATCTACCCGTACGGGGCCCAGCTGCGCGACGTCACCCTGGACACCGCGCGCGAGCGGGTGCGCCGGGGGCGGCTCGCGCTCGACCTGCTGGAGCGGCACGGGGCCGCCGGCGGGATGTCGCCGCTGGGCTCACGGCTGCCGGGAACGCTGAGCCGCTTCGACACGGGCGAATAACGTTCCGGGCACGCAACTTCCCAGAAGTAGACAGGGCCGCGCAGAATCCAACGCATCTCCACTCGGTCAACCCACGCTCCGTGCAAGGGACTTCGCACCGCCCGCATTTGTGCAACTCACACATCAAGGATGATGACCATGCGAAACCGCCGAGCCGTTCTCACCGCGATAGCCGCCTCCGCGTCCCTCGCGCTCGCTCTCTCCGCCTGCGGCCAGAGCAGTGAGGGCGGCAGCAAGGACGAGAAGAAGAGCGCGAAGGGCTCCACCGTCGGCATCGCGATGCCGACCAAGTCCTCCGAGCGGTGGATCGCCGACGGCAACAACGTTGTCAAGTCGCTGAAGGAGAAGGGCTACAAGACCAAGCTGGCGTTCGGCGAGGACGACCCCGACCAGCAGGTCTCGCAGATCGAGAACATGATCACCCAGGGCGTCTCGGCGCTGATCATCGCCTCGATCGACAACAAGTCCCTCACCAACGTGCTCCAGGAGGCGAAGGACGCGAACATTCCGGTGATCGCGTACGACCGCCTGATCCTCGACTCGAAGAACGTCGACTACTACGCGACGTTCGACAACGAGAAGGTCGGCGAGCTCCAGGCCGGCGCCATCGTCAAGAAGCTGGGCCTGGACAGCGGCAAGAAGGGCCCGTTCAACCTGGAACTGTTCGCCGGTTCCAACGACGACAACAACACCAAGTACTTCTTCAACGGCGCGATGTCGGTGCTCAAGCCGTACATCGACAAGAAGCAGCTGGTGATCAAGTCCGGTCAGACCAAGCTCAACCAGGTCACGACGCTGCGCTGGGACGGCGCCACCGCGCAGAAGCGCATGGACGACATCCTCACCTCGACGTACAAGAGCGACAAGGTCGACGCGGTGCTCTCGCCGTACGACGGCATCTCCATCGGCATCCTCTCCGCGCTGAAGTCCGACGACTACGGCACGAAGGCCAAGCCGCTGCCGGTCGTCTCCGGTCAGGACGCCGAGGTCGCCTCCGTGAAGTCGATCATCGCGGGCCAGCAGTACGCGACGGTCTACAAGGACACCCGCAAGCTCGCCGAGGTCTCGGTGGACATGGTCGACGACGTGCTCAACGACAAGAAGCCGAAGGTCAACGACACCAAGACGTACGACAACGGCGCCAAGGTCGTCCCGTCGTACCTGCTCACGCCGGTCAGCGTCGACAAGACCAACTACGAGAAGACGCTCATCGACAGCGGCTACTACACCAAGTCCGACCTGGGCCTGAAGTAGCCCGCACAGGTCACAGGACACATCTCAGAGAAGGGCACGACCATGGCGGGACCCGTCCTGGAAATGCGCTCGATCGTCAAGACCTTTCCCGGCGTCAAGGCGCTGTCGGACGTCTCCCTGAGCGTCCGTCCCGGCGAGGTCCACGCCATCTGCGGGGAGAACGGCGCCGGAAAGTCCACCCTCATGAAGGTGCTCTCCGGCGTCCACCCGCACGGAAGTTACGAAGGGGACATCCTCTTCGAGGGGGAGCACTGCGAGTTCAAGGACATCAACGCCAGTGAGGCGCGCGGCATCGTCATCATCCACCAGGAGCTGGCGCTCGTGCCGTTCCTGTCGATCGCCGAGAACATGTTCCTCGGCAACGAGCACGCCAGCCGCGGCTTCATCAACTGGCACGAGACGCTCGGCCACGCGACCCGGCAGCTGCGCCGGGTGGGCCTGAACGAGAACCCCAACACCCGCGTCGCCGACATCGGGGTGGGCAAGCAGCAGCTCGTGGAGATCGCGAAGGCGCTCGCCAAGGAGGTGAAGCTGCTGATCCTGGACGAGCCGACGGCCTCCCTGAACGACGAGGACTCGGACACGCTCCTCGATCTGATCCTGGAGCTGAAGGACCAGGGCATCACCTCGATCATCATCTCGCACAAGCTGAACGAGATCCGCAAGGTCGCCGACTCGGTGACGATCCTGCGCGACGGGCGCACCGTCGAGACCCTCGACGTGCGGGCCGCGGAGACCACCGAGGACCGGATCATCTCCGGCATGGTCGGCCGCGACCTGGACAACCGCTTCCCGGACCGCACCCCGCACCACCCGGAGGCGGGCGCCGCGCCTGCCATGGAGATCCGCAACTGGACGGTGCGCCACCCCATCGACCGCGAACGCAAGGTCGTCGACGACGTCTCGCTCACCGTCCGCCGCGGCGAGATCGTCGGCATCGCGGGCCTGATGGGCGCGGGCCGCACCGAGCTGGCGATGAACGTCTTCGGGCGTACGTACGGCAGGTACGCGGGCGGCGTGGTCCTGAAGGACGGCGATGAGATCAGCACGCGGCACGTCTCCGACGCCGTCGGCCACGGGATCGCGTACGTCACCGAGGACCGCAAGCACTACGGCCTCAACCTCATCGACACCATCGGCCGCAACATCACGATGAGCGCCCTGGGCAAGGTCGCCAAGCGCGGTGTCGTGAACGAGCACGAGGAGCGGCAGGTCGCCGAGGGCTACCGCAAGTCGATGAACATCAAGGCCCCGACGGTGTTCGAGCCGGCGGGCAAGCTCTCGGGCGGCAATCAGCAGAAGGTCGTCCTCAGCAAGTGGATCTTCGCGGGCCCCGATGTGCTGATCCTCGACGAGCCGACGCGCGGCATCGACGTCGGCGCCAAGTACGAGATCTACACGGTCATCGACAAGCTCGCGGCCGAGGGCAAGGCGGTCGTCTTCATCTCCTCCGAGCTGCCCGAGCTGCTCGGCATGTGCGACCGCATCTACACGATGGCCGCGGGCCGCCTGACCGGCGAGGTGCCGCGCGCCGAGGCCACGCAGGAATCGCTGATGCGCCTGATGACGAAGGACAAAGAGGTAGCGCGATGAGCACGAACGTGACCGACAAGATCCCGGCGGCCGCGCCGCCACCGCCGCCGCGCAAGGCGGGCGAGTCGGCCGGGGGCGGCCTCCTTCAGCTGGTCGTCGACGGCATGCGCCGCAACATGCGCCAGTACGGGATGCTGATCGCGCTCGGCCTCCTTGTCGCCGTCTTCGCCGTGTGGACCGACGGCGACCTGATCCTGCCGCGCAACGTCTCCAACCTGGTGCTCCAGAACAGCTACATCCTGATCCTCGCGATCGGCATGATGCTGGTGATCATCGCGGGCCATATCGACCTGTCCGTCGGCTCGTTGACGGCGTTCGTCGGCTCGATGGCGGCGGTCCTCACGGTCAGCCACGACGTGTCCTGGCCCGTCGCCATGATCCTCTGCCTGGTGATGGGGGGCATCGCCGGTTCCATTCAGGGCTGGCTCATCGCGTACGGCGGCATACCGTCGTTCATCGTGACCCTGGCGGGCATGCTGGTGTGGCGCGGGCTCACCGAGATCCTGCTCAAGGGGCAGACCCTCGGCCCGTTCCCGGACGGCCTCCAGAAGATCGGCAACGGCTTCCTGCCGGCGGTCGGCCCGAACACCAACTACCACAACCTCACGCTGCTGCTCGGCGTGCTGCTCGCCGCCGCCGTGGTCTGGCAGGAGCTGCGCGACCGGCGCCGCCAGCGCGAATTCTCCCTGGACGTCGTCCCGTTCAACCTCTTCATGCTGAAGCTGGTCGCGATCGTCGCGGCGATCGCGGTCGTGACGATGCTCCTCGCCAGCTACAAGGGCACCCCGATCGTCCTGATCATCCTCGGCGCCCTGGTGGTCGGCTACGGCTACGTCATGCGCAACTCGATCTTCGGCCGGCACATCTACGCGATCGGCGGCAACCTCCCGGCGGCGAAGCTGTCCGGCGTGAAGGACAAGAAGGTCTCCTTCTACGTCTTCCTGAACATGGGCGTGCTCGCGGCCCTGGCCGGTCTGGTCGTCGCGGCCCGGCTGAACGCGGCCTCGCCGAAGGCGGGGCTCAACTTCGAACTCGAGGCGATCGCCGCGTCGTTCATCGGCGGCGCGTCGATGAGCGGCGGCGTCGGCACCATCCTCGGCGCGATCATCGGCGGTCTCGTCCTCGGCGTGCTGAACAACGGCATGAACCTGCTCGGCGTCGGCTCCGACTGGCAGTCGGTGATCAAGGGCCTGGCCCTGCTCGCCGCGGTCGGCTTCGACGTGTGGAACAAGCGCAAGTCCGGTTCGTAAGTCAGGTGTACATCTCACTTCAGGAGCCGCACAGATGGAACTGAGCAGACGTACGGTCATGGCCTCCGCCGCGGCGGCCGGTGTCGCAGCCACCGCGCTCGGCGGCACCGCCCACGCGTCGGGAAGCACTTCCGCGAACGCTTCGGGAGGCAGGAAGCCCGTGAAGGAGCCCTTCGGCAAGCTCGCCGACGGCACGAAGATCTACCGCTGGTCGCTGGAGAACGGCGGCACGCGCCTGAAGGTCCTCAACTACGGCGGCATCGTCCAGTCGCTCGAACTCCCGGACCGCCACGGCCGGTACGTGAACGTCTCCCTCGGCTACGACACCATCGAGGAGTACGTCGCGGGCACCACCTTCTTCGGCGCCACCATCGGCCGCTACGGCAACCGCATCGCCAAGGGCAAGTTCACCCTGGACGACAAGGCGTACCAGGTCTCCGTCAACGACGGCGAGAACTCGCTGCACGGCGGCGCCAAGGGCTTCAACACGCGGGTGTGGGACATCGAGCCCTTCGCCTCCGGCTCGGACGTCGGCCTGCGCATGCACTACACGTCCGTCGACGGCGAGATGGGCTACCCCGGCACGCTGAAGACGACCGTCACGTACACGCTGACGGCGCGCGGCGACTGGCGCATCGACTACGAGGCCACGACCGACAAGGCGACGGTCGTGAACCTCACCAACCACACCTACTACAACCTCGCGGGCGAGGGCAGCGGCACCATCTACGACCACGAGCTGATGCTCGCCGCTTCCCGTTACACGCCCACCGACGCGGGCCTCATCCCGACCGGTGAGCTGGCGAAGGTCGCGGGCACGCCGTTCGACTTCCGCAAGGCGAAGCCCATCGGCCGCGACATCCGCGCGGCCCACCCGCAGCAGATTCTCGCCAAGGGCTTCGACCACAACTGGGTCATGGACAAGGGCATCACCGCGAAGCCCGTCCTCGTGGCGGCGCTGCGCGACCCGGCGTCCGGCCGCAGCCTGAAGATCGCCACGGACCAGCCGGGCCTGCAGTTCTACTCGGGCAACTTCCTCGACGGCACGCTCGTCGGCCAGTCGGGCCGCACCTACCGGCAGGGCGACGGCCTGGCCCTGGAGACCCAGCACTTCCCGGACTCCCCGAACCAGCCGAAGTTCCCTTCCACGGTACTGAGGCCCGGCGAGACCTACCGGACGACGACGGTGCACTCGTTCGGCACGTGAGCGCCCCGAGCACCTCGAACACCCTGAGCGCCATGGGTTGAACACCGCCCCGCCCGTATCCGTATGACACGCCACCACGGATACGGGCGGAGGCATGTGATGAGCGGAAGCGTCGTCTCGCTGTTCCAGGGCGCGAGCGCCCACTCCCCCTCCTACGGCCAGCTGACGCGGGCCGGGGCGGGCGGCGCCGGCGGCGGGGTCGTCGACTTCTGCATCCCCTGCAACCCCTACTTCCCCACTCCGGGAATGCTGGAGACGCTCCGCGTCCGGCTGCCCGAGATCCTCACGTACTACCCCAGCAGCGCCGAGCACATCACCGCGGAGCTGTGCCAGGTCCTCGGCCTCAACCCGCAGACCGTGGCCATGGGCAACGGCTCGACCGAGCTCATCACCTGGATCGACCACCTGCTGGTCCGCGACTCCCTCGCCGTGCCGGTGCCGACGTTCGGGCGGTGGACGGACCAGCCGATGGAGACGGGCAAGCGGGTCGACATGTTCCCGCTGCCCGAACGGGACGGGTTCGCGCTGGACCCGGCGGCGTACGCGGAGTTCATCCACGCGCGCGGCTCGCGGGCCGCGGTCGTCTGCAACCCGAACAACCCCGACGGCGGCCTGCTCCCCCGCCGCGCCCTCCTCACGCTCGTCGACGAGCTGAGCCACCTCGACCTGGTCGTGATCGACGAGTCGTTCCTCGACTTCGCCGACGCCGAGGGCGGCCGGGACCCCAGCCTCGTACAGGAGGCGGTGCTGCGCCCGAACGTGATCGTGCTGCGCAGCCTCGGCAAGAACTTCGGCCTGCACGGGGTGCGCTTCGGCTACCTGGTCGCGAACCCGGGCGTGGCGGGGAGGGTGCGGTCGATGCTCCCGAAGTGGAACCTCAACTCGTTCGCCGAGACGGTCGTCTTCATGCTCCGCGAGCACCGCCAGGAGTACGCCGACAGCATCCGCCAGGTGTGCCGCGACCGCCACGACATGCGCTGGCACCTGGCCCGCCTGCGCCCGCTCACCGTCTACCCCTCGCAGGGCAACTTCCTCTACGTGCGGCTGCCGGACGGCGTCGACGGCGTGACGGTGCGCGACCGGCTGCTCGCGGAGCACGGTGTCCTGGTGCGCGAGTGCGGCAACAAGATCGGATCGTCCAGCAGCTTCCTGCGCCTCGTGGTGCGACCCCAACCGGACGTCCTGCGCCTGGTGGCCGGTCTGGAGTCGCTCATGGGGAGCGGGAGGGAAGCCGCCGTGCCCGAGTTGAACGGAGGGACCACCTACAGCTCGGGCACGGCGGCGGTGGACCGCCTCATCCGGTCCACGGGGGCCTGAGAGCCGCTCTCACAGGCTCCGCGCCCCGCGTGCGTACGTGCGTCTCAGGGATTGCGCCAGGCGGCGGGGTCGTCCGCCAGTTCCCGCACCGGTTCCGGCAGCCGGTCGTGCGCGAGGTCGGCGAGCGTGACGCCCTCCAGGATCTTGCGCACATTGGCCCGCAGCGCCACCCACAGCGGGAGCAGCGGTTCGGCGGGGCCCGTGTAACTGAGCGCGTTCGGCCGCTCACCACGCACGGAGACGATGGGCCCCTCGACCGCTCGCACGACGTCGGCGACGGTGATCTCGGCGGCGGGCCGGGCGAGCAGATAGCCGCCGTTGCCGCCCCGCTTGCTCACGACGATGCAGCCGCGCCGCAGATCGCTGAGGATCCCCTCCAGGAACTTGTGCGGAATCTCCTGTGCCGCGGCGACGGCCTCGGCCTTGATCGGCAGGCCGTCCCCCTCGGCATGGACGGCGATTTCCAGGCAGGCACGTACGGCGTAGTCGGCGCGGGCGGAGATCCTCATGCGCACCATTGTGGTGGACGTTCGCGGCGCGAGGTGCGGTGGATCACTCGACATCACTCGACACCTTTCCAGCATCTGGGATCTACAGCGCTTCCCTACCATTCCCATAGGGATAGTGCGTACAGTCGCCCGCATGGACTTCTCCTGGGCGATGGTCGTGGCGGGTGCGCTCGTCGGTGTGGCGGTGGGCCTCACCGGCATGGGCGGCGGCGCGCTGATGACGCCGATCATGGTGATGCTGTTCGGCGTCAACCCGACGGCGGCCATCGGCAGCGACCTGGCCACGTCCGTCTTCATGAAGCCGTTCGGGGCGGCGGTGCACCAGAAGGCGGGCACCGTGCGCTGGGACATCGTGCGCTGGCTGCTGCCCACGGCGATGCCCGCGGCGATCCTCGGCGCCCTCTGCCTGGGGCTGCTCGGCGACGGGGATCAGCTCCAGGAGCGCGTGAAGTACGTCATCGGGGGCGCGCTCGTCCTGGCGGTCGTCGGGATGCTGGCCCGGATGCGGCTCGACGCGCGGCGCGGCACGGGGGCGGACGAGGCGGAGGACGCGCACGTCGCGGTCCGCCCGCCGGCCACCCTCGCCATCGGCCTGATCGGCGGCTTCATCGTCGGCATGACGTCGGTCGGCTCGGGCTCGCTGATCATCGTGATGCTGATGCTGGCGCACCCGCGCCTGAAGGCGAACCACCTCGTCGGCACGGACCTCGTCCAGGCCATCCCGGTGGTCGCGGCGGCGGCCCTCGGCCACGTGGTCTTCGGCGACGTCGCCTTCGGCATGGCGGGCACGCTCCTGATCGGCGCGATCCCGGGCGTGGTGGGCGGCGCCCTCCTCTCCACCCGCCTCTCGGGCCCGGCCCTGCGCTGGGCCCTGGTCACCCTCCTCGCCGGCTCGGGCCTGGCCATGTGGGGCGTCTCGGGAATCCCGCTGCTGCTGGTGTGCGCGGGCTTCGCGGGGGCGGGCGTGGTGGTCACGCTGCGGGGGCGGCGGGGGCGGTCGGTCGTGGTGGCGGGGGCCGGAGCCCCGAGCGCACCCGCCGACGACGCGCAGGAGGGCGCACCGGAGGCCGCCTCCCGGGTGTAGCCGAGAGGCGGGTGTCCCCGCGTTCGCTTCAGGCCAGCCGGATCACATTCCACGACAGTGGTTCCAGGGAAGCCTTCAACGAGCCCTTCTCAAGCACCGTCCCCGGCGCCGGATGCGGCACCACCCGCTCCGGCTCCGCGAGGGTGTTGCAGGCGTCCGGGTCGGCGTCCGACAGCACGCTGTGTTCCACCACGCGCGCCAACTCAAGGCCGTTGAGCGCCACTTCGAGCGGCAGCGCCTCCGTCTGGCTGCGGTTCACCGCGAAGACGGTGACCGTGCCGTTCTCCGCACGGACCGCCGTCGCGTGCAGGAGGTCGGCCGTGCCGTGGCGCGCCGTGTCGTACGTGGGGCCCGAGACGCGGACGTCGAGGACCTCGCCGCGGCCGTACTTCGAGGCCGCCGCGAAGGGGTGGAACGTCGTCTGCCGCCAGGCGGGGCCGCCCGGCTCCGTCATGATCGGGGCGATGACGTTGACGAGTTGGGCGAGGCACGCCACCGTCACCCGGTCCGCGTGCCGCAGGAGCGCGATGAGCAGCGAGCCGAAGACGACCGCGTCCGTGACCGAGTAGACGTCCTCGAGCAGGCGCGGGGCCTCGGGCCAGTCGAGGGCCGCGACCTGGGACCGGGAGCGCGACTGGTACCAGACGTTCCACTCGTCGAAGGAGAGGTTGATCCGCTTCGAGGACTTGAGCCGGGCACCCACGTGGTCGCAGGTCGCCACCACGTTCTCGATGAACGACTCCATGTCCACCGCCGACGCGAGGAACGAGTCCCGGTCGCCGTCGTGCTCCTCGTAGTACGCGTGCAGGGAGATGTAGTCGACCAGGTCGTACGTCTCGGCGAGGACCTTCGCCTCCCAGTCGGCGAACGTCGGCATCGACCGGCCCGAGCTGCCGCACGCGACCAGTTCCACGTCCGGGTCGATCTGCCGCATCGCGCGCGCCGTCTCCGCCGCGATCCGCCCGTACTCCTCGGCCGTCTTGTGGCCCGTCTGCCAGGGGCCGTCCATCTCGTTGCCGAGGCACCACAGGCGGATGCCGAAGGGGTCCTTGTCGCCGTGCTCGATGCGGAGGTCGGACAGGGCGGTGCCGGCGGGGTGGTTCGCGTACTCCTGGAGTTCCATCGCCTCGGCCACGCCGCGCGTGCCCAGGTTCAGCGCCATCATCGGCTCCGCCTGCGGGCCGAGCTCGCGCAGGAACGCGATGTACTCGGACAGGCCGAAGCGGTTCGACTCGGTGGTGCGCCAGGCCAGGTCGAGGCGGGCCGGGCGGTCCTCGACGGGGCCGACCGAGTCCTCCCACTTGTAGCCGGAGACGAAGTTGCCGCCGGGGTAGCGGATGGTCGTCACCCCCAACTCCCTTACGAGTTCCAGGACATCGGTGCGCAGGCCCGACTCGTCCGCGTGCTCGTGGCCCGGCTCGTGGATGCCGGTGTAGACGCAGCGGCCGAGGTGCTCCACGAACGAGCCGAAGAGGCGGGGATCGACGGTGCCGACGGTGAAGGCGGGGTCGAGGGTGAAGCGTGCGGTGCGCAATGCGTTC
The DNA here is from genome assembly GCF_044453445.1 of Streptomyces sp. NPDC051684. Taxonomy (NCBI): domain Bacteria; kingdom Bacillati; phylum Actinomycetota; class Actinomycetes; order Kitasatosporales; family Streptomycetaceae; genus Streptomyces; species Streptomyces sp. NPDC051684. Next base: position 157,669 of record NZ_JBITCS010000013.1, on the reverse strand, counting down.
CCTTCCTTGGAGGACTTGGACGACTTGGAGGGCCTGGAGGGCCTGGGCTACTGCCCGGCCAGGCCCGTGTGGGCCACGCCCGCCACGATCTGCCGCTGGAAGAACACGAAGACGATGATCAGCGGCAGGCCCGCCATCAGGCCGCCGGCCATCAGCTGGGCCCACTGGATGCCGTAGGAGTTCATGACGGTCGCGATGCCGTTCGGCATGGTCATGAGGTCGGGGTTGTTGGTGACCATGTACGGCCACAGGAAGTTGTTCCACGAGCTGATGAACGTGAAGATGCCGACCGCCGCGAGCGAGGGGCGGGACAGCGGCAGGATGACGGTGAAGAAGATCCGCCAGCGGCCCGCGCCGTCGATGGCCGCGGCCTCCTCCAGTTCGCGCGGGACACCCTGGAAGAACTTGTAGAGGATGTAGACCATCGACGCGTGCGCGCACTGCGGCAGGATCATGCCCCAGTACGTGTCGACCATCCCCATCTGCTGGACCGTGGTGAACAGCGGCACGCCGAGCACGGCGGGCGAGATCATCAGGCCCGCCATGACGAGGCCCATCAGGGCGCCCTTGCCCCTGAACTCCGTGCGCGCGAAGCCGTATCCGGCGAGCGCGCTGGTCAGCACCACGACGGCCATGACGCACACGGACACGACCACGGAGTTGACGAACCAGTTGGTGATGTTGCCGGTCTCGAAGATGGCGGACCAGGCCTGCCCGGTCCAGTTGTGGGGCAGCCAGTGCGTCGGCGACGCGACCGCCTCGGTCTCCGACTTCAGCGACGTGAACAGGGCCCAGGCCAGCGGCGAGAGGAACACCGCGGACACGGCCACCCCGAGGGCGGTGAGCACGATCTGGCTCACGGTCCACCCGCGGCGGGCCTTGAGGCGGATCTGCGGGGCGGTGGCGGTCATCGGGCGCCCTCCTCACGGTTGCGCAGCAGCCACATCCGCGCGAGCGCGACGGACGCGATGATCACGAAGAAGATGATGGAGGCGGCGGAGGCGTAGCCCACCCGGTAGGCGGTGAAGCCCTCTTCGAGGGTGAACTGCACGTACGTGCGCGTGGCTCCCTCGGGTCCCGGCTCGAAGTCGAACATCACGACGGCCTGGTCGAAGACCTGGAGCGAGGCCAGGACCTGGAGCGTGATGACGAGTCCGGTGATGTTGCGCAGCATCGGCAGGGTGATGTGGACCAAGCGGTGCCAGGCGTTCGCGCCGTCCAGCTTGGCGGCCTCGTAGAGGTGGGCCGGGATGCCCTGGAGGGCGGCCAGATAGAGCAGGAAGCTGAAGCCTGCTGTCCACCACAGCGTGCAGATGACGACCGCGAGCATCGCGTACGAGGAGTCGGCGAGCCAGGCCGTCTGGAGGCCGAAGACGTGGTTGACCATGCCGGCGGTGGGGTTGAACAGCCACTCCCACAGATTGCCCGCGACGGTCGACGGCAGCAGGAACGGCAGGAAGAAGCAGAGCCGCCACAGCCACTTGCCGCGTTCGATGTGGTGGGCCAGCATCGCGAGCAGGAACGCCATGACGGTGATGCAGGGCACGACCAGGAGCGTGAAGTACGCACTGTGGCCGAGCGAGTCCCACAACAGGTCGTCCTTGAGGGCCTCGCGGTAGTTGTCGAGGCCGATGAAGCTCGCGCCCTCGCCGGAGATGTTGGCGTCGGTGAAGGAGAGGTAGAGGCCGCGTACCACCGGCCAGATCACGAAGAGGCAGAACAGCACCAGGAACGGCGCCACGAACCAACCGCCGTGCTGGAAGCCCTGCTTGCGGCGGACGGTGCCGGTGCGTGCGGTGGCCTGCGCGGCCGCCGGGGCGAGGACGGGCTGCGCGCTGGTCGTGGTCATGAGACCGCACCTCCCTGAGCGGCGGTCCGGCCGTCCATCGGGTTCTTCGAGGCGAGGAGCTGGGCGAGGGCGCCCTTGAGGCGGCGGGCCGCGGCCTCCGGGCGCGCGGATCCGGCCGACGCGGACATCACGATCGGCCCGGTGCGCTGTCCGAGCAGTCCGGTGGAGCCCGCGAACCAGGCCTTGGGCTCCGTCGCCATGTGGTTCATCGCGGACACGTACTCGCTCTGCGGCTCCATCCGCCGGTACGCGGCCGAGGACAGGGTCGGCGTGTACGCGGGGATGTGGCCGCCGAGGGCCCATTTGCGGGCGTGCTTGACGACGTAGGCGGCGAGTTGGTGGGCGCCCTCGTTGGCGGCGCCGCCGCGCTCGGCCTGGTGCGGGAGGACGAAGGCGTGGGACTCGGCGTGGGTGGCCCGCTTGCCGAAGACCGGTGGCAGCGGCGTGGCCCCGTACGACACCTTGGCGCTGTCGAAGACGGGCACCGACCAGTTGCCCTCCCAGGTGAACGGGGCACCGTTGACGAACTGTTCGGCGCCGATGGCGCCCTCGACTGAGTACCCGTCGGTGACGTGCCTGCGCAGGAACTCCAGCACCTCGGTGGCCTTGTCGGTGTCGAAGGTGACCTCGGTGCGGTCGGCGCTGAACCAGGTCCCGCCGAGCTGCGTGTAGAAGGCGACGAACATCCACCACTGGATGTTCATGTCCTCGGCGTTCAGGCCGAGGGTCTGCACGCCCTTCCTGGCCGCCTTCTTGGCCTCCTTCAGTACGTCGAACCACGCGTCGGTGGAGGTGACCTCGACCATCCGCCCGTCGGAGTCGAGCAGCCCCGCCTTCTTGAGCACGTCCTTGCGGTAGAAGCAGAGCTGTACGTGGATGTCGAGCGGCAGTCCGTAGAGCTTGCCGTCGATCGTCGCCCGCTTCCACAGGACCGGGTTGAAGTCCTCCTGCCGCACGCCGTACTTGGCGAGCAGCCCGACGTCCCAGGCGTCGAGGAGGGTTCCGGGCGCGAAGCCGGGGATCCTGCCGAGGTGCATCACGGCGAGGTCGGGGGCGCGCTCGCCCGACGCGGTCATCGCGAGCTTGGTGTAGTACGGATTGCCCCACTGGAGCGTGGAGTCCTTCACGTCGGTGTCCGGATGCCCCCGACGGAAGTCGTTCAGCATCGAGATCATGTTGTATCCGTCGCCGCCGCTGAAGAGGTTCCAGTAGCGCACGCGGGTGTCCGCGCCCGAGGCGAGCGCGTCGGCGCCCGTGCCCACGGCCGCGAATCCCAGGCTTCCCGCGACCGCCAACCCACCCGCGCCGGCGAGGAGTTGTCTGCGGTTCAGGCCAGGTCGTCCCACACCGCCCCCTCCCTACGTCCGATATTTCGAATGCCGCTCGTAACTTCGAACGGGACCGTAGAATCGAAGCGCTTGTGCGTCAATGGGTCACACAGAAGAAAGCGCGGGACGCACGACGCGAACGCCGCACGCCCCGCGAGGGACCACCGAAACCCGGGCCGAACTCTCAGCCCCCGAAGGGCGCTTGGGCCACTCCCTGCCCGACCCCCGGCACCACCAGCAGGGACCCCGCGAGCGGCTCCGACCCATCGAGCCCGACCCGCGCCGTCGACACGTACAGGTCACCCAGGTCCGCACCGCCGAAGGCGCAGGCCGTGGGGCGGCTCACCGGCAGCGGCAGCACCCGGTCGAGGTTCCCCTGGGGCGTGTAGCGGCGGACGGCGGCGCCGCCCCACAGGGCCACCCACACACAGCCGTCCGCGTCGACGGTCAGCCCGTCGGGAGAGCCGGATCCCGGCTCGACGGACGCCAACTCCCGCCTGTTGCCGATCCGTTCACCGTCCACGTCGAAGACATCGATCCGCCCCGTCGGTGTGTCGACGTAGTACATGCGCGTGCCGTCGGGGCTCCAGCCGGTGCCGTTGGAGATCGTGACGTCGTCGAGGACCTCGGTCACCGTCCCGTCGGGCGCGACCCGGATCAGGTTGCCGCCGCCCGGCGTCTCGTCGTACGGCATGGAACCCGCCCACAGTGCGCCGTCGGGGGCCACCGCCGCGTCGTTGCCGCGCCGGCCGGGGACGGGCTCGCGGTGCAGCCAGGCGAAGGAGCCGTCGGGGCCGTAACCGCCCACCCCGTCACGGAGGTTGACGACCAGGCCGCCACCGACGCGCGGCTTGGCGGCGCCCACGTGCTGCTCGGTGGCCATGACGGTGCGGCGGCCGCTGCCCGGCTCGTAGGTGTGCACGCGGGAGTTGAGGATGTCGACCCAGATCACGCGGCCCTCGGCCGGGTCCCAGGTCGGCCCCTCGCCCAGCTCCGCGGAGGCCCGCACGGCCTCCTCGACGCGGATCCTCATCGCCCCGCCCCCCGGTGGCCGAGGCGCTCGGAGAGGTCCGCGGCGCCCTTCGCGGCGAGCCCCGCGAGCTCCTCCTCGCGCGCGTCGCTCCAGCGGATCATCGGTACGGAGATGGAGAGCGCGGCGACGACCCGGTTGGTGCGGTCGCGCACGGGCGCGGCGACGCACGACACGTCCGTGTTCGACTCGCGGCTCTCCACGGCGATGCCGCGCTCGCGCACCCCGTCGAGGTGCGCGCGCAGGGCCGCCGGCTCGGTGATCGAGTTCTCGGTCATCGCGACGAGGTCCGCGTCGTCCGGGAGCCGCGCGCTCAGCTCGGCCTCGGGCAGCGACGCGAGCAGCATCTTGCCGACCGACGTGCAGTGCGCGGGGAGCCGGCGGCCCGCGGCGGACACCATGCGCACGGCGTGCGTGGAGTCGACCTTCGCGATGTAGATGACGTCGGTGCCCTCCAGGATCGCCACATGGACGGTCTCGTCGCAGGTCTCCGCCACGTCGCGGGCGACCAGCTGCCCCTCGGCGGCGAGGTCGAGCTGCTCGGCGTACCGGCTGCCGAGCTGGTAGGGGCGCACGCCGAGGCGGTAGCGGCCCGGCTGGCCGGGGACCTGCACGAGGTACTGGCGGGCGGCGAGCGTGGTGACCAGTTCGTGGACCGTGGTCCGCGGAAGCTGTAGCTTGCGGACGATGTCGGGGGCGGACAGCGTGCCGTCCCCGTCCAGGAACAGCTCGAGTATGTCCAGAGCCCGGGTCACGGCTGGTACGAGACGTCCCACAACCGACCCCTCCCTATGTTCGGTATTTCAACAGTCGGCCGGTATCGCGAACATAGGCTAAGCACAGGGGCCTTGACCGGGCAATGGGCGATCCGGTGCCCTGTACACGGTCTGCACACGGCGGTGCCGCGCTCGGCTACCCGGGCCCGAGCTCCCCTCGAAGACGCCGGGCCCGCAGCACCAGTTCCAGCTCGAAGCGGCGGTCCGGGTCGTCGACCTCCTCGCCCCACAGCTCCCGGATCTGGCGCAGCCGGTAGCGGACGGTCTGCGGGTGGACGCCGAGCCGGGCCGCGACCTCCGGGGCACCGCCGCGGGTCTCCAGCCAGGCGAGCAGGGTCTCGGCGAGCCGCCGCGCGTGCGTGGGGCCGCAGCGGGTGAGGGGTTCGAGGGCCCGCCGGGCGAGGTCGTCGACGAGTTCCTCGGGCTGGAGCAGGACGAGGGCCTGGGTGTGCTGGGTGCACTGCACCACTTCGGCGTCGGGCAGCAGTCCGCGCTCCATGAGGGCGACCGCGGCCTCCGCCCAGCGCAGCGACTTGGCCGCGTCGGCGGGTGCGACGGGCGGGCCGATCGCCCCGGTCCAGCCGGTCAGGGCGCGGCGCAGCAGGTCGGCGCGGCCCGCGGCGTCGGGGTCGGACAGCACGAGCCGGGGCCGCTCCGGCTCCATGTCGAGGAGGACGTCGGCCCCGACGGCGGGGGCGACGGCGTCGCGGGCGGGGCGCAGCAGTACGCCGACGGCGACGTGCGCGGGCACGGTCCAGCCGACCCGCGCCGCGCGTTCGGTGAGCGCCTGCACGGGGTCGCGGGGCGCCGCGGTCCGTCCTTCGAGGAGCAGGTCCATCAGCTTGCGCTGCTGGCGCAGCCGCTCCCCGGCCTGCCGGGCGGCGGCCTCGGCGTAGCCGCGGACCGACTGGTCGACGAGGCCGTCGAGGTACTCGTAGCCGGCCTCCGCGAGTTCGTACATCGCCGGGGGCGGGATGTGCAGCCGCTGCCCGATGTCGGCGAGGCGCCGCCAGGCCATCTTCACGCCGAGCCGGTACATCGCCTGGAGCGAGTCGAGGCTGCGGCCGTGCAGGGACTGGCCGCGCCCGAACTCCTGGAAGAGGGCAGGGGCGTGGCCCTCCGGGAGGCCGTCGGCGGCCCCGTCGGCGAAGCCGCGCACGAAGTCCTCGACGGCGCGCCGGATGCCGACGAGGGCGACGGCCTCGCCCGACTCGTCGAGTACGACGGGGAGTTGGGGGAACTCGCGATGGATCTCGTCGAGGATGTCCCGGGCGAGCCGGGGTGCCTCTTCGAGGGCGAGCGCCACGAACTGCTTGGCCTGGAGCCGCGGCACGTCGCACCACGCGGAGCGAGCGGTGGCCGGCACGGGTCAGCGCCCTTGGCCGGGCGTCTCGTAGGTCACCAGGGGTGTGTTGGGCTGGTCCGGGGTCGCGTTGATCAACGCGAGCACGCCGAAGGCGGCCGCGAGGGCGAGCGCGGCTCCCGTGGCCGCGGACAGCGCGGCGGCGAGCAGTCGGTTCATCGCAGGGTCAGCCTCTCGTCCGTGCCCGATCCGTGGTCCACCGATCGGGGTATCGAGGTCACCAGAGGTCGTTCCCCACCCGTGCGATTGCGACGTACGGCGAGCCGTTCGTCTCAAGTGTCCAGTCTTCGCAGGACGTTGACACTTCGTCAAGGGTACGTCTACGGTTCCCGGCCCTAAGGACCCTTCTGACGGATCCTGCTGGAGTCGCGGGCCCTGGCACGCGCATCTGCGGCGTCCGTGAACGCCGTCCGCATCCAGCCTGATCCGTCAGAAGGGTCCTCACCGGCCGACCGCGAAACAGCGCGGATGCCCTTCCTCCCAGGAGTGCCGGATGCGCCGTACAGCTTCACCGTTCTCCCTGGTCGCAACTGGTCTCGGCACGTTCCTGCTCGTCCTGGCGGGGCTGCTCGCCTGGTACGTGGCGCCGCGCGCCGAGCGCACCAGCATCGACGTCGATGTGACGACCGTGTTCACCGGAACCGGCAGCTACTTCGACACCGAGAAGATCAAGACCGTGCGCGATCGCAAGCTGACCATCACCCGGCAGGCCCGCGGCGACGTGGCCGAGAGCGAGCGCAGCGGCAACGCGGTGTGGGACGTCGCGACGTCCGTCGACACCGCGAAGTCGCTGCCGGCGTCCGACCCGCACGACGCGCTCCAGTGGACCCTGGAGCGCTGGGTCGTCGACCGCAGGACCAATGAGCCCCAGCACTGCTGCGGCGAGCAGCCCACCTTCAGCGGCGAGGCCTACCTGAAGTTCCCCTTCCATGTGGAAAAGCGCACCTACACCTGGTGGGACAACACCCTCGGCGCGACGGTCCCGCTCCGCTTCAGCGGCGGGACCAAGGTCCAGGGCTACGAGGGCTACCGGTTCACCGGCACCGTCGCCCCCGCCAGGACCGGCTCCCGGCTCGTGCCGGGCCGGCTCGTGGGCCAGCCCAAGAAGAGCCAGGTCCTCGCCGAGGAGTGGTACGCCAACCATCGCGTCGAGCTCGTCGTCGACCAGCGCACGGGCCGGGTCCTGTACGCGGCCATCGGCCCCCGCAAGACGCTGCGCGCGCCCGGCACCAGCAAGGACGCGGCGGTGCTCCTCGACAGCCGGAAGATCGCCTTCACCCCGGCGACGCAGCGCGGACAGGTGGCGCTCGCGAGGGACGACAACGACCGGCTCACCCTGATCGGCACGACGTTGCCGCTGGTGGTGGGCGGTCTGGGCGTGCTGCTCGTGGCGGCGGGTCTGGTGCTCGTCGTACGGGGCAGGGGTGGCGGGCCGGAGCCGGAAGGGTCGGAGCGTCCGGATCCCGATACGTCCCCGACGACCCTGGAAACATCCACGATGTGACGGTACGTCAGCCGAATACGGACCCGAACTTGTCACGCGGGTGAGTAGCCGCATCGAACAGCGGGGCGAAAACTGTCCCTCCCCACCCCGTGCACAGGCCCCGCACAGTCTCGACACCGTACCTACCAGTACGCCCGAGTACGCCTGAACACCGGTGTACGCCCGACGAGTTGGAGCACCCATGCCCCAGCACGTACCCCTCCCGCTGCGCGCCACCACGTCCCCACAGGGCGCGCGGCATCCGCAACACGACCCCCCACACCCGCGCCGCATCGTGTTCCTCGCCCACCGCGACCTCGGCAACCCGGCCGCGGGCGGCTCCGAGCTCCTGGTCGACCGGCTCGCCGAAGGACTGACCCGCCAGGGCCACCAGGTGACGCTGCTGTGCGGCGGCCCGGCGGCCTTCCGCGACTACCGGGTCGTCTCCGCCGGCAGCGCGCACGCCCACTACCTGCGGGCGCGCTCGGCCTTCGCCCGCCAGGTCGGCGACTGCGACCTGCTCGTCGAGGTCTGCAACGGGATGCCGTACCTGGCCCCGCTGTGGCACCGCGGCCCCACGCTCTGCCTGGTCAACCACGTGCACACGGACCTGTGGCGGATGCGCCTGCGCGGACCGCTCGCGCCCGCCGCCCACCTCGGCCGAAGACTCGAACACTGGGCGCTCACCGGGGCACAGCGCCGCGGTCTGCTCGTGGCCGTCTCGCCGTCGACGGCACACGCGCTGCACGACATCGGCGTGGACCCCGACCGGATCCGGCTCGTCCCGAACGGCGTCGAGGAGCCGGGCCCGTGCGCGGACCGCTCGCCCGACCCGCTGTTCCTGGCGATGGGCCGGCTCGTCGAGTACAAGCGGATCGACCTGCTCCTGCGCCTGTGGGAACGGGTGCGTCCGGTGACGGGCGGCCGGCTCGTCATCGTCGGGGACGGCCCCGAGGCACCGCGCCTGCGCCAACTGGCGGGCGAGGGAGTCGAGTTCACCGGCCGTGTCTCCGAGGCGGAGAAGCACCGCCTGCTCTGCGAGGCCTGGCTGCTCCTGCACCCCTCGGCGGTCGAGGGCTGGGGCCTGGTCATCACCGAGGCCGCGGCGCGCGGCACCCCGGCGGTCGGCTTCGACGTGCCGGGCGTGCGCGACTCCGTCGAGGACGGCGCCACCGGACTGCTCGCGCACGGCGAGTCCGCCTTCGCGGCGGCCTGGTGCACGCTCGCCCTGTCCGGCCATCGCCGCGAACTGATGGGCAAGGCGGCCCAGGAACGGGCCGCGGGCTACCGATGGGCGCACACCGTGCGGCACTTCGGCGCGGTGGCGGCGGAGGCGGTGCGGGGCTGGACGCCGTGACGGCGGCCACGGGGGTCGATGACGGGCGGGCCGGGTTCAGGGATCCGTCCCCGGCCCGCTCGCTCGCGCTCTTCCGGGCGTTCCTGCGTGAGCAGCGGGACCCGGAGACGTGCTACGCCCTGCTCGCCCGGGACGCCGCCGACCAGGTGGAGGCGTACGGGAAGGTGGCCGGGAAGGTCGTCGTGGACGTGGGCGGCGGCAGCGGGCACTTCACGCGCGAGTTCCGGGCGCGCGGCGCGCAGGCCCTCCTCTTCGAGCCGGACACCTCCGAGCTGGGCCAGGACCCGCCGCCCGGCACGGTGGTCGCGGACGGCTATCTGCTGCCGCTGCCCGACGCGTCGGCGGACGTCACGTTCTCCTCGAACGTCCTGGAGCACGTCGCCGACCGCGACACGTTCGTGAGCGAGCTGGTCCGGGTCACCCGGCCCGGTGGCCTCATCTACGTGGCGTTCACCAACTGGCTGTCCCCGTGGGGCGGTCACGAGTGGGCGCCCTGGCACTACCTGGGCGCCGACCGCGCGCAGGCCCGCTACCAGCGGCGCACCGGCCGGGCGCCCAAGCACACCCTCGGCGAGAACCTCTTCGCCCACCACATCGGCCCCACTCTGCGCCATGTGCGCGCCCGCGACGACGTGTCCGTCGTCGCGGCGCGCTCCCGCTACTGGCCGTTCCTCGCGGAGACGGTCACGCGGGTCCCCGGCGTGCGCGAGTTCGCCACCTGGAACCTCCTCCTCATCCTCAGGCGGTGTGCCCCATGACGACCATGGTCCAGGCCCCACCCGCGGCGGCGACACACCCGGAACCCGGACCGGGCCCGCGCTCGCGCCGCTGGCTGCTGACGTTCTGGGCCGTGCTGTTCGTCGCGTTCTGCGCGGTGCAACCCGGACGCGCGACGTTCGAGACGAAGCTCGGCGTCTCGCAGGACCCCTGGAAGTTCCTCGGCGACCTCGGGGAGCTGTGGCACGACAGAGCCGGCTTCGGCGGGATCTCCGACCAGTACATCGGCTACGCGTTCCCGATGCTGCCGTACTACGGCCTGACCGACCTGTTGCAGATCCCGGTCTGGCTGGCCGAGCGGCTGTGGCTGTCGATCGTCGTGACCGTCGCCTTCTGGGGCGCTCTGCGCCTCGCCGAACGCCTCGGGGTCGGCGCGCCGAGCAGCCGGCTGCTCGGCGCGGTGGCGTACGCGCTGTGGCCGACGTTCACGATCGTCGTCGGCTCGACGTCGGCGGCGGCGCTGCCCGGCGCGTTCCTGCCGTGGGTTCTGCTTCCGCTCACCAACCCCCGTACGACGGCACGCATTTCGGCGACGCGTTCGGCGCTGCTCATCCCGTTCATGGGCGGCGTGAACGCGTCCTCGACGCTGGCGTCGCTGCTGCCCGTGGGCCTGTATCTGCTCTCCCGGCCGCCGTCCGCCCGCAAGCGCCGCCAGATCGCCTGGTGGCTCCCGTCGGTGGTCCTCGCGACGGCCTGGTGGACGATCCCGCTCGTCCTGCTCGGCATCCACGGCGAGAACTTCCTTCCGTACGTGGAGAGTTCACAGACCACGACCGAGACCATGTCGGCGACGGAGACGCTGCGCGGGGCCGGGAACTGGGTGGCGTATCTGCACCTGGGAGACGCCTGGCTGCCCGCCGGCTGGGCGGTGGCGACGTCGGTGGTCGTCATCGTCTGCTCGGCGCTCGCCGCCGCGATCGGGCTCGCGGGCCTGGCGCGCCGCGACATCCCGGAGCGCCGCTGGCTGCTGCTCGTGGTGATGGCGGCCGCCCTCGTCACCCTCGCGGGCTACGGGGGCTCGCTCGGCGCGCCCTTCCACGACACGGTGCGGTCGTGGCTGGACGGCGGCCTCGCCCCGTTCCGCAACGTCTACAAGTTCCAGACCGGGATCGCGCTCGCCCTCGCGCTCGGCATCGCCCACCTCGTGGGCGTCGCCTCCGACCCGCGCGGCGCCCGCCCGCTGCGCGCCCGCCGTTACGCCACGCTGATCACCGCGATCCTCATCGTGCCGGGCCTCGCCTGGCCGTACCTCAACGGCTCGATCCTCCAGCCGGGCGCGTTCCAAAAGCTCCCCACGTACTGGGACACGACGGCCAAGTGGCTGAAGAAGTACTCGCCGGACTCCCGCGCCCTCGTCGTGCCCGCGACCGCCCACGGCATCTACACCTGGGGCTCCCCCATCGACCAGCCGCTCGACGTGCTCGCCGACTCCCGCTGGGCGCAGCGCGACTACGTCCCGTTCGGCACACGCGGCAACCGGCGCGCCATGGACGCCGTCGAGCAGGCGCTGATGAGCGGCACCCGCGTACCGGGACTCCAGGACTACGTGATCCGGTCCGGCCTGTACTACGTGGTCGTCCGCAACGACCTCGACCCCGACCAGTTCGGCTACGTCCCCACCGCCACGGTCAAGCGCACGCTGACGGAATCGGGCTTCCACCGGGTGACCGGGTTCGGACCGCAGGTCACGGGCGGCCGGATCGCCGAGAAGACACCGGTCCAGATCGAGGGCCTGTACCCGCGAAGCCGCTCCGTCGAGATCTACGCCCCGGGCGGCGACGCCGCCCGGCCGGGCCAGGCGGGCCTGCTCCCGGTCGGGAACACGGCGGAGGTCAGCGGCGGCCCCGAGGCCCTGCTGCGACTCTCGTCGGACCCGTCCTTCCTCGACCGTCCCGCCGTGCTGACCGGCGACAACCACCCCGGGATCGGCAACCCCGCCCTGCGGATCGCCGCCGACGGCCTGCGCCGCGCGGACACCCGCTTCGGCCTGGTCAACACCAACACCTCGTACCCGTACACGCCGACGGAACGCAACGGCCCGAACGCCTCCGAGAACCCGGGCGAACCACCGAAACAGATCCTCCTGAGCGACGGCGTGGCCCACCAGACGACGGCCGACATCCGGGGAGCCCGCTCGGTCACGGCGTCCTCCAGCGGCAACTGGCTGCTGCACCTCCCCCAGTTCGACCCGGTGAACGCCTTCGACAAAGACCCCGACACGGCGTGGACGGAGGGCGCCGCCGACTCCGCCAAGGGCGAGTGGGTCCGCGTCGACTTCACCCGGCCGACCCGGATCCCCGCCAGGATCCACCTGACACCGCTGCCGCAGGACAACGTGCGGGCGGCCCCGACCCGCGTACGGATCGAGACGGACCAGGGCTCCACGACGTCCGACATCCAGCCGAACGGCAAGCGCCAGGAGGTCAAGGCCGCCTCGGGCACGGCCAATTGGCTGCGCGTGACGATCCTCGACACGCAGCGCGCCCGCCCCGGCCTCACCGGCGCCGGGTTCACGTCCATCGACGTCCCAGACGTGCGGGCGACCCGCGCGCTGCGCCTCCCGGCCGACTCCACGGAGGCCGACCAGTACTCCTTCCACCGCGCCACGAGCGACGGCGGCCTCACCCTCACGGACACCGAGCGCTCCCTGAACCGCGTCTTCACGACGACCGGCGAGTCCACGTACGAGTTCGAGGCGACGGCCGCCCCGACCCCGGGGCGCGCGCTCGACGAACTCCTCTACGACCTGGCCCCCGACCAGCGCCGCAAGATGACCGCGACCGCGGACTCCACGGCCGAGCTGGGCCTGAACACCACGCCCCGCAACCTCACCGACGGCGATCTGACGACGGCCTGGATCGCGGGCGACGACCCCACGATCCACCTGCGCTGGCCGGACAAGCAGCCCGTCTCCACCCTCGTGCTCGCCGGGGCCGGCGGCCTCACCACGCGCCCCGAGAAGATCGAGATCAGCAGCCCGGACGGGGCCGCGGTGGCCGGCGTCGACGAGAACGGAGTGGCCCACTTCGACCCCATCACCACGAACCGCCTCGACATCACCATCACGAAGGCGGCCCCGCTCAAGGTCCACAACCCCGTCGCCGACAAGGACCTGCAACTCCCGGTGGGCCTGACCGAGGCCTACATCCCGGCCCTCGACGCGTACCGGGTCGAACAGCCCACGCCGGACCGGGAGTTCAGCCTCCCCTGCGGCAAGGGCCCGACGGTCACGATCGACGGCACCCGCCACCGCACCTCGGCGAGCGGCACCCTGCGCGCCCTGACCGAGCGCCGCCCGGTCACGGTGAAGCCGTGCGGCGACGCCCTGGACCTCCCCGCGGGCCCGCACACCCTGACGACCTCACCCTCCGGCCCCCTCGCCCTCACGGACATCACGCTCACGAACACGATGGCCACCACCCAGGCTCCGCCCACCACCCGCAGGCTCACGGTCCGCGACTGGCTCGGCGACCGCCGCGAGGCACGGGTCGACGCGGGCGAGGCGACGTACCTGACCATGTACGAGAACGCCAACGACGGCTGGGAGGCCACCCTCGACGGCAAGAAGCTGACCTCGCTGCGCCTGGACGGCTGGCAGCAGGCGTGGCTGGTCCCCGGCGGAGCGAGCGGCACGATCAAGCTGTCCTACGCCCCGGCCCGCACGTACGAGGTCGGCCTGTTCGCGTCCGGCGCGGCGCTCCTGGCCCTCGGCGCGCTGTGCCTGTGGCGCCGCAAGGACACGGAGCAGGAGCCCCCGCTCCCGCCACCGGCCCCCGGCCGGCTCATCGGCACGGCTCTGCTGACGGCCCTCGGCATCGTGATCGCGGGCCCCTGGGCGGCCCTGGCCCCGGCCCTCGCCCTCCTCGCCTGGAAACGTCACACCCTCCTGGTCCCGCTGGCGTTCCTGACGATGGCGGCGGCGGGAGCGGTGGCGGCGACGACCGCGGGAGAACCGGTCCGCGAGGGCGCGGGCGCGTACAGCACGGCGGCCCAACTCCTGGCGCTAGTGGCCCTGTTCGCAGCACTAGTGGGAGTTGGCCGCCCAACTCGGCCAAATCAAGCCCCGCCGGCGATTGAGGCGCGGGGTCCGGGGCAGAGCCCCGAGTCCGCAACCACCCGGGGCGAAGCCCCCACGACGGGACGGGAAGGGGAGGAGGGGGCGACTTCCCCGGACCGGAGGCCCCCGCTCCCACCGAAGCCCGCACCCCCAGGGAGCACCCCATGACCACATTGGACCGCCCCGCCAACGGGAGCGGGAGCCGGACCACCCGGATCCCCTTCCCGACCGTCGACGAGGTCTCCCGCCACTGCCTCCAGGACCGCGAACCGGAAACCGTCCACATAGAAATCCACCTCACCGCCCGCCTCGACCCCACCCGCCTCACCCGCGCGTTCACGGACGCCCTGCACCACCACCCCCGCATCCTCATGCGCGAGGCCCCCCGCCACTGGTACAGCAGCCGCTACGAGTGGGAGCTGACGCCGACCCCGGACACACCCCCCGTCTCCTTCCCGGCCCCCACCCCGGACGCCCTGCACCAGGCCCGCACCCGTTCCCTCGCCGACGCCCCACCCCTCACCGCCTCCCCGCCCGTCCGCCTGGAGGCAGTGGAGGACCCGCACACCCGCGCCACCGTCCTGTTCGTGACGATCAACCACACGGCGCTGGACGGCCCCGCGTGCCTGCGCGTCGTCGCGACCGCGGCGGAGCTCTACTCGGGCCGCGACAACTCCCCGCCGCCCACCGCTCCCCCGCTCCTGAGCCCACGCCCGCCCCAGCCCCCGCCGTCCCCCTGGTCCCGCCCGGCCCGGGTCTCCTCCGGCACCCCGGACCCCCGCCCCGGCAACGGCCTCCTGGTCACCGAACTGTCCGTGCCGCGCCGCCCGAAGGGCGCCCCGTACACCGTCAACGACCAGCTGATGGTGGCCACGGCCCGCACGATCGCCGACTGGAACGAGGAGCACGGCACCCACCACACCCGCCGCCCGCTGCGCGTCACCATGCCGGTGGACGACCGCCCGCGCGACACGACGATGCCCATCGGCAACGGCACCCGCCTGGTCGAAGTCGCCCTCACTCCGGCGGAGCTGAAGAAGGACACGGCAACACTCCTCCGTCTCACCGCCACCCGCACCGCCGCCCTGAAGTCCCAGCCAGGCCCCCAACTGGGCCACGGAGCCGCCCTGTTGACCAGCCCCTACGCCCCGGTCGCCTGGCGCGCCGCCGCCACCCGCGCCGTGCGCACGGCGGCGGCCCCCTGGACGTCGACGACCCTGCTCAGCAACATCGGCCGCATCCCCTACCCGCTGGACTTCGGCGACGGCGGCCGCGCCCGCGCCGTCTGGTTCTCCGCCCCGGCCCGGATGCCGCGCGGCCTCACCTTCACGACGGCGTCCACGGCGGGCCGGCTCCACCTGGCCCTGCGCTGGTCGCGCACCCTGCTCGGCCCCGGCGACGGGGCCCGCCTGCGCGACCTGTTCGAGCAGCACCTCCACGCCACACAGGAGGAGGCACCATGACGACGCACACCGAACCCGATTCCCCGCCAAGGGACTTGAGGGACTTCTACGAGAACCCGGACGTCCCGGTGGCCTCCGGCAGCCCCCGCACCCGCCGCCAGGCCCGCGTCCTCGCCGCCGCCCTGTCCGGCACCCGGCACGCCACCGTCCTGGACATCGGCTGCGGCGACGGGACGGCCGCGGCCACCACCGCCCGCCTGCTGCCCGGGCCCGCCGGCCACCGCCTCATCGGCGTCGACTGGTCGCAGGACGCGCTGCGGCGCGCGGCCCGCCGCGTCCACCGTGTCGTACGCGGCGAACTCACGGGCCACGGCCTGCCGTTCGCGGACGGGGCCGCCGACGCGGTCCTCCTCTCCGAGGTGATCGAGCACCTCGTCGACCCCGACGCGGCGCTCGACGAGATCCGCCGCGTGCTGCGACCGGGCGGCCACCTGATGCTGTCCACCCCGAACCTGGCCGCCTGGTACAACCGGGCGCTGCTCCTCGCCGGCGTGCAGCCCGTCTTCTCGGAGGTGAGCCTGCGCGCGATCCACGGCAGGCCGGGCACCGAGGTCGTGGGCCATCTGCGCCTCTACACGCCGCGCGCCCTGAAGGAGTTCGTCGCCGCATCGGGTTTCGACGTCGTAGGGCTCACGGGAGCGCCGTTCCACGGAGTGCCCCGCCCCCTGCGCCCCCTCGACCGGCTCGTCTGCGCGGCCCCGTCCCTCGCCTCGATCCTCCTCCTGCACGCGCGAAGGATGTGAGAGGCGATGCCCGCCGTGGCATGGGGAGTCGGCGCGGCACTGCTCGCCAACACGCTCTACAGCGTCGGCTTCGTCCTGGAGAAACGTGCCCTCACCCGGCTGCCCGAGGTGAGCGTGCGCCGCCCGGCCCACCTGCTGCGCCAGGTGGTGACGAGCCCGCTGTGGCTGGCCGGATCCATCGCCCTGGCGTCCGGCTTCGGCGCCCAACTCGCCGTCTACCGCACGCTTCCCATCGCTGCGGCCCAGGGCATCTTCGTCTCCGGCCTGGTCCTCCTCCTGCTCCTGTCGGCCCGGCTGCTCGGCGAACGCACCTCGGGCCGCGAGCGCTACGCCATCGCCGCGATCCTGGTGGCGCTGCTCATGGTGGTGCTCTCGCTGCAGCAGGACTCGGACTCCGTGGGGCACGCCTCGCCCGCGCCGCTCATCCTCCTGGTGTGCGTGCCCTCGCTGGCGGCGGGCCTGTCCCTGTACGCGTCCGCGGAGCGCCGCGCACGGCACCGCCACCGACTCCCGACCACGGGCGTCGAGTACGGGGTCGCGGTGGGCCTGCTCTACGGGGTCAGCTCGCTCGCCATCAAGGGCGTGTCGGGCGTGCTGCCGGACATCCCGGCCCTGTTCGCCTCCCCGTATCCGTATCTGCTGATGTGCACGGGCGCGTTCGGGCTCGTCATGTCGCAGGCGGCCCTGCAACGCTGCCGCGCCTCGCTGATCGTCCCGGTGTGCACCACGGTGACCTGCCTGTTCACGGCGGTCCTCGGCACGCTCGCGTTCGGCGAATCGCTCCCCCACGAGCCGGTGCGCCTGGCGCTGCGCGTGACGGGCACGGCCCTCGCGGTCGCCGTGCTCCTCCTGATGCCGAAGCACGACACCCCCACACAACCGGACCAAGAGCCAAGGGAGTTGCTCCCGCATGAACCCTGACGACCCGCTGCTCAAGATCCTCGCCTGCCCGCTCGACAAGGGCCCCCTGCTCCTGCTGCCCGCCCCGGAAGGGGCCGCGGGCGACTGCCTCTACAACCCCCGGCTGCATCGCCGCTACCCCATCGTCGACGGCATCCCGCAGCTCCTGCCGTCGTCCGGCGAACAGGTCCCGGAGGGCGAGCACGAACAGCTCCTGCAACGCGCCGAGCAGGCGAAACGGGCCCTGCCATGACGACCATCGCCGCCCGGATCGCCCCCTTGCTGCCCGCCCGGCTCACGGCGGCGACGGCCCGCGCCCTGTACCCGCGCTTCGAACCCGAGCTGACCCGGCTCGCCGACATGCTGCCCGCCGCGGGCTCGTGCGGCACGGCGGTGGACGTCGGCGGCTGGTACGGCCCGTGGACCCACCGCCTCGCGGTCCCGGCCCGCCGTGTGATCACCCTCGAACCGGTCCCGCACCTGGCCCGCGTGCTCGCCGCGTCCGCCCCCGCGAACGTCAAGGTCGTCCGGGCGGCGGCCAGCGACCGCCCCGGCACCGCCCCGCTGTGGCAGCCACCGCACGACGAACGCGGCGAGCGCGGCGTGTCCTCGCTCGTTCGCCGCGCCGACCTGCACGCGCCGACCGGCCGCGAGGTCCCCTGCGTCACGCTCGACGAACTCGCCCTCCGCGACGTGGACTTCATAAAGATCGACGTCGACGGGGCGGAGCTGCCCGTGCTGCGCGGCGCCCGCGCCCTGCTCGCCCACGACCGGCCCGCCCTCTTCATCGAGCTGGAGACCCGCATCCAGCCGATCGCCCCGGTCGTCGCCCACCTGCGCGCGCAGGGCTACGAGGGCTGGGTCCTGCCGGACGCCGACGCCGCCGCCGACTGGCTGCCCCTGCCCGCCTACGATCTGGCGGCCCATCAGCGCGGCACCGCCCACATCGCCTCGCAGGGCCTGCTGCGCCGCGCCCTCACCCCGGCCGGGCGCCGGCGCCGGTACGTGAACTCGGTGCTGTTCCTGCCGGACGGGCGGGCCCCCGGCGGCGTACGCCACCATGGAGCGCATGCCCGGACGCCCCACTGAGCCCTTCACCCCACTGGACTTCCAGCTGGTCCTGCTGCGCCGCATGGCGGACCACAACCCGGCGCTCGTGGAGACGGCCCGCGCCGATCTCGGCGTCTCCGTGGCCGAGATGCGGGAGGCGAACCGCCGCTGGCAGGCGCAGCTGCACTCCCGCCATCCGCGGGCGGCGGTCTCCCGCTACCGGGCCGTGCTCGGCGCCCCGGAGCGCACCCTGCTGCGCAAGGTCGGCGACCTGGAGTGCGAGGCGCTGCTGTGGCCGATGCCGCTCTGGCCCGACCTGCGCTTCGAGGTGCTGCTCGCGCCCACGGGCGGGATCTGGAACGAGTGGCTGATCCGCGCCCCCGGCACCCCGGGCCCGGACCTGCGCACCCTCGCCGATCTGACGCCCTGGTCCTGCACGGTGGACGAGGCGGCCCGCGCCTTCGCCCCGGCCCGCCCCCTCGAAGGCTCGGCGCCCACCCGCTGGGGTCTGGCGTTCCGCGCCCCGGACGAGGCGGGGACGCCGCGCGAGGTGCGCGCCGAGTTCACCTGGGGCCTGCTGCAGCGCTGGTACGAGGCGTAGCCCCGCCCCGCTTCACGTAGAACACCGAAAACGAACAGGGGCGCAGTTGTTCCCTGGAACAGGTGATCGCAGTGCAGAAGTTTGCGTCGGGAGCCCGTAACCAACGATGCTTACGGTGCGCAAGCAACGGGCTGCAGACCGTAGCGACCGCATCGCGATGCACATCTCAAGTCCCAAGTCCCATATGCACTTTGCATCACCAGTGCACTTTGCATCATCGCTAGGAGAACGCGTCACATGAACGTCATCACCGACATCGTCGCCGGCCTCGCCCACTTCCTCGGCTGGCTGGTGTAACACCGTCGGACACCGAAGCGGCGCCGTCTCCCTCGTCCCACGGGAGGCGGCGCCCCGGCGTTCGTGGACCCGCTCGGCCTACTCCAACGAGCGCCCTCCCGCGCGCGACCGCAGGATGCCAGAAGGGTCGCCGCCCGGCGAGCCATCACGGTCCGCGCTCTCGGGAGGATCTGCCATGACCGCCAGTCTGGAGCAGTTGCGCCGCTGCCACTTCGCCGTCGATCTGGGTGCCGCGCGCACCCGCGTGTACGTGAAGGGCGCGGGCCTCGTCGTCGACGAACCGAGCGCCGCCGCGGTCAACACCCGCACCGGCGCCCTGATCGCGGTCGGCGACTTCGCCGAGAAGATGACGGGACGCACCCCGCACTACATCCGCGTCGTCCGCCCCGTCTCCGGCGGCACGGTCGTCGACATCGAGATGGCCCAGCGGATGCTGCGCCACCTGCTCGGCGACAAGCTCCGCCGCGCCCTGCGCCGCAAGCCCCGGCTGCGCGCCGCGGCCGCGGTGCCGCACGACGCGGACCCGCTGGCCCAGCGCGCCGCCGTCGAGACGCTCGTCGGCCTCGGCGCCCGCCGCGTGGAACTCGTCGACACCCTGATCGCGGCGGCCGTCGGCTGCGGCCTCCCGGTGGAGCAGCCCGAGGCCACGATGATCATCGTGTGCGGCGCGGCCACCACCCAGATCGCGGTCCTCTCGCTGGGCTCGATCGTGACGGCGGCCCGCGTCCCCGTCGGCGGCGACGCCATCGACCACGCGGTCGTCCAGCACCTGCGCCAGCACCACGCCCTGATGCTGCCCTCCCAGTCCGTACGCCCGTTGCAGGTCGCGCTGAGCAGCAACGGGATCACCCCGCAGGGCCCGGAGCAGACCGAGATCCACGGCCGCGACGTGGCGACGGGCCTGGCCCGCTCGGTCCATGTCGACACCGCCGCCGTGCGCAGCGCGATCCACACGCCGCTGACCGCCGTCCTCGACGGCATCGGCCGGGTGCTGCGCGACTGCCCGCCCGACCTGGTCGCCGACCTCGCGGAGCGCGGCATCATGATGGTCGGCGGCTCCGCCCTGCTGCCGGGCCTCGACCAGATGCTGCGGGACGCGACCGGCGTCCCCGTGCACATCGCCGAGCGCCCCGACGTGTGCGCGGTGCGGGGGCTCGGCGAGATGCTGGAGGGCAGGATCCAGCCGATGGCCCTGAACCCGCTGGCCGACTGACCCGGCGCCGCGACGGCGCCCCGGTCCCGGCCCCGCACGGTCCGGACGATGCCGAGGTTTCGGGCCCCGGGCGAAGGGTGCGTGCGGTGATTCGACGCCGCGTCGAACTGTTGGCGCCGGCGCTCGTGCCGTTCCTACCGTCAGGGCCATGAGGAACCCCAGACCCCATCCCGACCCCCGGCGGCCACGGCGCGCGGTGCTGTCCAGCGTCTCGTCGGACTCGCACACGTGGAACCTGGTCTACCTTCAACTCCTGCTCGAAGAGGCGGAGTTCGAGGTCACCAATCTGGGTGCCTGCGTGCCCCCGGAGATGCTGGCCGAACGCGCCCTGGACGTCCGGCCCGATCTGATCCTGCTGTCCAGCGTCAACGGGCACGGCGGGCTCCAGGCAGCCGCGTACGCACAGCTGATCAAGGCGCAGCCCGCGCTCGCCGGCACCCCGCTCGTCATCGGGGGCAAGCTCGGCGTGGCGGGTGCCGCCGACCGGGGCCTGGTCCCCGAACTCATCGAGGCCGGCTTCGACGGGGTCTTCGTCGGCGACGAGGCCGTCGCCGAGTTCCGGGAGTACCTGGACCGGGTGCGGCCGCACACCGTGGTGGCCGCCGCGTGAACGCCTCGGCCCCCGTGGCCTTCGGTCGCCATGTCGCCGAGCGTGCGGCGGCCGGGTCCCTGGTGGTCCAGCCCCGGCTCGGCTTCGCCACCACCGAGCGGATGCGCGGAGCCCTCGAAGCGGTCCGGGCGGCGCGCGCGGACACGGTCGGCACGCTCACCCTGGACAGCTACACCCGCGTGAACGACCACGCCGCGGCCGCCGAGGCGCTGCGCACGGGCGCGAACCTCAACGGCTTCCCGCTCGTCGCGCACGGCGCCGACCGCACCCGCCGCATGCTCGAAGGGCTGGCAGGACCGGACTTCCCCGTCCAGGTCAGGCACGGCTCCGCGCAGCCGCTACAGATCTTCCGCGCGCTGCTCGACTCCGGCCTCGACGCCACGGAGGGCGGCCCGGTCTCGTACTGCCTGCCCTACAGCCGCGTCCCGCTGGAGCGGGCCGTCGACGCCTGGGCGGAGTGCTGCCGGCTGCTCGCGGACGGCCCGGGCGACGGTCGCCCCGGGCATCTGGAGAGCTTCGCCGGCTGCATGCTGGGCCAGCTGTGCCCGCCCGGCCTGCTGGTCGCGCTCGGCATCCTGGAGGGCCTGTTCGCCCGTCACCACGGGGTACGCAGCCTGTCGCTGAGCTACTCGCAACAGGTCGACGCCGGACAGGACGCGGAGGCCCTGCGTGCCCTGCGGACGCTGTCGGCGGAGTTCCTGCCGGACATGGACGTCCATCTGGTCCTCTACACCTTCATGGGTCTGTTCCCGCGCACCCCGGAGGGCAGCGCCACGATCCTGCGCGACAGCGTCGACCTGGCCGCGAGCACCGGGGCGGAGCGGCTGATCGTCAAGACGGCGGCCGAGGCCGAGCGCATCCCGACGGTCGCGGAGAACGTCACCGCCCTGGAACAGGCGGCGGCCCGCGCCCGGAGCACGGCGCCCGCCACCGAGCTCGCGGACACCACGGTCACCGAGACGTACGCCGAGGCCCGGCTGCTGATCGAGGCGGTGCTCGCGCTCGACACGGACATCGGCCGCGCCCTCGTCACCGCGTTCGCGCGCGGCGTGCTCGACGTGCCGTACTGCCTGCACCCGGACAACGCCAAACGGGCCCGCGCCCGGATCGCCCCCGACGGGCGGCTGCGCTGGTCCGACCCCGGGCGGATGCCCCTGCCCGCCGCCGCGGTGCCCTCGGCCGAGCGGAACCGCCGGGTCGGCTCCGCGGAACTCCTGCGCATGCTCTCGCACAACCAGCGGTCCTACGACGCCCTGGCCCCGGCCGCCGTCGCCTGACCGGCCGACCCGTCCGACACACCCAACTCACCCACCCCGCACGGCACTTACCCGCCGCGCAAGAGAGGCAGCTCCGCCATGTCCACCTCCTCCCCCACCGCCGCCACCGGATCCCCCACCCTCGACGCCGTACGCGCCCGGGGTCGGGTCCGGGTCGGCGTCTCGACCGGCATCAAGGGCCTGTCCTGGACCGACGAGCAGGGGGTGCGCCGCGGTCTGGACGTGGACACCGCCCGCGCGGTCGCCGCCGCGGTGCTCGGCGACGCGGACGCCGTCGACTACGTCGAGCTGACCCCGGAGCAGCGCATGCCCTCGCTCGCCGCCGGGCGGATCGACCTGCTCAGCTGCAACGCGACCTGGACGCTGACCCGCGAGTGCGCGGCCGGTGCGGTGTTCCTGCCCACCACCGCGTACGACGGCGGCGCCTTCATGGTGAAGCGGTCCTCCGGCATCACCACGGCGGACCAGCTCGACGGCCGCAAGCTCGCCGTGCTCGGCGGCACCAGTAGCGCCGCCAGCCTGGACGCCTACTTCGGCCCGCAGGGCATGGCGGTCACCGCGGTGCCGTTCGACACCCCCGCGGGGGCGCTCGCCGCCTACGCCGACGGCAGCGTCGACGGCTATGTCTGCGACCGGATCGTGCTCGCCGGTGAGCGCACCCGGATCGGCGACCCCGAGGACCACGTGATCCTCGAGGAGACCATCTCCAACGAGCCGATGGGGCCCGCCGTCCGGGACGACGACGCGGCGTGGCTGCGGATCAACCGCTGGGTGTTCTTCGCCCTGGTCGCCGCGGAGGCGGAGGGCCTCACCGCCGAGAACGTCGCCGGCTCGGACTCCGGCCTGCTCGCCCGCCAGGCGGAACTCGGCGCCGCCGCCGGCCTTTCGATGACGTGGATCAGCGACGCGGTGGGCCAGGTCGGCTCCTACGGCGAGATCCACGACCGCAACCTCGGCGCCACGTCCGGCCTCGGTATCGCGCGCGGCCTCAACGACCTGTGGCTGCGCGGCGGCCTGATCTACGCCCCGCCGCTGGCCTGACCGCGCGCCCGGCGCCCCACTGCCGTCGTCCGTACCCCGCCGTACCCCGCGACTCCCCTGGAGCTTCCCCTTCCATGACCACTTCGCCCACCACGCGCCCCCTGCTCCAGATCGGTACGGCCATGGCCGGCTGGGGCACCATCGGGGCCTTCGTCCTGGCCAGCGGCCAGTCCTCGTTCAACGTGGCGTTCGTGCGCTGCCTGTTGGGCGCCGTCGCGATCGCCCTGGTCTGCCTCGTCCGCGGTGACTTCCGCGCCACCAATCTGACCCGTCGCAATCTGCTGTACATCGTCGGCGGCGGCATCTGCCTGGTCTTCAACTGGGTGTTCCTGTTCACCGCGTTCCAGCTGACCTCGATCACGCTGGCCACGGTGCTCTACCACACCGAGCCGTTCTTCGTGCTGTTCATGGGCGCCGTCGCCTTCAAGGAGGCGATCACCCGGCACAAGGTGGCCTGGGTCGTCGTCGCCTTCGCCGGCCTCGTCGCCACCACCGAGATCTGGCGCCTGGACTCCGACGACCTCGGGGACGGCATGGTCGCCGGCATGGCCTGCGCCGCGGCCGCCGCGCTGCTGTACGGCATCGCCACGGTCACCGCCAAGCAGGTCAAGGGCGTCAAGCCGCAGCTGACGGCGCTGATCCAGTTCGTCATCGGCATCCCGCTGCTGCTGCCCTTC
This sequence comes from Streptomyces sp. NPDC051684, assembly GCF_044453445.1. Taxonomy (NCBI): domain Bacteria; kingdom Bacillati; phylum Actinomycetota; class Actinomycetes; order Kitasatosporales; family Streptomycetaceae; genus Streptomyces; species Streptomyces sp. NPDC051684. The sequence goes on along the minus strand of NZ_JBITCS010000013.1, from coordinate 133,777 downwards.
GCCGACCTCGGCTCGCTCGCCTCCGCGGGCTCCGGCTGGGCCTGGCTGGTGCCGATCGGCCTGTTCCACACGGCGCTGCTGTACTTCCTCATGTACTCGGCGGTCCCGAAGCTGCCCAGCGCCACCATCGCCGTCGTCGCCTTCGTCAATCCGGCCGTGGCGATCGTCTGCGACATGGCGTTCTTCGGCCACCGCCTCTCCCTCGGCGAGGGGATCGGCATCGTCCTGATCGCCGCCGCCAGCCTCGGCGTCACGCTCGGCTGGCGACTGCTGCCCGGCAAGTCCCTTACGCCTGCCGCCGGTTCACCGGTTCCCGCGGAGGTCGTCACGGAAGCCGCCGCAACGGAAGACATCGCGGCGGCGCCCGTCGCCACCCCGCCCTCGTACGCCTCCAGGAGCTGACCCCCGCATGACCGCCACCCTTCCCGAGACCACCGCCCGCGCCACGGCCCGCCCGCCCCGGATCGCCCTCGTGGGCGGCACGGGAGCCGTCGGCCGCACGTTTCTCGAGCTGATCGCCCAGCGTGGTTTCGCCTTCGAGTCGATCCGGCTCGTCGCCTCGCCCCGGTCTGCCGGGCGCACCCTGCCCGTCCCCGGCGGCACCGCCGTCGTCGAGTCCCTGGAGACCTGCGACTTCGACGGCGTCGACCTCGCCTTCTTCTCCGCGGGTACGCCCCTGAGCGCGGCGCACGCGCCCCGGGCCGCCGCGGCCGGCGCCCTGGTCGTCGACAACACCAACGCCTTCCGCATGGACCCGGCGAGCCCGCTGGTGGTCCCGCAGGTCAACGGCGACCTGCTGGCCCGGCGCCCGGAGAGCGGCATCGTCGCCAACCCGAACTGCTCCACCATTCCGCTGGCTCGCCTGCTGAAGCCGATCCAGGAGCGGTACGGCCTCGACCGGGTCACCGTCTCCACGTATCAGGCCGCGTCCGGCGGCGGACAGAGCGGCATCGACGAACTGCGCGCCGACACCGCCGCCCGGCTCGCCGACTTCTCGGCCCCGGCCCCCGAGGACAGCAAATTCGGCCCCGGGCTCGCCTTCAACGTGGTGCCCGCCATCGACAAGCTCCTCGAGCACGGCGGGACGCTTGAGGAGCAGAAGATGCGCCAGGAGTCGCGGCGCATCCTGGACCTCGGCTCGCTCGACCTGACCGCCACGTGTGTCCGGGTCCCGGTGGTCAACGGTCACTCCGAGGCCGTCGTCATCGACGTACAGCAGGAGGCCGACGTCCGGGAGCTGACCACGCTGCTCGACGCACAGGAGGAGGTGCGGGTGTGGCGCGAGGGTTGGCCGACGCCGCGCACCGCGGCCGCCGAACCCGACCTGGTGCACGTCGGCCGGGTCAGGACCGACCCGGAGAACCCGCGCCGCGTCCTGCTCTGGCTCGTCGCCGACAACCTCCGGATCGGCGCCGCCCTCAACGCCCTGCAGATCGCCGAGAAGGCGGTCGCCCACGGAATCGTCGGAGGTTCGCGATGACCCTGCACGTCCTGAAGTTCGGTGGCTCGACGTTCCCCTCGACCCACCAGTACCGTTCCATCGCCCGCTATCTGCGCCGCCGCATGGCCCGCGGCGAGCAACTGGTCGTCGTGGCCTCCGGAATGCAGGGGGCCACCGAGAACGTGCGCTCCCTCGCCACGTCCATCGACCCGGCGGTCGGCACCGCCGCCCTGCACGGGGTGCTGCCGCTGGCCGACACCACGGGGGCGGGGCTGCTCAGGATCGGCCTGGAGCGCGAGGGCGTGCCCGCCGCGCTGCTGCACGGGCACCGCACCGGACTGGTCACCGAGGCCGTCGAGGACCGGGCGGCACCCCTGTTGCGCACCGAACTCACCGAGATCCACGCGCTGTTGACCCAGGGCATCACCCCGGTACTGCCCGGCGGCCAGGGCGCGGACGATCAGCACCGGCCGACCTGGCTCGGCAAGAACAGCTCCGACCTGAGCGCCGTGGCACTGGCCGGCGCGCTCGGGCTGCCGGAGGTGGAGATCTTCTCCGACGTGGAGGGCGTCTACTCGGCCGACCCGTACGTCATCGACGGCGCGCAGCCGATGCCCCGGCTTCGGTACGAGGACATGCTGGCGCTCGCCGCGCACGGCGCGAAGGTGCTGCACCCGCAGTCGGTCCGGCTCGCACAGGAGCACGGTGTCAGCATCGTGTGCCGCCTCAACTACGGGGACTTCACCTCGGGTTCGGTGATCGGCGAAGAGGGCCTGGCGCGCAGCGTGGTGGTGGACCTGCGCTCGGTCGTGGCGTCGTTCGGCGACGCCGAGACGGCGGACCGGGCGTACCGGCACCTGCTGGAGGCGGGCGCCCAGGCGCACCGTCCCGCGGTGGACGGCCGCCATCTCGTCGCGGTGACCGGCGGGTTCTTCGACGTGCCGCGCGCCCTGTCCGAGGCCGGGCTCCCGGTGTCCATCGGCAGCGAGCGCATGGTGACGGCGGTGAGCGAAGCCGGCGCCGCCGTGCACATCGCCGCCGACGAGGCCGCGGCCAGGCGGCTCGGCTCCCGCCTGCACGACGAGCTGACCGGGGTAGCCGTCATGGCCTGACGCCGCCGCACGACGACGGCCCCCGGAGCGGCTGCTCCCGGGGCCGTCGCGGGTTCAGGCCGCCCGCGAACCGCTGGCGTTGAGCAGTCGCGAACCCAGCTCGGTCAGCAGATGCTGCACCTGCTTGCCGCGCCGGTACGTGGCGACGAGTCCGGCCCGGCGCAGCGCGGTGGCGTGACTGGAGGCGGTGGCGGCGCCGACGCCGAGCCGCAGGGCGAGCTCCGTGGTGCTGCAACCGGTGCCGATGGCGGCCAGGGCCTGCGAGCGGGCCCGGCCGAGCAGCGTCATCAGCGGCTGAACCTCGGCCCCGCAGGGCCGCTCGGCCCGCCCTTCGGCCACCGGGTAGCGCAGCACGGTCAGTTCACCGAGGGCGAGCACGGCGGGGTGCGAGGCGACGGCGCTGGGCACGATGAGCGCGCCCGCGGTGGCACTGCGGGGCGGCCGGGGCCGGACGGCGGCACCGTTGCGTGCGGCGGGGCCGACGCCGTGCCGGGGCGTGGCCAGGTACAGGACCTCGTCCTCGTACGAGAGGTGCTCGTGCAGCGTGTCGAGCAGATGGGCGACGCCGTGGCGGGCGAGGACATGGGCCCGGTAGGCCACGTCGTCCTCCAGTGCGCGGCGGACCACGGGCCAGCGCTCCGCCAGCCACACGTCGAAGGACCGCCGCAGGGCGGCGAGCAGCCCCGCGATGTGCGGCTCGGGCACCGGGCCTGGCGGTCCCGCGGGCTCCTCGCCGCCGAAGGGGTGGTCGACGGCGTCGGCGCGCATCCGGGCGCCGAGCGCGTCGAGTTCCTGCTCGAAGTCCGGGGAGATGACGACGTCGAACAGGGCGGGCGAGAGCAGGGCGGCGATGGGCCATCGGGTGGCGCGCAGGGCTTCGGAGAGCCGTCTGAGTTCGGCGTCCCGGAGGCCGTCGCGCTCACTGCCGCCCGCGAACCGGGCGAGCTCGGCGAGGAGTTCGTTGAGCGGGGAGATGACGAAGCGGGTGCGGGACAGTGCCGCGCCGTCCATGACGACCACGGGCCGCCTGACGCCTCTCGTGCTGCGCGGGGCCCGGTTGAGGGTCGGTGTTCCGATGGCGGGTGCGGTACCGGCGAAGTCCATGAGTGTGCCTTCTCCTAAAACATTCGTTCCCAAAGGTATGTTTTTACGTGCACGGAGGGCCGCGCGATCGACAGGCCCTAGAGCCCACAGATCACGTCGAGCACCGTCCGCGCCACTTCCGGCCAATGCCCCCGCCCCCTCACCCGCCACCCCCCGAACGTGGCGCCGCACACCAGGGCGAACAGCACCTGGGCGGCGCTCTCCGGATGCCAAGCCGGGGCGAGTTGACCGGCACGCTCGGCCCTGCGCAGTTCGTGGACCCAGTAACCGCGCATCCGCGCGAGCAGATCACCTTTCCCCTCCCCCGCGTCCGGCCGCACATCGGCGGCGAGCCGGAGCGCGGCCCGGAACCGGGGCGTGGCGAGCCGTCGCATCAGCTCGCAGGTCACCGTCCCGAGCAGCTGCCGCGGATCGTCCCCGCCCTCCTTCGCGCGGGCGCACATCTCGGCCCAGTCGGCGGCGGCCTGCCGGGTCAGCTCCTCGGCCAACGCCTCCTTGGACGGGAAGTGCCCGTACAGCGCGCCCGTCGTGACACCGAGCCGCCGGGCCACGACCTTGAGGTTGGTCGCCTGGTAGCCGACCGTGGCGAACTCCTCGGCGGCGAGGTCGAGCACGCCTTCCCTGGTGCGATGGGACCGCTCCTGCTGCGTCAGCTTCTCGGCCACAACAAATTCCTTCCCACGAGTATGTTTTGAGGTCGTGCGTACGGGCCCCGAAGGGCCCGTATCTGCCGATCAATCGCCCTGACCGAAGTGCCGCGGCCCGCTCCCGGCAGGCAGCCGGGGCCAACCCGCGCGCAGGGCGTGGTCCACGAGGTCCGGATCGCCGCCGACCACGGCGGGATGCCCCACCGCGCGCAGCAGCGGCAGGTCACTGGCGTGGTCGCCGTACCCGTAGCAGTCGGCGGCGGCCGCACCGGCCCCGCGGATCAACTCACGGGCCGCCGCGCCCTTGGCCCCGCCGATCATGGGGTGCTCGACCTCACCGGTGAGCAACCCGTCGGCGCCGACGCGCAGTTCGGTGCAGAGCACCGCGTCGGCTCCCAGGTCCCGGGCGACCGGCTCCGTCAGTGCCCGCATCGAACCGGAGACCAGCACCACCGGGCGGCCGGCGTCCCGATGCCGGCGCAGCGCCTCGACCGCACTCGGCACGAAGGCCGCGGGGCCGTCCCGGTACGCGGCGTACCAGCGCCGCCCCGCCGCTTCGAGCTCCGCGGCCGGCACCCCGGCGTAGCGGCGGAAGTGCGCCCGGTTCCGGACGACACGGTCGCCGCGCACCGGGCGGGTGTCGGCGTCCCGCCCGTGCCCGAGCGAGGTCCAGTACGCCCAGAAGTCGAACATGCTCTTCGCCGTGATCAGCGTTTCGTCGACGTCGAAGAAGGCGATCCCCCGACCGGAGGCGGTGCGCCCCCGCGGACCCAACGGGCCACCGGAAACGGCCGGTCGGGCCGGTCCCACCACGACAGCCGCGCTCACTGTGCCGCCCCTCGGGGGCCCGGAACGGTAAAGAGCGCCTGCGCGTACGCATCGGCGGCCGAGTCGAAGCCGAGGGCCGCGTGCGAGGCGATCGCGGCGATGTCGTTGCGCCGCAACAGCACCGGGTCGTCCTCGGCGAGGCCGCCGGCGCCGAGGCCGCGCCACAGCCCGTCGACCGCCTCCGCGCACAGCTCCACGGCGAGCGCCGCGTCCCGGCGGTTCTCGGCGACCACGAGCGCCGTGGCCTCCGCGTGGTCCGCCCGGTGGGTGGCCCCCCTCAGGAGCAGCTCCGCCGAGTGGACCAGGGCGGCCGAGCGGGCCATCACGCGGCGCGCCCCGGAGCCCGCGGCGGCCGACGTCCCGTCGGGACGCCGCTTGAGGGACATCGCGGCGCGCCAGTCGAGCAGCGCGCCGCGCGCCGCGCCCAGCGCGGGCAGGGCGAACATCAGGGAGCCGACCAGCGCGTACGGGACGCGGTGGCAGCGCGCCGCGCCCTGGTCCACGCGGCCGAGGTCGGCGAAGCTGAAGCTGCGACGGGCGGGCACGAACACGTCCCGCGCACGGACGGCGTTGCTTCCGGTGCCGCGCAGTCCGGTCGTCCGCCAGGTGTCGGCGACCGTCACCTGCCCGCGGGGCACGGCGAACACCCGGTGCCCGGCCTCGCCCTCCCCCGGCGTGCGGCTGGCGAGCAGCACCCACTCGGCGTGGTCGACCCCGCTGGCGAAGGCCCAACTCCCGGTCAGCCGCCAGCCGTCGGCCTCGGCGATCGCCTCGCCCTGCGGCGGCACGATGGAGGCGGCGATGCGGACGTTCGGTCCCGCGCCCCACAGGTCCCGCTGCCCCGCCTCGGGCAGATAGGCGGCGAGCCGGCCGTGCGCGGCGAACAGCGTGGCGCACCACGCGGTGGACGCACAGGTCTCGGCGATCCCCGCCGCGGCCTCCAGCAGCTCCCCGAACCCCGCTGCGGAGCCGCCGAACCGACGCGGCACGAAGTGCCGGGCGAACCCGGCCTCGGCGACCGCCGCCGCCACGGAGTCCGCAAGCCTCCGCCGACGCAGCAGCTCTTGCCGGTCGGCCGACGCCAGCACCGCGAGGGCGGCGACGTCGAGGCCGGGGGCCGTCCCTGACCGCAACTCACCGCGCACGGAGGCGACTTCGGGAAGCGCGCCCACGGGACGCGCACCGACCGCGGTCAGCACGCCGCACCGGCCAGCGAGATCGAGGCAAGAGTGCGCGCGCCCTGTGCGACGGTCACCTCGACGACCCCGTCGGCGAGTTGCCGGGACGTCAGTGTGGTGTCGGTGTCCAGTTCACCGAAGGAGTGGAACGCGCTCTCGATCGCGGCGGGCCGCGCGTGCTCCGGACGCAGTGCGGCACCCACCTGTCGGACGGCCTCCATCAGGACCATGCCGGGTATGTGGTCGCAGCCGTGGTCGAACAGCACCGGGTGCGCCGGGTCGATCCGCAGCCGCCAGGCGTTCGGGGCCACCCGCTCGACGAGCCGGTCCCGGTCCGCGGGCGGGCCGGGGGGCAGCACCGGCCGGATGTCCTCGACGCACGCGTGCGTGGTGCCGCGCAGCCGGAGCGTCGCGTACCGGGCCCGGTCCACGGCCATCCAGCGCATGCCGCCGCGGGCCACCCGCCGCCCGTCCTGGAACACCTCCGCCGCCATCCGCATGTCGAAGCGCCGCCCGCGCCCCATCGGCGTGAACGTCGCCTCCATGACCAGCGGCGCCGCGTCGGGGCCACCGGCCGGCAGCTCGCCGTCCCGCTCGAGGTGGAGGTCGCACAGGATGAAGGCGTGGTCGCCGGGCACGGCGTAGAAGCGGTGCGAGAGATGGATCGCGGCCTGCCGGACGGCCTCGGCGAGCAGCAGCGGATCACCGGCCGCCCCGCCCCCGCGGTGCCCGAGGAAGTGATCGCGGTGCCAGCGCAGGGCCAGCACGAAACGCCCGCCCTCCAACTGCACCGCGTCGCCGAGCAGAACCTCGCCGTCCGCCGCCTTGTGCACCGACGCGCGGTGCACATGGGCCTGGACCCGAGCCTGGCCGGGAGTCCTCGCGGAACCCTCCCGAACCCTGCCGTCCGTAGCGTCGAAAGCCATAGAAACGTGCATGACCAGCCCTTCCCCGTACCGAATACGCACCACGAAGAGTGCGCTATGAGCAGCGGCCTCCAAGATCACCTTGGCGAGCGGCTCGAAAATATACCTACGGGAATGTATCTTTCAAGCGTCGCCCGACAGGCGATACGCCCACGGCCAGGACAAGCGATCCAGGAACGAGTTGCTCCGCATGACTCCCCCTCCCGCCACCCCAGGGACCTCGCCCACCTTCGCCACCAAGAAGGTCACCACCGCCCGCGGCCCCGAGCCGCGCCAGGACCGCGCCGTACACACGAAAGCCGTCGTACTGAAGGCCGCCGCCCGCCTCTTCGCCACCCATGGATTCCGCCACACCTCGGTCAAGGACGTGGCGGAGGCCGTCGAGATGACGAAGGGCGCGGTCTACTTCCACTACCCGAGCAAGGAGGCCCTCGCGGTCGCCGTGGTCGAGGCGCACTACGCGGAGTGGCCCAAGCTGCTCGCCAAGGTGCAGGAGCTCGAACTGCCCCCGCTGGAGACGGCCCTCGCGATGCTCGACGGCGCGGCGCTCGCCTTCCGGGACAGCGCGATCGTGCAGGGCGGCGCGCGGTTGCAGATCGAGCGGCCGCACATCGACACCGAACTCCCCACGCCCTACGTGGAATGGACGAAGCTGCTGCACACCCTGCTCGTCCAGGCGCGGGAGCAGGGGCAGTTGGCCGATTCCACGGACCCTGCGGCGGCGGCGCGTGCTCTGGTGGCGAGCTTCTTCGGTGTGCAGCACGTGTCGGACGTCCTGGCCGGCCGCGCGGACCTGGAGGAGCGCTGGACGGAGACGCGGGCGCTGTTCGTCGCGGCGCTGCGCCGATAGCCGCCGATCACCGACCGACAACGAACCGCCAGACCTGCACGGGCAGATCTGGCGGTTCTCGTACGTTGCTCAACACACCGTCAACACCGTTGGCGGGAGCGGGAGTTCACGGTCACTCGGCGGCTCCTTCGGCGGCCCGCGCGGCGAGCCAGTCGCACACCACGGCGTCGTTGGGCGGTTCGAGCAGGGCGAAGTGGTCGATGGGCAGCTGGTCCACGTCCTCGTCCCGGAGGATGTCGCACCACTGCCCGAGCGCGCGGCCCGCGGTCCACGGCGTGCCGGACGTGGCGGCCAGCGCCGTCTCGCCCCGGTGGGCGTAGTCGACGGCTCCCCCGGTGTCGCCCTGCAGCAGCCGCACCCGCATCCCCTCGGGAGCGCCCAACCGGACCCCGTCGAGAATCCGCGCGTTCGACTCGTACACGGTCCAGGCGTCCTCGATCTCCTCCCCTCCCGCCTCGGCGGCCAGGGTGCCGGCGGCCTTGGCCGCGGCGGTGACGGCCGCGAGGTCGAACGTCCCCTCCTCGGTGACGAACTCCTCCGGCGGCACGGGGATCGACCAGCCGACCCGGACGAAGATGTCGAAGGCGTCCCTCGGGTTCACCCGGTGGGAACCGGGGTCCGGCGGGTCGATCAGCAGGGCGCGGACGGGGCGGTCGCCGTCACGGTGCAGCCGGCGGGCCACTTCATAGGCGAAGACCCCGCCCAGCGAGAAGCCGGAGACGCAGATCGAGGCGTACCGTTCGGCGCCGTTGTCGAGGAGCACCCGGGCGAGTCCGTCGGCGAGGGCGTCCATGCCCTGGCTCGACAGCTCGGCCGGGGTCTCCATGGCCCACACGGTGTCGTCGGCCGGGAGCAGCCGGGACAGCGCCGCGTAGCGGGTGACCGCGCCCGACAGCGGCGGCAGGAAGACCCACAGCCGCTCCTGGCCCGCCGTCCGCATCGGGACGAGCGTCGTACCGGTGATGTGGTGCGCGGTGGGGATGCCGGACCGGCGGTCCGTGAGCAACTGCGCCAGGGAGTCGAACCGCGGCGACCGGTAGAGCTCGGCGGCGCGCAGTTGCACGCCCGTCATCTGCTGGACCTTCGAGATCAGCTCGATGGCCCGGATCGAGTCGCCGCCGGCCTCGAAGAAGCTCGCCGAGTCGTCCTGCGGCGGCGAACCGAGCACCCGGCTCCAGGCGTGCCGGAGCAGCCCGGTCACGTCCCGCGGATCGAGGTGCCGCGCCGCGTCGGCGTGCCGTGCCTCGGCCCGCCCGCGCAGCTCGGTCCTGTCGACCTTGCCCCGCGTGGTCAGCGGCAGCGCGTCGACCACGGTGAGCTGGGCGGGCAGCATGTAGTGGGGCAGCACGGCGGCGAGCTCCCGCATGATCTCCGAGGCATCCGCGGCCTGCGCGTCGCCGCCCGCGGCGAGCGTCACGAACGCCGCGAGCAGCCGGCTGCCGACGCCGTCGAACGCGACGGCGGCGGCGTCCTGCACGTGGGTCAGGCCCCGCAGGTGCGCGGCGACCTCGTCGAGCTCCACGCGAAAGCCGCCCTGCACCTTGACCTGGGCGTCGAGGCGGCCGTGCAGGGCATATCCGCCCTGGGGGTGTTCGGTGGCGAGGTCGCCGGTGCGGTACGACCACACCCCGTCGATCGCGCGGAACGCCGTCGAGGACGCCGCGTGTCCCAGATAGCCGCGGCCGACGGCGACTCCCTGGATGACGAGTTCGGTCGCGTTCTCGTCGGCGCCGGTCGGGTCGAGGCGGAAGGTGACGCCGTCGATGGGCTCGCCGATGGTGATCGGGGCGCCGGGCAGCAGGTCCTGGTAGCAGACGACGACCGCCGTCTCGGTCGGCCCGTATCCGTTGACGACGCGGGCCCCGTCCGCCGAGGCTCCGGCCCAGGCCGCCACCGCGCCCTGGGTGGGGGCCTCGCCGCCGGCCATCACAAGCCGCAGACCGGGCGCGAGGCGGGTGCGCACGGCGGCGAGCTCCGCGCCGAACTGGTTGAAGACCCCGGTGGGCAGGCTGACCACGGTGACGCCCAGGCGGTCGCAGTGCCCCAGGAACTCCTCCGCCCCGCTGTAGACGAACGCGTCGTCGCGGAAGACCAGTTCGCAGCCCGCCGCCATCGACGTACAGATCTGTTCGAGCGCCAGGTCGAAGGCGATGGAGGAGAAGAAGAGCCGGGTGTCGCGGGACGTGAGCCCGTACCACTCGGCGGTGCCCCGCACATGGTTGTCCAGCGCGGCCTGCTCGACCACGGCCCCCTTGGGGGCACCGGTGGAGCCCGAGGTGTAGCCGACGTAGGCCGCGCGCGACGTCCGGCGGGCGAGCCGCTCGTCCAGCGGCGGGCCCGGCCGCGGCCCGCGCTTGGGCCCGTTCTCGGTGATCACCGCGGCCGGGGCGCAGTCGTCGATGATCAGCTGCTTGCGGGCGGCCGGGAAGTCCGGCTCCAGCAGAGTGAACGCGGCGCGGGCCCGATGGACGGCGGCCATGGCCACGACCGTGTCGACGCCGACCGGCAGATCGATGACGACCACGCTCTCCTCGACCACGTCGAGGCGGCGCAGTTCCGCGGCCAACTCGTCGACGGCCGTGTCGAGTTCACGGTAGGTCAGTCGGCGCGGGCCGTGGCTGAGCGCGATCCGGTCGGGCCGCTCGGCGGCGTGCGCGGCGATCGCGGCACAGAGGGTCACGGGGTTCGGGGACATCAGGCATTCACCTCTTGGGACGTGGCAAGGGCCGGGGAGCGCTTGGCGGGGCGGGGCAGCAGGGCGAGGACGAGGAGGGCGGCGGTTCCCGCCACGGCGGCGCCGGTGAGCCAGGCCTGCGACAGACTGTGGCCGACCGCGTCGGTGAACCAGTGCGCGGCGTGGCCGAACCGGTCCAGCGCCTCCGCGTGGCCCTCGTGCACCGTCCGCGCCCCGACGGGCACCGCGGGTGTCGCGTGGGCGGTGTCGGAGGCGTAACCGGCCGAGAAGACGAGGCCCATCACGGCCACGCCGCCGGCTCCGAAGATCTGCTGGAACATGGCGTTCACCGAGGAGCCGACTCCGGCGTCGGCCGGTTCGAGCGTGCCGACGATCAGCGTGAGGGCGGGCCCGACGGACCAGCCCATGCCCAGGCCGCAGCCCAACAGGCCCACGGCGAGCAGCGGATAGCTCCCCTCGGTGGCGGCGACGGCGCTCACCGCGCAGCCCACGGAGGCACCGGCCAGGCCCGCCGCCACCAGCACTCGGGGCCCGGTCGCGGCCACCATGCGGACACAGGTGAAGGAGGCGACCGCGAGGCCCCCCGCGAGCGGCAGCAGGCCTGCGCCCGCCTGCAACGGGCTCCACCCCAGTCCGTACTGGGTGAACTGGCCGGCCAGGAACACGGATCCGAACAGCGCGAAGAACAGCCCCGACATGGCGACGACTGCTCCGGTGAACTGCCGCTTCCGCAGATAGGCCAGGTCGAACAGCGGCCGCCTGGTGCGCCGCTGGTGCGCGACGTAGCCGATGAGTGCGAGCACGGCGACGAGGCCGAGTCCGGAGCGTACGGGGGCGGGGACCCGGTCGTCGGTGGCGAAGATCACGGTGGCGGCGAGCGCCGAAACCCCGAGGAACAGCAGGAACGCCCCCGCGGGGGCCGGACGCCGGGTCGCCCCGGCGGGCCGGGACCGGTCGACGAGCAGCGCGTTTCCGGCCAGCGCGACGATGCCGACGGGGACGTTGATGAGGAAGATGGAGCCGTAGGCGAGGCGCGTGAGCAGGAGCCCTCCCAGCACGGGGCCGATCGCGACGCCGAGACCCACCACGGCGGGCCACAGCGCGAGCACCCGGCCCCGCCCGCGCGCGGTCAACTGCTGCGCGAACAGCCCGAAGATGCTGGGCACGACGAACGCAGCGCCGATTCCCATGCCGGTCCGGGAGATCACAAGGGCCGCGACCGAGGGCGCGAGCGCCCCCAGCACCGACGCCGCGGTGAAGACGCCGACGCCGATGGCGTACGAGCGGCGCGGGCCGATGCGGTCGACGATGCTGCCGGCGACGATGAGCGAGGCGGCGAAGACCAACATGTACGCGTCGATCGCCAGTTGGACATCGGGCGTGCCGGCATTCAGGGACGCGGAAATCTTGGGGACCGCGGTATTGATGATGGAATTGTCCGCGGACACCATGAACAGACTCAGATACGCGGTCGCCACCACACCAATGGTGCGCGAACGTTGATGTGGCTGGCGCGAGGCCGACGGCATGCGCTTCTTCTCTCGTTTACGGGAGCGGTGTCGTGCGGAGAATCGCGGCGTCGCGGCAGCTCCACGCCGGGAAGCTAACAGCCGATTTCTTCGCCGGTCCATCGTCGGTGACCGCGATCACACGCAATGCCCGACCCTTTCGACGCTGCCTCAAAAAGCTGGACGGGCCGCCGAATTACGCTTTCGCTACCGGCACGACGCGACCCTCGCGATCCCTTCACCCTGGAGTCCCCCATGACGGTTGAGGCTGTTGCCGCCCCCACGTGGACCATCGAGCCGGAGTTCACGTTCACCGACGCCGAACGCGAGGCCCTGGAGGCCGCGCTGAGTACGGTCACCGCGAACCCGTACCGCCTGTACGAGGCCCACCGCTTCCAGGTGGGGCAGCTCAGGGCCGAGGGCGCGGTGCCCGAGCGGTTCGTCCGCTACGTCGAGACCCTGGCCGCGCGCGACCGGGCGGCCGAGCCCGTCGTCGTCCTGAAGAATGTGCCGCACGACCGCGACGTACCGGTATTCGACTTCGACCAGCCGGTCCGCTCGAAGTACGAGGTGAAGAAGACCTTCGTCGCCGAGGGATTCCTGGCCCTGTTCGCCCTGCTCGCGAACACCCCTGCCATCGGATACGTGAACGTCAATGACGGGGACGTGTTCCAGGACATCTATCCGCAACGCCGTCTGCAGGAAAGCCAGTCACAGAAGGCGCTGAAGCAGATCCATTTCCACAAGGATCTCGCCAACCATTTCGTCCGGCCCGACCAGGTCTACATGGTGGGTATGCGCAGCAACCCCGTGAACGAGGTCTACACGTCGTTCGTGCGGAACATCGATGTGATCGAGTCCTTCTCCGCGGACGAGCTGGAGCTGCTGCGTGCCGCCGAGTTCTACACGCCCTTCGACGATCTGAGCACCATGGGTGGCGGCCGGGTGACGCTCGGCGAGGCCGATATGCACCCGATCATCGGCGGCCGCGGCCCGGAGGACCTCCGCTTCTTCGAGAACCGGACGGTCGGGGTCACCGACGCCGCGAAGGCGATCGTCCCCAAGGTCGCCGAGACCCTGCACCGCCTCAAGCAGCGCGTCTTCATCGAACCCGGCGACTTCGTCATCACCTACAACAACCACACGATTCACGCCAAGGAGGTCGTCGAGGTCGGCGACCCCGAGGCCCTGCAGACCCGCTGGATCATCAAGACCGTCAACGTCGACGACATGACCCCGCACCGCCCGCACCTCGTCCCCGGCACCGACCATCTGATCAACGGCTGACGGCCCGCCGGGCGCCACCAGGACACCACTGACCCCACCGGCTCCACCGGCCCCACTGGCTCCGCGAACGAGTGACAGATGGCCCGTCACGGTTTCCGTGACGGGCCATCAGGTTACGTACGAGCTGCTCGCATCGTTTCTGCGCCGCGTACGTGCGGTGGGGCGGGTGGGACTCGAACCCACGGCCGACGGATTATGAGTCCGCTGCTCTAACCGGCTGAGCTACCGCCCCGTCTCGGCGTGGCGCGTACAAGTGTGCGCGCCGTCTGCCGCAGCATAGCCGCTCATACGATCTCCTGCCTCGGATGGTCCGGCTCTGCACGACCATGAGGACTCCGTCCGCGCGCGGACGGTTCCACCAGGCAAGAAAAAGCCCCCCGGAGCGGACTCCGGAGGGACTTGTTCACTGCTCTCCCGACTGGACTCGAACCAGTAACCTGCCGGTTAACAGCCGGCTGCTCTGCCAATTGAGCTACAGGAGATCGAGCTCCCCCGACTGGACTCGAACCAGTAACCTGCCGGTTAACAGCCGACTGCTCTGCCAATTGAGCTACAGGGGAATGACCTCGTTGCTTCGAACGAACCCACCTGGGTACTCGCCAGGCGGCGTGCGCTCGCTGCGACACATACATTAGCGCAAGGTGGGGGGTGGTCCGCCAATCGGTACCCCTCAAGTGATCGACAAGCTCCTGAACGACCGCACCGACCACGAACGCCTCGCTACGGAAAGGGTGGCCGACCATGCGCTATCGGCTCACATTCATCGCCGGTCTGGCCCTGGGTTACGTACTGGGCACGAGGGCCGGACGGGAGCGCTACGAGAAGCTGAAGAAGTCCGCGCGCGAGATCGCCCAGAACCCGGCCGTGCGCAACACGGCGGAGTCTGCGGCGCAGCAGACGCGCAACGTCGCGGGCAAGGCCTTCCACTCGGTGAGCGAGAAGGTCGAGAGCAAGGTGCCGGACTCGGTCGCCGACCGGGTGCGGACGCTGCGCGAGCGCGGCGGCCCCGGCGACGAAGGGGCGACCGACGACTGGGGCACCAGCAACACCTGACGCCCCGGACCCCACGGCCCGCGCCCGACGGCACAGAAGCGTCCGCCGGTACGGCAGAATTTCAGTCATGGGGATAGTCGCCGGGCTGGACAGTTCGCCCGAATTTACGCGCATAGTCGTTTGTGACGCCGACACCGGGGCCGTGCTGCGGCAGGGGTACGCCCCGCACCCGCTGGAGGCACCGGAGGGCGGCGGGCGGCCGTCCGACGTCGATCCCCAGGCGTGGCTTCTCTCACTCGGCGAGGCCGCGGGCGGGGGGCTGCTCGAAGGCGTGCAGGCCATCGGGGTGTCCGCGCAGCAGAACACCGTGGTGCCGCTGGACGCGCAGGGCAACACCGTGCGTCCGGCCCTGGTCGGCGGGGACAAGCGGGCGCAGGTCGCGGCCGCGGACCTGGTGGACCGGCTCGGCTCGCGCGAGGCGTGGGCCGAGGCCGTGGGCAGCGTGCCGCAGGCGGCGCTGCCGGTGACCAAGCTGCGCTGGCTTGCCCGGAGCGAGCCCGAGAACGCCGAGCAGGTCGCCGCCCTGATGCAGGCGCACGACTGGCTCGTGTGGCAACTGCTCGGCCGGCCCGCGCGGCGGACCACCGACCGCGGGGGGGCCTCCAGCACCGGGTACTGGTCGGCGGCGAGCGCCGCGTGGCGGCCCGACCTCGTGGAGCTGGCGCTCGGCCACCAGGTGGCGCTGCCCGAGGTGATCGGCCCCGGCGAGGCGGCCGGGCGGACCCCGGAGGGCCTGGTCATCTCGGCCGGGACCGGGGAGACGATGGCCGCCGCGTTCGGGCTCGGCGTGCAGTCCGGGGACGCCGTGGTCTCGCTCGGGGCCTCCGGTTCCGTGATGGCCGTGCACCACGAGGCGCTCGTGGACTCCAGCGGATCCATCACCTCGCTCGCCGACGCCACCGGGATGCACCTGCCCGTGGTGCACACGTCGAACGCGGTACGGGCGCTGCGCGGCACGGTCGACATGATGGGGCTCGACGGCGGCCTCGAGGAGCTGTCCGAGCTGGCCATGAAGTCGACGCCGGGCGCCCACGGACTCGTACTCCTGCCCTATCTGGAGGGCGAGAAGACGCCGAACCTGCCGCACACCGCGGGGACGCTGAGCGGGCTGCGCCGGGAGTCGATGAAGCCCGAGCATCTGGCGCGGGCCGCGTTCGAGGGCATGCTGTGCGGACTCGCCGACGCCATGGACGTACTGCGCGGCCGTGGCGTGGAGATCCGGCGGGTGTTCCTGCTGGGCGCCGCCGCCGAGCTGCATGCCGTGCAGAGCGTGGCGCCGGCCCTGTTCGAGGCGCAGGTCGTGGTGCCGCAGGCCGCGGACTACGCGGCGATCGGCGCGGCCCGGCAGGCCGCGTGGGCGCTGAACGGGCAGCTGCCGCAATGGCAGGGCGCGGCCGCGCAGGTCTTCGAGCCGGGCGACGAGCTGCCGGTGGGCCGGGCGGTGCGGCAGCAGTACCGGGCGGTGCGGGACCAGATCCACCCCGGCGCTTTTGCCTGAGCCTTGGTTAATTCGGTTGAGGTAACGCGGGTGGAGTGTTCGACGATGGGGGTCCATGCGTACGTCGCCGCCCGGCGGCGCACGCGTCGATCCCCCTCCCCGAACACCGCTCCTCCCACTACCGCCGACCACCGAGAGACCGAGCGTGCTCATAAGACTTCTGCGGACCTACCTCAGTCCGTACAAGAAACCCATCGGGCTGCTGGTGCTGCTTCAATTCCTGCAGACCTGCGCCTCGCTGTATCTGCCCACCCTGAACGCCGACATCATTGACAACGGTGTCGTGAACGGTGACACCGGCTACATCCTGGAGTTCGGCGCCCTCATGCTGGGCGTCACCGTCGTCCAGGTCGTC
Source organism: Streptomyces sp. NPDC051684 (assembly GCF_044453445.1). Taxonomy (NCBI): domain Bacteria; kingdom Bacillati; phylum Actinomycetota; class Actinomycetes; order Kitasatosporales; family Streptomycetaceae; genus Streptomyces; species Streptomyces sp. NPDC051684. Next base: position 117,295 of record NZ_JBITCS010000013.1, on the reverse strand, counting down.
TGCAACACCGGCGCCGTCTACTACGGCGCGCGGACCGCCGCCGCGGTCGGCCGGGACCTGCGGGCGGGGATATTCGACCGCGTGCAGTCCTTCTCGGCCCGAGAGGTCGGCCAGTTCGGCGCCCCGTCGCTGATCACCCGCACCACGAACGACGTGCAGCAGGTCCAGATGCTGGCCCTGATGACGTTCACACTGGTGGCCTCGGCGCCGATCATGTGTGTCGGCGGCGTCGTCATGGCGCTCGGCCTGGACGTGCCGCTGTCGGGCGTGCTGCTCGCCGTGCTGCCCGTCATGGCGATCGTCCTGTCGCTGATCATCCGTAAGATGCGGCCGCTGTTCCGGTCCATGCAGACCAAGCTGGACACGGTGAACCGGGTGCTGCGCGAGCAGATCACCGGCAACCGTGTGATCCGCGCATTCGTCCGCGACGACTTCGAGAAGGCCCGGTTCGGAGCCGCGAACCGGGAGCTGACCGACGTGTCGGTCGCCACCGGCCGGATCATGGCACTGATGTTCCCGTTCGTGATGACGATCGTGAACGTCGCGTCGATCGCCGTGGTCTGGTTCGGTGCGCACCGCATCGACAGCGGCGGCATGCAGATCGGTGACCTGACCGCGTTCCTCGCGTATCTGATGCAGATCGTGATGAGCGTGATGATGGCCACGTTCATGTTCATGATGATGCCGCGTGCCGAGGTGTGCGCCGAGCGCATCCAGGAAGTGCTCGGCACCGATTCGAGCGTCGTGCCGCCGCGGCCCGAGGACTCGGTGCGTGAACTGCGCCGCCACGGCCACCTGGAGCTGCGGGGCGCCGACTTCGGCTACCCGGGCGCCGAGGAGCCCATCCTGCGCGGCATCGACATCACGGCCCGCCCCGGTGAGACCACGGCGATCATCGGTTCGACCGGCAGCGGCAAGTCGACGCTGCTCGGCCTCGTACCGCGGCTGTACGACACCACGGCCGGCTCGGTCCACGTGAACGGCGAGGACGTCCGCGGGATCGACCCCGCGCTGATGGCGAAGACGGTCGGGCTCGTACCGCAGAAGCCCTACCTGTTCTCCGGCACGGTCGCCACGAACCTGCGCTACGGCAGCCCGGACGCCACCGACGAGGAGCTGTGGCACGCGCTGGAAGTGGCGCAGGCCAAGGGCTTCGTCGGCGAGCTGGAAGGCGGACTCGACGCACCCATCACCCAGGGCGGCACCAACGTCTCCGGCGGTCAACGCCAGCGCCTCGCCATCGCGCGCACGCTCGTGCAGCGGCCGGAGATCTACCTCTTCGACGACTCGTTCTCCGCGCTCGACTACGCGACCGACGCGGCACTGCGCCGGGCGCTCGGCGAGGAGACGGCGGAGGCGACCGTGGTGATCGTGGCCCAGCGGGTCGCGACGATCCGCGACGCCGACACGATCATCGTGCTCGACGAGGGCCGCGTCGTCGGCACCGGACGCCATCACGAGCTGATGGCCGACAACGAGACGTACCGGGAGATCGTTCTCTCCCAGCTGACGGAAGCGGAGGCCGCCTGATGAGTGGGCCCATGGGGCGAATGGCGGCCGGTGCGCCCGGTTCGCGTTCGATGGACTTCAAGGGGTCGGGCAAACGCCTCCTGAAGCGGCTCGCCGCACACCGCGCGGCGGTCATCGGGGTGCTCGTCTCCGTCGTGATCAGCGTCGGCCTCTCGGTGGTCGGACCGAAGATCCTCGGGCGCGCCACCGACCTGCTGTTCGGCGGGATCATCGGCGGGCGGATGCCGGCCGGGCAGACCAAGGAACAGGTCGTCGAGGGCCTGCGGGCCAAGGGTGACGGCGGCATGGCCGACATGCTCGGCAGCGTCGACTTCACCCCGGGCCAGGGCGTCGACTTCACCGCGATCGGCGAGGTGCTGCTGCTCGGCCTCGCCGTGTTCGCGGTCGCGGGTCTGACGATGATGATCGGCACACGGCTCGCCAACCGGACGATCAACCTGGCGGTGGGGCAGCTCCGCGCCGAGTTGCAGGACAAGCTGTCGCGGCTGCCGCTGTCGTACTACGACAAGCAGAAGCGCGGCGAGGTGCTGAGCCGGGCGACCAACGACATGGACAACCTCGGGCAGACGCTCCAGCAGACGATGGGGCAGATGCTCAACTCGCTGCTGACCGTCATCGGCGTGCTCGCGATGATGTTCTGGATCTCCTGGCTGCTCGCGCTGGTCGCGCTCGTGACGGTGCCGCTGTCGGTGTTCGTCGCGGCGAAGGTCGGCAAGCGTTCGCAGCCGCAGTTCGTGCAGCAGTGGCGGGCGACCGGCGCACTGAACGCGCACATCGAGGAGATGTACACCGGCCACAACCTGGTGAAGGTGTTCGGCCGGCAGCAGGAGTCCGCCGACCAGTTCGCCGAGCAGAACGAGGAGCTGTACCAGGCCGCGTTCAAGGCGCAGTTCAACAGCGGCATCATGCAGCCGCTGATGTTCTTCATCTCGAACCTGAACTATGTGCTCGTGGCCGTGGTGGGCGGTCTCCGGGTGGCCAGCGGCTCGCTGTCCATCGGGGACGTCCAGGCCTTCATCCAGTACTCGCGCCAGTTCTCGATGCCGCTGACACAGGTCGCGTCCATGGCGAACCTGGTGCAGTCGGGTGTCGCCACGGCCGAGCGGGTCTTCGAACTGCTCGACGCCGAGGAGCAGTCGGCGGAGCCGGTGCCCGGCGAGAAGCCGGACCACCTGCGCGGGCACGTCGAGTTCGAGCACGTGGCCTTCCGCTACGAGAAGGACAAGCCGCTCATCGAGGACCTGTCGCTCACCGCGGACCCCGGTCACACGGTGGCGATCGTCGGGCCGACGGGCGCGGGCAAGACCACGCTCGTCAATCTGCTGCTGCGGTTCTACGAGGTCACGGGCGGGCGCATCACGCTCGACGGCGTCGACATCGCGAAGATGTCGCGGGAGGAGCTGCGCGCCGGGATCGGCATGGTCCTCCAGGACACCTGGCTGTTCGGCGGGACCATCGCGGAGAACATCGCGTACGGGGCCGAATCAGAGGGTGCGGCGCGCAGCGCCTCCGGCAAGGGCGGTGGTGGGCGACGGGCGGGCGTCACCCGCGAGGAGATCGAGGCGGCGGCGAAGGCCGCGCACGCCGACCGGTTCATCCGGACGCTGCCCGACGGGTACGACACCGTGCTCGACGACGAGGGCACGGGTGTCAGCGCCGGTGAGAAGCAGCTCATCACCATCGCGCGGGCGTTCCTGTCCGACCCGGTGATCCTGGTGCTCGACGAGGCGACCTCCTCCGTCGACACCCGGACCGAGGTGCTGATCCAGAAGGCGATGGCTCGGCTCGCCTCCGGGCGTACGTCGTTCGTGATCGCGCACCGGTTGTCCACGATCCGTGATGCGGACACGATTCTCGTCATGGAGAACGGGGCGATCGTGGAACAGGGCTCGCACGATGCCCTTGTCGCTGCGGACGGGGCGTATCAGCGGTTGTACGAGGCGCAGTTCGCGCAGGCGGTCGCCGAGGTGGACTGATTCTGCTGCCCAGCCGGGGTTGCGGTCGCGGGGCTCTGCCCCGGGCCCCGCGCCTCAATCGCCAGCGGGGCTTGATTTAGTCCAGGTAACCCCTCAACTGGTCCGCGAACGCGTGGTCGCGGAGTTTGTTGAGGGTTTTCGACTCGATCTGGCGGATGCGCTCGCGCGTGACGCCGAAGATGCGGCCTATCTCCTCCAGGGTGCGCGGGCGGCCGTCCGCGAGCCCGTACCGGAGCTGGACGACCTTGCGCTCGCGCTCGCCGAGCGTGGAGAGCACCGCCTCCAGGTGCTCGCGCAGCAGCAGGAAGGCCGCCGATTCCACGGGGCTCGTCGCGTCGCCGTCCTCGATGAGGTCGCCGAGGGCGACGTCGTCCTCCTCGCCGACGGGGGCGTGCAGGGACACCGGCTCCTGGGCGAGGCGCAGCACCTCGCTGACCCGCTCGTGCGGCAGGTCGAGGTGGGCGGCGACCTCCTCGGGGGTCGGCTCGTAGCCGCGCTCCTGGAGCATGCGGCGCTGCACGCGGACGACCCGGTTGATCAGCTCCACGACGTGGACCGGGACGCGGATGGTGCGGGCCTGGTCGGCGAGGGCGCGGCTCATGGCCTGGCGGATCCACCAGGTCGCGTACGTCGAGAACTTGTAGCCGCGGGCGTAGTCGAACTTCTCGACCGCGCGGATCAGGCCGAGATTGCCCTCCTGGACCAGGTCGAGCATGGTCAGTCCGCGGCCCACGTAGCGCTTGGCGACGGAGACGACCAGACGCAGGTTCGCCTCGATGAGGCGGCGCTTGGCCATCCGGCCCATGACCACCAACCTGTCGAGGTCGAGGGCCAGTTGGGAGTCGAGGTCGGGGGCGTGGGCGAGCTTCTCCTCGGCGAACAGGCCCGCCTCCACGCGCCGCGCGAGCTCCACTTCCTCGGCCGCCGTGAGCAGCGGGATCCGGCCGATCTCGCGCAGGTACTGGCGGAACAGGTCGGAGGACGGGCTGCCGCTCTCGGTACGGGCGCCGCGCACCGGCTCGGGCGGGTCCACCGACCCCTGGGAGGACCCGGCCGGCTCCTCCGGCTCCGCCTCGGGCTGGTGCGCGACGCGGTTCTGCGCGGGCACCGAGGCCAGTACGTCGCCCTGCGGCACGGCCCCCTTGGGCGCGGCTGCGGGATCGGCGAGGGCCTGCGCTGTGCTGTCGCTCTGGGTGAGGGTCTGGGTCTGCACGGGGGCGACCTCCAAAGTGATCGCATCTGAGGCGTGCGGCAGGGGGGCGGGAACGGCAGCCACGCCGCCGTCCTTCCCGTACGCGATGAGCGGAACCGCGGGGGTGTCGGACCCGTTGTCCAGGCTCCGGCCGCGCTCCGAGGACTCAGGCACCGCAACCCAGTGTGGAGTACGACACAGTGCCGCCACGAGGGGCGTGCGTTGACTTTTTGAGTCCGGTGCGTGACCGGGCGGTTACCGTGCTGGACGGTTACCCACCTTTCCCCGGTCCGAACGACACCAAACGGCCCCCGTCGACCCACGCCTCGGGGCTCCGCCCCGGACCCCGCTGCTCAATCGCCGCAGGGGCTTGAAAGATCGCCTCAATCGCCGGCGGGGCTTGATAGATCAAGCCCCTGCGGCGATTGAGGCGCGGGGTCCGGGGCAGAGCCCCGAGGCCGGAGGACGGCGCGGCTAAAGAGCGTCGGCGCCCCGTTCGCGGAGCGCTTGGCCGTACTGCTGCAACACCCACAACTCGTTCTGCACCGCGGCCAGTTGGTGCGGGTCGCCGCCCGCGCCGAGGCGGGTGAGCGTGCCCTGGACGTCACGGATCCGGCGGTCGACGGCGCGCTTGCGCACGGTGACCAGCTGCTCTCCCGCGTACGCCTCGTCGACGGTCTTGCGGCGGATGGCCTCGACGGCGAGCTCGGTCACCATCGCCCGCACCGCGTCGTCGGGCGCCGCCTCGCGCACCGAGACCAGGTACTGCTGCGGGTCGTGGACGCCCTGCTCGGCGCCGCCCGCGTCCATGACGGCCTGCCGGACCGCCGCGTACGGGTCGGCCGTGAACTCGTCGACCCCGTACGCGTCGAAGGCCGGGGAGACCAACTGCGGGTACTGAAGCGCCAGTTTGAGCAGTTCGCGCTCGGTCGTGAACACCGGGTTGCGCAAGGTGAGCGCCGGTCCGCCGAAGGGCCGGGCCGGCGCCGCGGCGGGGGCGTCCTGCGGGCCGCCGCGTCCGGGGCCTGCGGGCGCGGGGCCTCGGCCGCCGCGCTCGCGGGCCCAGCGGGCGAGCTGCCCCACCCGCTTGACCACGAACTGGGTGTCCAGGATGCCGAGCATGCCGGCGAGCTGGACCGCGACCTCGTGCTGCGAGGCGCTGTTCTTGATGCGGGCGACGACGGGCGCCGCCTCGTCGAGCGCGGCGGCGCGGCCCGCGGGGGTCTCCAGGTCGTAGCGGGAGACGATCTGGCGCAGCGCGAACTCGAAGAGCGGGGTGCGGGGTTCGACCAGGTCGGCGACCGCCTCGTCGCCCTTGGCCAGGCGCAGGTCGCACGGGTCCATGTTGTCCGGCGCGATCGCGATGTACGTCTCGGCTGCGAACTTCTGGTCGTCCTCGAAGGCGCGCAGGGCTGCCTTCTGGCCCGCCGCGTCGCCGTCGAAGGTGAAGATCACGCGGGCCGAGCCGTTGTCCATCAGGAGCCGGCGGAGGATCTTGATGTGGTCGTTGCCGAACGCCGTGCCACAGGTGGCGATGGCGGTCGTGACGCCCGCCAGGTGGCAGGCCATCACGTCCGTGTACCCCTCGACGACGACCGCGCGGGAGGACTTGGCGATGTCCTTCTTGGCGAGGTCGATGCCGTACAGGACCTGGGACTTGCGGTAGATCGGCGTCTCGGGCGTGTTCAGGTACTTCGGCCCGTTGTCGTCCTCGCGCAGGCGGCGGGCGCCGAAGCCGACGACCTCGCCGCCGATGTCGCGGATCGGCCACATCAGGCGGCCGCGGAACCGGTCGATGGGGCCGCGGCGACCCTCCTGGGAGAGCCCGGAGAGCAGGATCTCCTTGTCACTGAAGCCCTTGCCGCGCAGGAAGCGCGTGAGGTGGTCCCAGCCCGCCGGGCTGTAGCCGACGCCGAAGTGCTGGGCCGCGGCCTGGTCGAAGCCGCGCTCGGCGAGGAACGCCCGGCCGATCTCGGCCTCGGGCGACTCCAGCTGGTCGACGTAGAACTGCGCGGCGACCTTGTGCGCCTCGACCAGGCGGATCCGCTCGCCGCGCTGGTGGGTGGGGTTGTACCCGCCCTCCTCGTAGCGCAGCGTGATGCCCGCCTGACCGGCGAGGCGCTCCACCACCTCGGAGAAGGAGAGGTGGTCGACCTTCATCACGAACGTGATGGTGTCGCCGCCCTCCTGGCAGCCGAAGCAGTGGAACAGGCCCTTGCTGGGGCTGACCTGGAAGGAAGGCGACTTCTCGTCGTGGAACGGGCACAGACCCTTGAGGTTTCCGCCGCCCGCGTTGCGCAGCTGCAGGTACTCGGACACCACGGCGTCGATCGGGACCGCGTCCCGAACCGCCTTCACGTCCTCGTCATTGATCCTGCCTGCCACGCGGCAAGTCTACGGTGCCCCTCTGACACTCCCGTCACCGCTCCACAAGGTCGTTTGTCACTGTTCGACAAGATCACCGAGGGGAACCGAGGGGTCCGAGAGCCGCTCGACGCCGGGCCGCGCCCCGGACCTGATCAGCCGCTGGATCTGCTCCGTGACGTCCCACACATTCACGTTCATCCCCGCGAGGACCTGCCCGTCCTTCAGCCAGAACGCGATGAACTCGCGCTTGCCGGCGTCCCCGCGCAGCACCACCTGATCGTACGAGCCGGGCGGCGCCCAGCCCGAGTACTCCAGGCCCAGGTCGTACTGGTCGGAGAAGAAGTACGGCACGCGGTCGTAGCTGACGTCCTTGCCGAGCATGGCGCGGGCCGCGGCCGGGCCGCCGTTCAGCGCGTTCGCCCAGTGCTCGACGCGCAGCCGGTCGTCGAAGAGCGGGTGCTGGATCGCCGCCACGTCGCCCGCCGCGTAGATGTCCGGGTCGGACGTGCGCAGCGTGGCGTCCACGGCGATGCCGCCGCCGTGCGCCCGGTCGGCCAGGTCGAGGCCCGCGGCCTCGGCGAGCGCGGTGCGCGGGGCGGCGCCGATGGCGGCCAGCACGTCGTGCGCCGGGTGCTCCTCGCCGTCGTCGGTGAGGGCGGCGAGGACCATGCCGTCCTGTCCGGTGATCTCGGTGAGCCGGGCGCCGAAGTGGAAGCGGACGCCGTGGTCGCCGTGCAGCTCGGCGAAGATCTGGCCGAGCTCGGGGCCGAGCACGGAGTGCAGCGGCGTGGCCTCGGGCTCCACGATGGTGACCTCCGCCCCGTACTCACGGGCGGCCGCGGCGACCTCCAGGCCGATCCAGCCGGCGCCGGCGATCACCAGATGTCCGTTGTCCCTGCCGAGCGAGGCCAGCACGTTCTTCAGGCGCTCGGCGTGGGCCAGGCGGCGCAGGTGGTGGACGCCCGCGAGGTGCGTGCCGGGGATGTCGAGGCGGCGCGGCTCCGCGCCGGTGGCGAGCAGCAGCTTGTCGTAGCGGACGACGGTGCCCTCGCCGAGCCGCACGGTCTTGTCGGCGCGGTCGATCGTGGTGACCGTCTGGCCGAGGTGCAGCTCGATGTCGTTGCTCGCGTACCAGGCCGGTTCGTGGACGAAGACGCTGTCGCGCTCCTCCTTGCCCTGGAGGTAGCCCTTCGACAAGGGCGGCCGTTCGTACGGGTGGTCCCGTTCGTCACCGATGAGGATCACCCGCCCGGTGAACCCCTCCGAGCGGAGCGTCTCGGCGGCCTTGGCTCCTGCGAGCCCTCCCCCGACGATGACGAACGTCTGGTCCGCGTCGACCACTTGATGCCTCCTCATTGCCATGCCGTCATATGCGAGCGTCCCGCACGCAGCGTAATGCGGGAAGGGGGCGTGGCCCGATCAGGGCATCTTTTCGTCACGCCCAGTGGTCGCGTCTCCCCCTCGATGATCCCCGCCGACGGTGAGCCGCGCATGAAGGGAACGCGCCGAGGCGTCGGTCAGCGAGGCCATCTGATCGACGATCACGCGCTTCTTCGCGCGGTCGTCGGGCGCGGCCACGAACAGCGCGCGGAACTGCGGGTCGAGTCCTTCGGGCGCGCGGGAGGTCAGGGCCTGCGCCAACTCGGCGACCACGACGCGCTGATCGGCCCGCAGCCGCTCCTGCTGGGGGCGCTGCATCACATACCGGTCGGCGACCGCCTTGAGCACCGCGCACTCGTACCGGGCGGCGCGCGGCACCACCAGCTCCGCCGCGTAGCGAGTCAAACGGCCCGTGCCGTGTCTCGCGCGTGTCGCGCCCTCCGCGGCGAGGCAGAACCGCCCGATCAGCTGGCTGGTCGCGTCCTTGAGCCGGGCCTGGGCGACCGCGGTGCCGTCGTAGCCGTGCGGCCACCACTCCTGGTCGAGGAGCCGGTCGAGGGCGGCGGCGAGCTCGGCGGGATCCGTGCCCTCGGGCACGTAGCGGCCGACGGCGACCGCGAAGATGTCGGCGCGCTCGGGCTCCGCGTGCAGCATGTTCGGGTCCAAGTGCCCTGCGTGCAGGCCGTCTTCCAGGTCGTGCACGGAGTACGCCACGTCGTCCGACCAGTCCATGACCTGCGCCTCGAAGCAGGTGCGGCGGCCCGGGGACGTCTTCCTGATCCAGTCGAAGACCGGCCGGTCGTCCTCGTAGACCCCGAATTTCTGGGACTCGGGATCACTGGGGTGCTCGCCGCGCGGCCACGGGTACTTCGTCGCGGCGTCCAGCGCGGCCCGCGTCAGGTTCAGACCCACGCTGGTCAGCTCGCCGGACTCCGCGCTGCGGATGAAGCGCTTGGGCTCGATGCGGGTGAGCAGGCGCAGCGACTGCGCGTTCCCCTCGAAGCCGCCGCAGTCCTCCGCCACCTCGTTGAGCGCCTGCTCGCCGTTGTGCCCGAAGGGCGGGTGGCCCAGGTCGTGCGACAGGCAGGCCGTCTCGACGAGGTCGGGGTCGCAGCCGAGCGCGGCGCCCAACTCGCGCCCCACCTGGGCGCATTCGAGGGAGTGCGTGAGGCGGGTGCGCGGGCTCGCGTCCCAGTGCCGGCTGCGGGTGCCCGGCGTGACGACCTGGGTCTTGCCGGCGAGGCGGCGCAGCGCCGACGAGTGCAGCACCCTGGCCCGGTCGCGCTGGAACGCCGTGCGCCCCGGGCGCTTGTCGGGCTCGGGTGCCCAGCGCTCGACGGCCGCCTCGTCGTACGTGTCACTGCCTACGCTGTCTTCCATGGCCCGACAGTACGGGCAGCCGCTGACAATCGGGACCTGCGGTGGCTCAGACGGACGCGGTACGCGCCACGTCGGCGTACGCGGCCGTGGCCGGGGCCCGGTCGTAGCGGTGCAGGACGAGGCGGGCCAGGGCCGAGTGGGTGCCCAGGGGCGCCGCCGCGATGCCGGGCGCCACCGCGGCGGCTTCCGAGGCGAAGCGGCCGGGGGCGGTGAAGTACGAGGCGACGGCGATCCGGTCGCGGCCGTGGGCGGCGAGGGACCGGGCGGCCGTGGCGATGTCGGGGGCGGCGGCGGACGCGTAGCCGGGGACCACGGGGACGCCGAGGCGGTCGGCGAGGAGCGCGGCCGTGCGGCGGACGTCGGCGGCGGCGCCCGGGTCGCGGGAACCGGCGGCGGCGAGGACCACTCCGCCGCGGCGGCGGTCCCGGTCGGTGGAGCGTCGCGGCCAGTCGGCCTCGACGAGCCGGTCGTGGAGCGCCTCGACGAGCAGCGGGTGCGGGCCGAGGGGGTCGGCGACGCGGGTGCGCAGGTGTCCCGCGGCATCGGCGGCCCGCGGCAGGTCGTGCTTGACGTGGTGGCCGCGCGAGAGGAGCAGCGGCACGAGGACGGCCCGCCCGGCGGGCAGCTCGGCGAGGGTGTCGTCGAGCAGCGGCTCGTTCAGCTCGATGTGGCCGAGGCGGACGGTGAGGCCGGGGCGCCGCTCGCGTATCCGCTCGACGAGCGCGGAGACGGTGGCCAGGGCCCGTGGGTCGCGGCTGCCGTGTGCCACGAGCACCAGGGCCGGGGGTTGCCGGTGGCCGCGCAGCGGGGAGACGTGGCTGAGTCTGCTGCCGAGCTGGTCGCTGATCATGGTGAGGAGTCCCGCCGTGCCGACTGTGTGATCCAGGTGGGTCGTGCCGTGGTCCGTGGGGCCGTACGACTCGTCCGTCATGGACAGATCGTGCCGGGTGGGGGTTGCCAAGCTGTTGCGGCCGGGTGACGGGGGGTTGCCGCGCGTTCACCGTTCGGCCCCGCCTCGGGTGAGCCGCACCGGCGTTGCGCCCTCGGGCTCCGCCCCGGACCCCGCGCCTCAATCGCCGGCGGGGCTTGATGTTGCCCACCCGCCGTACGGGCTGGATTTTTCCCACCCGCCGCAGGGGGACTTGCTCTTTCAAGCCCCTGCGGCGATTGAGCAGCGGGGTCCGGGGCGGAGCCCCGAGGCGTGGGGGCGGGGGCGTGAACCGTTGGAGGGGTGGGGGCGTCTGATTCAGCGTTGAGTCACGTCTGCCCCGGGGGACCCGAATGCGTCTGCCACGTACCAGGAAGGCCCAGCGCAGGACGGCGCAGGCGATCATGGCCGGCTGCGTGCTGGCGCTGCTGCCCGCGACCTGGTTGTTCACCTCCACCGGGGACCGGCTCAGGACGATGACGGACGTCCCCCGCACCGACGTGGCCGTGGTGTTCGGAGCCGGCCTGTGGAACGGGGAACCCTCGCCGTACCTGGCACACCGGCTCGACGCGGCAGCGGAGCTGTACCGCGCGGGAAAGGTCCGCGTCCTGCTGGTCACGGGCGACAACAGCCGTGCGGAGTACGACGAACCGGACGCCATGCGCGCGTACCTGACCCGCCACGGGGTGCCGTCACGCGCCGTGGTCAGCGACTACGCGGGCTTCGACACCTGGGACTCCTGCGTCCGCGCGAAGAAGATCTTCGGCGTCGACCGGGCCGTCCTGGTCACCCAGGACTTCCACGCGCGCCGCGCGGTGGCACTGTGCGGCGCCGCGGGCATCACCTCGTACGGGCTCGGGGTCGCCGAACCGCACGACGTGACCTGGTACGCGGGCGGGGCGCGGGAGCTGCTCGCCGCGTCGAAGGCGGCGCTCGACGCGACGGTGCGGCCGGACCCGCACTTCCTGGGGCCGCGGGAGCACGGAGTGCGCGAGGCGCTCGGCGCGTCGTCCTCACGCCGTCCGTAGGGCGGCCGGGAGGTGCTCTTCTCTGCCGCGTAACCGGGCGCGCGCCGACCGGCAACACACCCGGTGCACCCTCAAGGGCATGCTCAACACGACGGCGACGCCCACCCACTGCCCGTACTGCGCCCTGCAGTGCGGCATGAACGTGCTGCCGGGCCCCGCGGTCGAGGGCCGCGCGGACTTCCCGGTCAACCAGGGCGCGCTGTGCGGCAAGGGGCAGAGCGCCGCGTCCGTGCTCTCTTCCCGGGTGCGGCTCACGGAGCCGCTGGTGCGCGACCCCGACACGGGCCGGCTCGCACCCGCCACCTGGGAGGAGGCCCTCGACCGGGTCGCGGACGGTCTTGCACGCGCGCGTGCCGGGCACGGAGCGGACGCGTGCGGCGTGTTCGGCGGGGGCGGCCTGACGAACGAGAAGGCGTACGCGCTGGGCAAGTTCGCCCGTATCGTGCTCGGCACCTCGCAGATCGACTACAACGGCCGGTTCTGCATGTCGTCGGCGGCGGCCGCGGGGCAGAAGGCCTTCGGGCTCGACCGGGGGCTGCCGTTCCCGCTGGAGGACATTCCGCGCGCCGGCTGTGTGATCCTGGTCGGTTCGAACCTCGCCGAGACGATGCCGCCGGCGCTGCGCTATCTGTCCGAACTCAGGTCCAACGGCGGCACGTTGATCGTGATCGACCCCCGCCGCACCCGCACCGCGGAGCAGGCGGACCTGCATCTGGCGCCCCGCCCCGGCACCGACCTGGCGCTCGCGCTCGGGATGCTGCACCTGGTGGTGGCGGACGGCCGGGTCGACGAGGAGTACGTGCGCGACCGTACGCGGGGGTGGGAGGAGGCCCGGTCGGCGGCGATGGCGCACTGGCCGGAGTACGTGGAGCGGGTCACGGGGGTGCCGGTGCCCCAACTGCGGGCGGCCGCCTCCATGTTCACGGGAGCCGAGCGGGCGATGGTGCTCACCGCGCGCGGGCCCGAGCAGCAGTCCAAGGGCACGGACACGGTGGGCGCGTGGATCAACCTGGCGCTCGCGACGGGGCGGCCGGGCCGGCCGTTCTCCGGTTACGGGTGTCTGACCGGTCAGGGCAACGGTCAGGGCGGCCGCGAACACGGCCAGAAGGCCGACCAGTTGCCCGGGTACCGCAAGCTCACGGATCCGGCGGCGCGGGCGCATGTGGCGGAGGTCTGGGGTGTGGACCCGGACTCGCTGCCCGGCGCCGGGCGGTCGGCGTACGAACTCCTCGACGCGCTGGGCGGGGACATCCGGGCGCTGCTCCTGATGGGCTCGAATCCGGTGGTGTCGGCGCCCCGGGCCGCACACGTCGAGTCCCGGATCCGCTCGCTCGACTTCCTGGCGGTCGCGGATGTCGTGCTGTCCGAGACGGCCGAACTGGCCGATGTGGTCCTGCCGGTGGCGCAGTGGGCCGAGGAGACGGGCACGGTCACGAACCTGGAGGGCAGGGTGCTGCTGCGGCGCCGCGCCCTTGCACCCCCTACGGGGGTGCGTACGGACCTGGACGTGCTCCAGGAGCTGACAGCGCGGCTCGCGCCCGACCTGGAGAAGGGCTTCCCCACGGATCCGCGGGAGGTGTTCGACGAGTTGCGGCGGGCGTCTCAAGGCGGGCCCGCGGACTACTCCGGGATCAGCTACGAGCGGCTGGAGCAGGGCGAGGGCGTCTTCTGGCCGTGCGCCGCGTCCGACGACTCCGGCACGCCTCGGCTCTTCCTCGACCGGTTCGCCACGGAGGACGGCCGGGCGCGGTTCGTGCCGGTGACGCACCGGCCCGCGGCGGAGGAACCGGACGCCGCCTACCCGCTGTACCTGACGACGGGGCGGGTCGTGGCCCAGTACCAGTCGGGGGCCCAGACGCGACGCGTGGCGGAACTCAACAAGGCGGCTCCGGAGGCGTTCGTGGAACTGCACCCGAGGCTCGCGGCCCGGCTGGGCATCGCCGAGGGCGACGCGGTGACGGTGACCTCGCGCCGGGGCCACGCGGAGGCACCGGCACGCGTGACGCCGTCCATCCGCCCGGACACGGTCTTCATGCCCTTCCACTGGCCGGGCCCCGGCCGCGCCAACACCCTGACCAACCCGGCCCTCGACCCGACGTCGCGGATGCCGGAATTCAAGGTGTGCGCGGTACGGGTGGAGCGAGCCACATCAAGCCCCGATTCAAGCCCCTGCGGCGATTGAGCTGCGGGGTCCGGGGCAGAGCCCCGCGGCCGCAACCCCGGTACGGCGAAACCGGGCCCCACCCGCACCTTCACAAGTCCGGCACCGCGGATCCATGGACTCCATTTGTCATGGCCCCCTAAAACTGAATCAGCGTCAGGAACCTGCCGGTCCTCGCCCCACCGTCCCCACGGAGCCGCCTGATGAGACCCGTACGGACCATCACCGCCCTGGCCACCCTCCTCGCCGCCACCCTCGCCCTCGCCCCCACGGCGACGGCGGCCCCCGCCTCCGCCGAGGCCACCTCCGTACGGGACGTGATCACCGACCCCGACGGCTCCCGGCACATCCGCTACGACCGCACCTACGACCAACTCACCGTCCTTGGCGGGGACTTCGTCGTCCATGAGGCGGCCGACGGCACGTACGAGGGCACCGACCGCGCCGTCCCCGGCAGCGTCTCCGTCCCCAGCACCACGCCCCGCCTGTCCGCCCCCAGGGCCGCGGACCTCGCCACGTCGCTCCTGCGCGAGGCCAACCCCGGCGCCGTGCTGCACAGCCTCGTGGCCAAGCCGCAACTCGTCGTGGACGCCCTGCACGGCAGTCCCAAACTGGCCTGGCGCACGACCGCCGCCGCCAAGGACTCGCTCGGCAATCCCACGGCCCGTACGGTCCTCACCGACGCCATCACCGGCGCCGGGATCGACTCCTGGGACAGCCTCGAAACCGCCACGGGCGACGGCCGCTCCCTCTACTCCGGCACCGTCCCCCTCACCACCAGCCGCGCCTCCTCGGGCGGCTACGAGCTCAACGACGCCACCCGCGGCAACACCTACACCGGCGACGCGGGCAACAAGACCGACACCTGCGTCCTCGGCATCTGCCTGGAGCGCGCCCCGGCCAAGGTCTACACGGACGCCGACAACCACTGGGGCACCGGAAAGACCGCCGACCGGAGCACGGCCGCCGTGGACGCTCAGTACGGCACGGACCAGACCTGGGACTACTACAAGGACGTGCACGGCCGAATAGGCATAGCCGACGACGGCAAGGGCTCGTACAACCGCGTCCACTACGGCAAGGACTACAACAACGCCTTCTGGGACGACAACTGCTTCTGCATGACGTACGGCGACGGCGACGGCAAGACGTTCGGCCCGCTGGTCGCCCTCGACGTCACGGGCCACGAGATGTCCCACGGCGTCACCTCGTCCACCGCGGCCCTCACCTACTCCGGCGAGTCCGGCGGCCTCAACGAGGCGACCTCCGACATCTTCGGGGCTCTCGTCGAGTTCCACGCGAACAACGCCTCCGACCCCGGCGACTGGCTCATCGGCGAGAAGATCGTCAAGCCCGGCGCGAAGACGGCGGCGCTGCGCTTCATGGACAGGCCGAGCATGGACGGCAAGTCGGCGGACTGCTGGAACAAGAACGTCGGCGGGCTCGACGTGCACTACTCCTCCGGCGTCGCGAACCACTTCGCGTATCTGCTCGCCGAGGGCAGCGGCCCGAAGACGGTCGGCGGCGTCCGCGACGACAGCCCCACGTGCGACAAGTCGAAGCTCACCGGCATCGGCAAGGAGAAGCTCGGCAAGATCTGGTACCGCGCGCTGACCATTTACATGACGTCCTCGACGGACTACAAGGGCGCACGCACGGCCACCCTGAAGGCGGCCAAGGACCTGTACGGGTCGGGCGGCAAGGAGTACGCGGCGGTGGCGGCCACCTGGTCGGCGGTGTCCGTGAACTGATGGAGCATCACTCGCGTGCCGACTCCGTCACCCGGTCGCACGCCTCCCCGCTCCTTTCGGATACTTTCCGGCGGACACGCCGGTGACCTGCTGGAACGTACCCGTCGGACCGTCAGAAGGGTGCTCCGCGCGGCCCTCCTGACATCACATCAGGAGGCGGCCGGGCCCGACTGGCACTTGTCTCGTCCTTGGCAGGGCGCGCCCGACGCCCGCGAAGGAGCTTGGACGATGCGCGTGCGCAGGGGCATGGGCCGACCGCTGACCGCGGCGGCGTTCCTCACCACCGCGGCCGCCGCGACGGTGCTCGGCGTCGGCGTCCCCGCGACCGCCGCGCAGGGCGGCCTGGAGGTCTACCCGGCGACGGCCGCACCGGGCGACCGGGTCACGGTGGACACCACCGCGTGCGGCGGGAGCGACACGGCGGCCGGCGACGCCAGCGCGGTCGGCGCGGGCACCTTCACGCTGGCGCCGGACACGGGCGACCCGGGCGCGTCGAACGCCACGGGCCGCTTCCGGATCCCCGTGTCGGCGCAGCCGGGAACGTACGAGATCGTCGCGCGGTGTGCGGGCGGCCCCGAGGTGACGGGCGACCTCATCGTCTCCGTGACCGGCTCCGGCGCCTCGGTGGCCCAGCTCCCCAAGGGCCATGTGGACACGGGCGTCGGCGGTGCGCTGGGCCCCGAGCCCACGCGGACCTCCGCGGGCGTCGCGGCGCTCGCGCTGGCTGCCGCGGGCGGCACCTGGCTGCTGCATCGCAGGGCGCGCGGCGACCGCTTCTGAGGTCCGGTCCCGCACCACCCCGCCCCGTGATCGAGTGACGAACTGCGAGGAACCCCAGCCCCCATGCGCAAGCCCACGCGCACCGGCCCGCGCACGCGTGCCACGAACCGTGCCAACGCCGCCACAGGTGCGGCCACCGCCCTGGCCCTCGCCACCGGGGCCTGGCTCCTCGCCAGCGGCGCGGAGGGGCAGCCGCCGCCCCAGCCCTCCGCCGCGCAGGCCCGCGTCGACCGGGACCGCGAGGCGCCCGCCGCCGCTCCCCTGGCCCCGTCCCCGCCGGACCGCATCCGCATCCCGTCCATCGTCGTCGACGCCCCGCTGATGGGCCTGGACCTGACCCGCTCCGGCAGCCTCGACGTGCCTCCGGCCGACAGGAAGAACCTCGCGGGCTGGTACGAGTCGGGCACCAAACCCGGCGACACGGGCACGGCGGTGGTCGCGGGCCACGTCGACAACGCGCGCGGCCCGGCCGTCTTCTACGCCCTGGGCTCGCTCGAACGCGGCCGCACGATCGAGGTGCGGCGGCGGGACGGTTCGGTGGCGGTGTTCACGGTCGACACGGTCGAGGTCTACGACGCGCGGCACTTCCCCGACACGAAGGTCTACGGCGCGGCCCGCCGCCCCGAACTCCGGGTGATCACGTGCGGGGGCCCGTACTCCCGGAAGACGGGCTACCAGGGCAACGTGGTCGTCTTCGCCCACTTGACGAGCAGCCGGTAGCCCTGGGCCTCTGACTTCTCGTACTGGCCGGAAGTGCGGCCTCGCTCGCGCTGCTTCTGGGAACGGCTGTCCGAGGCCGTCGACGGCCAACGGCCCCACCGGTTGTTGCTCACCGGCAACGGCAGCTCGAGTACAGCCCACTCGTCGTCCGTCAGATCCCCCGACTGGCCATCACCCGGTGAACAGCCCCCGGGCCTCCATCACATGCACGGCCCGCTCGGCCCACACCGTCAACTGGTCGCCGTCCGTGCACGCCATCACGCGTTCACGGACATCGTCGGGCACGGGGATGCCCCGCCACTCCAGAATCCGCAGGGTCATCTCGGCCCGGTCCTCGATCCGGCCTTCCTCGCGGCCCTCTTCGCGGCCCTCTTCGCGCAGGCCCTCGGCGACGGGGTTCCGGAAGAAGCAGTTCTTCGTTGTCGGTGTCCCACGCGCCGAGGCGCAGCACGCCACCCGCACAGCGCAACCGCAACGCCGCGGGCCCCTTCGTGTGCCGCACGGCGTTGCCGACCAGCTCGGCGACGAGCAGCTCCGCGGCATCCGCCAGGCGGATCAGGCCGTGCATCGTGAGGATCAGTCGCAGCGTGCGGCGGCAGATCGGCACGGCGCGGGGGTCGTTGGGGATGTAGAGGCTGTACTCCCACGGTTCGGCTTCGGGCATGGGGCGTCAACTCCGTCGAGGTGGGGGTGGGTTCGCGAAACGGCGACCGGTGGCATGTCACATCCGCCGTGGCACGGCGAAGCGGTGCGCTTCCGGCACCCGTCAATCCACACGGTGTGCGGTGCGCCGCTGACGGCATGGCCACAATTTGGGACCGTGCAAACTGCGCGAGGCTGCGGGCCTCAAAGGGATCGCGGCGGCCGAACTGCTCGGAACCGACTCAGCCCAGATCAGTCAGATCGAGGCCGGGACCGCGGGCGTCAGCGAGGAGCGCGTACGACGGCTCGCCGCACACTGCTCCTGCACGGACCAGGACTTGGTCGACGCCCTCGCCGCAATGGCCGGCGACCGGACGCGGGGGTGGTGGGAGGAGTACCGCGGTTCACTTCCCACGCCGTTCCTCGACCTGTCCGAGCTGGAGCATCACGCGTCGTTCCTGCGGGAGGTCCAGTTCCTGTTCATCCCCGGACCTCTCCAGACGGAGGACTACGCCCGCGCCGTCTACACCTTCCGGGTCCCCGAACTCCCGGAGGAGGATGTCGAGTTGCGAGTTCGGCACCGGATGCAGCGCAAGGTGCTCCTCGAGGGCCCGGAGCCCATCCCGTACGAGGCGGTGGTCCACGAGGCGGCACTGCACATCATGGTCAATGACCGCGCCGCATCACAGGCCCAGCTCGCCAGCCTCCTCGCACGCTCGGAAGCAGGCCACGTCAGCGTGCGCGTCATCCCCTTCACCCTGCAAGGGTTCGCAGGTGCGGCGAGCACCACGACGCACATAGGCGGTCCGATCCCCAAGCTGGACACCGTCGTTCGCGACGCACCCCACGGGGCCGCACTCATTGATTCCGAGGCCCAACTCGACGCGTTTCGAACGCTCTTCCGTAAAGTGGAGGCAATGTCACTCACCCCGGATCGGTCACGCGACCTCATCCGCAGGATCATGAAAGAGCTGTGAGGCACCCTATGGAAACCCCCGACAACTGGTGGAAGTCGTCCTACTCGGGGCCCGGCGACGGCGACTCGTGCGTGGAGATCGCGGAACGCCAAGCCCGCGTAGCGATCCGCGACTCCAAGGCCCCCACCCGCGGCGCGCTCACCTTCCCCGCCCCCGCGTTCACCGCATTCGTCGAGGCCGTCGTCCTCACGCCACCCACTGCTCGTACGCCATCTTGACCACCAGCGAGCACACCACCGTCAGCAGCACCACTCGTACGAAGCCCGCGCCCCGCTTCAGGGCCGTGTGCGCGCCCACCATGCCGCCCGCCAGGTTGAACACCGCCATCAGGCCCGCGAGTTGCCAGTAGACCTGGCCCTTCCAGGCGAACATCGCCAGCGCACCCGCGTTGGTACAGCAGTTGACGATCTTGGCTGTGGCGGAGGCCGTCACCAGGTCGAGGTGGAGGATCGCGGTCAGGGCGAGGACGAGGAACGTGCCGGTTCCCGGGCCGATCAGGCCGTCGTAGAAACCGATGCCGAGGCCCGCGAAGCCGATGGCGGCCCAGATCCGGCGGGGCGAGGCCGGGACGGCGGTCGGCGCCGTGCCGAACGACGGGCGGAAGATCACGAACGCGCCCACCGCCACCAGCACCACCATCACGATCGGCTTCAGCACCTCCGTGCTCATGCCCGTCGCGAGCAGCGCGCCGAAGGTCGATCCGGCGAGGGCCGCGACGCCGATGCGCACCGCGAGGCGTACGTCGACGGGGGCCTTGCGGGCATACGTGACGGCCGCGCCGGTCGTGCCGACGATGGCCACCGCCTTGTTGGTGCCGAGGGCGTGGCCCGCCGCGGCGGAGTTCGGCAGGCCGAGGAGGAGGGCCGGGAGCAGGAGCAGTCCGCCGCCGCCCACCACCGCGTCGACCCAGCCCGCCGCGAGCGCGGCGATACACAGGACGACGACGGTGGTCAGGGATATGTCAGGCATGATCAGGACTCTATGGGTGGGATGCCTGCACGACTCCGGGGCCCCCGGAAGGCTGAGGTTGATCTGAGGGTTCCGTACCGGTATGTGGGACGGACCGGTCCGGGGCCGGGGGCGCTGCCGGCGCGACGGTCAGCGCGAGGCACGTCGCGACCAGGGCGCTGGCCGAGGCGAGCCCGGCGGTGAGCATGCGGCGGGCCTGGATCGTGGGGGCGTGTGCGGTGCGGGTGGGTCTGGTGTGGCGGCCCATGAGGCGGGTCTTCTCTTCTCCGGAGGGGGCGGACATGGCCAGTACGTGCGTCAGTACGTGAAGGACTCCGCATGGATGCGGGGCTCGGGGACGCCCGCCCTCACCAGCGCCGCCGTCGCCGCCTCCGTCATCCCGGGCGGTCCGCACAAGTAGACGTCGTGGTCCGGCAGTTCGGGCACCAGTGCGCGCAGCGACTGCGGGGCCAGCGGGTCGAAGGACGTGCCGGAGGAGCCGAGGAGGTAGTGCAGGGCCGCTCCTCGGGTGCGGGCTATGGATTCCAGCTCCTCGCGCAGGACGAGGTGTTCGGTGGTGCTCGCGCGGTAGAGGAGCGTGATGTCCCCGGGGTCGCCGGGGAGCGTTTCGAAGAGCGCCCGCAGCGGCGTAATGCCCACTCCCCCGGCCAGCAGCAGCACCTTGCGGCGGGTGCGGCGGTGCGCGGTGAGCGCGCCGAACGGGCCGGTCGCGACCACCCGTACCCCAGGACGCAGCCTCCGCACCCTGCGCGTGTGGTCGCCGACCGCCTTCACCGTGATCCGGACGTGGTCCCCGTCGACCGGCGCCGACAGGGAGAAGGGGAGCGCCGTGTGCCACAACCGCCGTGTCAGGAACCGCCAGCGGAAGAACTGGCCCGGTTCCGCGCACAGCCGCCCCAGGTCGGTGCCGCGCATCAGGACCGAGGCGACGCCGGGCCCCTCCTGCCGTACGTCGACGATCCGCAGCCGGTGCCGCAGCGCCTGCCGCACCGGCACGACGAGCCGGTACCAGACCAGCAGCACCGCGACGGTGGCGTGCAGCAATGACCACAGGCCGAGGGCGACGGGGTTCGACGCGATGTCCGGGCCGGGGAGCTGGTGCGCGAAGGCCAGCCCCGCGGCGACGTACGTCAGCAGGTGCAGCCCCCGCCACGTGCCGTGCCCGACGCGGCGGCGGACGGCGCGGGCGCTGCTGACGCCGACCACGGCGAACAGCGCGGTGCCGGCCGCCGCGGCGGCGAGCGCCGGGTAGCCGAGCAGCTCGGTGACGGTGCCGAACAGGTCGGCCCCGGTGTGCGCCGCGTAACCGCACAGGGCGAGCACGATGTGGGCGGCGCAGAGAGTGAGGACGTGGCGGCCGCCGCGCGCGTGGTGGCGGGCGAGGCGGTCGGCGCCGATGCCGTGCTCGACGGCGGGCACTCGGGCCATGAGGAAGAGCATGACCAGGATCCCGTACCCGGCGAGCAGGCCGGTGAGGTGGGCGCCGGTCGTGAACAGCGCGTCGATCCGTGTGGACGGGCGGACCTGCGCCAGCCACAGGGCGGTCACGAGGAGCGCGCCCGCGCGGATCCCGGCGCGCAGCCCGTGCGGGGTGAGCCGGGCGGGCGCGGCGGGCCGCACGCGGGGTGCCCTGCGGGGGCGCGGCGGGATCGGCGGGGCCTTGCGGGGCTTCTCGGTCTGGCTGCGGTAGGACGCCAGAGCGGGGTAGCGGGCGAGTTCGGGGTCGAAGGGCTTGGTGGTCACGACCGGCACACTAGGCTCGGCAGGACCCGGATTCCGGCTGGTCAGCGCCGTACTGCCGATCCTTAAGGCGCCCTTGAGGACGGACTGAACACGGGTTAAGCCGCCCGCGAGCCACCCACGATCCCCTCACATCCGCCCACCGGCCCCGCTGAGCCCACCGTTCCCCCCGGGAAACCATCGGGACGCCACCGGGAAACACCCGCCCCGCAGTCTGCGATGCATGACCGCACCGTACGAGCAGGACGGCGCCACGACCGGACCCGGCACCGGCCCCGGCCGCGTCGTCGTCATCGGCACCGGCCTCGCCGGCACCCGCGTCGCCCACCGCCTCGGCGGGCGCGCGACGCTGATCGGCGAGGAACCGCACGCCCCGTACAACCGCGTGCTGCTCGCCGAGGTGCTGGCCGGGACGTACGCCCCCGAGGTCATCGAGCTGCCCCGCGCCACCGGGCCGCACCTGCGCACCCGCGCCGTCCGGATCGACCGCGAGCGGCGGCTCGTGCAGTGCGAGAACGGGGACGAGGTCGGCTACGACACCCTCGTCCTCGCCACCGGCTCGAACCCCGTACTTCCGCCGCTGCGCGGCCTGTTCGCACCGGACGCCACCGAACTGCCGGGCGGCGTCCACGCGTTCCGCACGATGGACGACTGCCTGGCGCTGACCGAGGCGGTCGCCGAGGGCACCCGCGCCGTCGTCATCGGCGGCGGGCTCCTCGGTGTCTCGGCGGCCCGCGCGCTCGCCCGGCGCGGCGCGCAGGTGGTCCTCACCCAGCAGTCCGAGCGGCTGATGGAGCGCCAGCTCGACCCGAACTCCTCCGAGCTCGTCCGCCGCCACCTCACTGACCTCGGCGTGGAGATCCACACCGAGTGCCGGGTGCGCGGCGTCGGCGTCGTCGAAGGACACGTACGCCGCGTCGAGCTGCACGACGGGTACGTGCTCGGGACCGACGTCACCGTCCTCGCCTGCGGTGTCCGTCCCCGAGTCGGCCTCGCGCAGGCCGCGGGGCTCGACGTCCGCAAGGGGATCGTCGTCGACGACGCGCTGCGCACCAGCGATCCGCGCATCCGCGCGGTCGGCGACTGCGCCCAGCACGCCGACACCGTCTACGGCCTCGCGACCCCGGCCCTGGAACAGGCCGACGCGCTGGCCGACCTGCTGACCGGCACGGACGCCGCGTACACCGGCACCCGCACGCTCACCCGGCTCACCCTCCCGCATGAGGCCGGGCCGCTGGACCTCGCCGCGTTCGGCGAGACCGAGGCGCTGCCCGGCGACGACATCGTGCAGCTCGCCGACGCCACCCGCGGCACGTACCGGAAGGTCGTCGTGCGCGGCGACCGGCTGGTCGGCGGGGTGCTGGTCGGGGAACTGGCCACGGTCGGCGCGCTCGCGCACGCCTGGGAGTCCGACGAATCGCTGCCCGCCGACGACGCCGTCGGCGCGCCTCTGCTGCACCTGCTCACTCACGACGGAGGCCTCTGACATGCCGACCGACAAGGCACTGCCCACGATCGTCCTCATCGGCCACGGCATGGTCGGTCAGCGCTTCCTGGAGGCAGCCGCCGAGCGCGGACTCACCGGGACGCACCGCGTGGTCGTCCTGTGCGAGGAGCCGCGACCCGCCTACGACCGCGTGCACCTCACCTCGTACTTCTCGGGCACCACGCCCGAGGAACTGTCCATGAGCGACCCGGAGTTCATCGACAAGCACGGCATCGAGCTGTACGTCGGCGATCCCGCGGTGGCCGTCGACCGCGAGGCCCACACCGTGCGCGCCCGCTCCGGTCTCGAAGTCGCCTACGACACGCTCGTGCTGGCCACCGGCTCGTACCCGTTCGTCCCGCCGGTGCCCGGCAAGGACGCGACCGGGTGCTTCGTGTACCGGACGATCGACGACCTGTACGCGATCGAGGAGTACGCAAAGAACAACGCGACGGTCGGCGCCGTCGTCGGCGGCGGCCTGCTCGGACTTGAGGCCGCGGGAGCCCTCCAAGGGCTCGGACTCGCCACGCACATCGTCGAGTTCGCGCCGCGCCTGATGCCGGTGCAGGTCGACGAGGGCGGTGGCGCCGCCCTCCTGAAGACCATCTCGGACATGGGGCTCGACGTGCACACGGGCGTCGGCACCCAGGAGATCGTCACCGACGGGGAGTCGGGCGCCGTACGGGGCATGAAGCTGTCCGACGGCAGCGAACTCGCCACCGACCTCGTCGTCTTCTCCGCCGGTGTCCGCCCCCGCGACCAGCTCGCCCGCGACATGGGCCTCACGGTCGGCGAGCGCGGCGGTATCACCGTCGACGAGCGGTGCCGCACCAGCGACCCCGACGTCCTCGCGATCGGCGAGTGCGCGCAGGCCTCGGACGGCCGGGTCTACGGACTCGTCGCCCCCGGCTACGAGATGGCGCTCACGGCCGCCGGCACCATCGCCGACGAGGACGCGTCGTTCACCGGCGCCGACCTCTCCACCAAGCTCAAGCTGCTCGGCGTCGACGTCGCCTCGTTCGGCGACGCGCACGGCGCCACCGAGGGCTGCCTCGACGTCGTCTACTCGGACTCGCGCTCGGGCACGTACAAGAAGCTGGTCATCGGCGGCGAGGGCGAGCTGCTCGGCGGCATCCTCGTCGGGGACGCGGAGGCGTACGGGACGCTGCGCGCGCTCACCGGCACTGTACCGCCGATCGCCCCCGAGCAGCTGGTCCTCCCGGCGGGCGCGGGCGCCCCCGCCCAGCTCGGCCCGGAGGCGCTGCCCGACGACGCGGTCATCTGCTCCTGCCACAACGTCACCAAGGGCGCGATCTGCGAGCACACCTCGCTGCCCGAGGTGAAGAAGTGCACCAAGGCCGGTACGGGCTGCGGGAGTTGCGTCAAGCTCATCGGCCAGCTCCTGCCGAAGTCCGGTGACGACGGACTGTGCGGCTGCTTCGCGCACACCCGCTCGGAGCTGTACGAGATCGTGCGCGTCAAGCGGATCACGACGTACGCGCAGCTCCTCGACGAGCACGGCCGGGAGGGCGCGCGCGGCGGCGAGGGATGCGAGATCTGCAAGCCGACCGTCGGCTCGATCATCGCCTCGCTCGCCCCGTCGATCGGCGCGGACGGCTATGTCCTCGACGGCGAGCAGGCGGCCCTCCAGGACACCAACGACCACTTCCTCGCCAACCTCCAGAAGAACGGCTCGTACTCGGTCGTGCCCCGGATCCCCGGCGGCGAGATCACCCCCGAGAAGCTGATCGTGATCGGGGAGGTGGCACGGGACTTCGGCCTCTACACGAAGATCACGGGCGGTCAGCGCATCGACCTCTTCGGCGCGCGGGTCGACCAACTTCCCATGATCTGGGCCCGATTGGTGGACGCCGGCTTCGAGTCCGGGCACGCGTACGGCAAGGCGCTGCGCACGGTGAAGTCGTGCGTGGGGCAGACCTGGTGCCGCTACGGGGTGCAGGACTCGGTGAGGATGGCGATCGACCTGGAGCTGCGCTACCGGGGCCTGCGCGCGCCGCACAAGCTGAAGTCGGCGGTCTCCGGGTGCGCCCGCGAGTGCGCGGAGGCCCAGTCGAAGGACTTCGGCGTCATCGCCACCGCCAACGGCTGGAACCTGTACGTGGGCGGCAACGGCGGCATGACACCGCGCCACGCCGACCTCCTCGCCCAGGACCTGAGCGACGCCGAACTGATCCGGCTCATCGACCGGTTCCTGATGTTCTACGTCCGCACCGCCGACCGCCTGGAGCGCACGGCGGCCTGGCTGGAGCGGATCGACGGCGGGCTCGACCACGTACGGGACGTAGTCGTGCACGACTCGCTCGGCATCTGCGACGAGCTGGAGGCGCTGATGCGCGAGCACGTCGCGCACTACCGCGACGAGTGGTCCGAGACCATCAACGACCCCGAGCGCCTGTCCCGCTTCGTCTCCTTCGTGAACGCCCCCGACACCCCCGACCCGACGGTCCGCTTCATGCCCGAGCGCGACCAGATCAAGCCCGAGCTGCCGCTGATTCCCCTGGCCTCCGTGGAAGGACTGGCTGTCCGATGACCCTTGCTCCTGAACTGACGACCACCACGACCCTCGTGCAACTCGACGTGGACGGCGAACCGTTGGTCGTGTGCGAGCCGGCCCGGCTCAGCTCGGGGCGCGGTGTCGCCGTCCTGCTGCCGGACGGCCGGCAGGCGGCGGTGTTCATGGACCGCGCGGGCCGCGTGTACGCGATCGACAACACCGACCCGTTCACCGGGGCGTCGGTGCTCTCGCGGGGGCTGCTCGGCGCGGCGCAGGGGCGGCCGTTCGTCGCCTCGCCGCTGCTGAAGCAGCGCTTCGACCTGGAGACGGGGCGGTGCCTCGACGACGACGAGGTCGCCGTCCGTACGTACGCGGTGCGTTGAGAACAGCAGTGACATCAGTCACAGAGAAAACACAGGGATAGAGAGCAACTTTCACACTCTGTCCATATTTCACCTTCAGTAAGCACAGAACACCGCTCACACCCGGACAGAAAGCCCCGCACGGGCGCCCTCGAACCGCCTTAGGATCTCGGCCTCAGCGCTTATTCGCGCCTTACTCCGACCCGAACAGAGGGCGTCCCGTGCAGATCCGTCAGATTCTCGCGACAGCCGCAGTCGCCGCCGTGACCGCGCCCGTCGCGCTGCTGTCCGTCTCTCCGGCGTTCGCCGACACGAAGCCTGCGGCCCAGACCGAGCAGAAGCCCTCCATATCCGAGCTGCGGAAAGCGGTGAAGGAGGCGCGTCAGGCGTACAGAGCGGCCGTGGCGGCCGAGAAGGCGCTCCAGCAGGAGTTCGACGCCACGACCGACCCGAGCCACCCGCTCATGGTCGCCGTCGCCGAGGCGAAGAAGGCCGCCGACGACGCGGCGGCCGCGAAGACCACCGCGGACGCGGCCGTCACCGCGGCGGAGGCGAAGCTGGCCGAAGCCAACGCCGGCGAGGACGCGGACGCCAAGACCGCCGCCGAGGAGGCGCTCACCGACGCCAAGGCCGCCGCGACCGAGGCCGCCGCCGCCAAGACGGCCGCCGACGCCAAGGTCACCGCCGCCGAGACCGCCCGCGACGACAACCGGGTGGCCATCGCCCGGAAGATCGACAAGGCCCAGGACGACGTCAAGACCGCGCTCGCCGCGAAGCAGGCCGCCGAGAAGGCGCTCGCCGACGCGAAGGACGAGGCGGGCGAGCCCGGCGACCCGGAGGAGCCCACGGACCCCGAGTGCTCGGACGTGGCCGCACTCGCCCCCTCCGTTTCCGGCCTGCCCTCCAAGATCGCCGCCGGTTCCACCGTCGACTTCCGGCTGCGCCTGAGCAACAACACCGGCCGGACCCTCGACGAGGTGCTGCCGTTCGTGGCCGTGGGCGCGGTCGACAAGTCCGACAAGGACATCAGCGGCAAGCTGCACCTCAAGTCCAAGCAGAACGGCCAGTGGAAGTCCGTCCCGCAGGACGACTTCGCCGGTGCGTTCAACGACGTGAAGGCGGGCGCGCACGTCGACCTGCCGCTGCGTCTGTCCATCGACCGCTCGGCCCCGGCCGGCTACGGTGCCACCCTCGCCATCGGTACGTACGGCAACAAGGACGAGACCTGCGGCACCGGCGACCTCGGCGTCTACGAGTTCACCATCAACCCGGTCGGCGCCGGCAACTCCACCACCCCCGCCGGCGAGGGCAACAAGCCCAAGCCGCAGGGCAGCGCCTCCCCCGTCGCCAACTCCGGTTCGGGCAACGGTTCCACGGACGGCTCCCTCGCCCACACCGGCTCCTCCTCCGCCCTGCCGACCATCGGCCTGGCGGGCGGCGCCGCTGTCGTGCTCGGCGCCGGCGCGGTGTACGTGGTGCGCCGCCGCAAGGCCGAGGCCAACAGCTGATCGCGGCACCATGACCGACGTCGGGCCGGCACCCCTGCTGGAGGGGGCGCCGGCCCGACGTCTCTATCGGCCCAAGAGCCCTATCGGTCCAGCGCCTTGAAGTCCACGCCGGTCAGCTGCTCCGACGCGGCCCAGAGCCGCTCCCCCGCCGCGTCGTTGACCGTCCACGACGCCCGCCAGGACTTGACGGGGGCGCCGCGCCACATCGCCACGCGCGGGCCGTAGAAGTCGTCGGGCCGCACGTCGGGGGCCGTGGCCGCGCGCAGCGTCGGCAGCGCCCCGGCCGCCGCGGGCTGCCCGAAGTACCGGTTGCCGACCTCGAAGAACCGCTCCATGCCCCTGCGGCCCTCCATCTGGGCGCTGCGCGCCTGGAGTTCGGTCGCCGCGTACCCGGGGTGCGCGGCCGCCGCGACGAGGTGCGCGCCCGCTTCCCGCACCCGGCGCGTCAGTTCGTGCACGAACAGCAGGTTGGCCGTCTTGGACCGCCCGTAGGCGACCCAACGCCCGTACTTGCGCTCGCTGTTGAGGTCGGCGATGTCGATGTTGGCCAGGGCGTGCAGCGCGCTGGAGACGGAGACGACGCGGGGTGCGGGCGCCGCGAGCAGACCCGGCAGCAGCAGACCCGTCAGGGCGAAGTGCCCGAGGTGGTTCACGCCGAACTGGGTCTCGAAGCCGTCGGCGGTGCGCCCGAACGGGAGCGCCATCACGCCCGCGTTGTTGACGAGGAGGTCGAGCGGGCGGTCCTGGCGGGCCTCGGCGAAGGCGCGTACGGAGGCGAGGTCCCCGAGGTCGAGCGGGGCGAACTCGGCCCGCGCGCCCGACACTTCGGACGTCAGCCGGTCCAGGGCCACGGTGCCGCGCGGCTCGCTGCGGCAGGCCAGGACCACGTGGGCGCCCGCGCGGGCCAGTTCGCGTGCGGTGACGTAGCCGATACCGGTGTTGGCGCCGGTGACCACCGCCGTACGGCCCTGCTGGTCGGGGATGTCGGTCGCGCTCCAGCCGCTCATGGGGTCGGCTCTCCTTCGGGGGGACGTCGTCTGTGGGGAGTTACCGAAGGGTACGCACGCACGGAAAAGGGCGGCACCCCCCGCACAGGGGTGCCGCCCTTTCGTAGATACCGGGGCCGCCGCGAATCGGTGAGGGTCGGGGACTCGCGGCGGCCCCGGAGTTCAGGGCCCGTCAGGTGGGGCCGGACGGGCTCCGGCCGGCGGTCAGCGGTGGTCGCTGCCCTCGGAGCTGCTGGCCGCGCGGCCGGCCTCCAGGCGGGCGACCGGGATGCGGAACGGGGAGCAGGAGACGTAGTCGAGTCCGACCTCGTGGAAGAAGTGGACCGACTCGGGGTCGCCGCCGTGCTCGCCGCAGACGCCGAGCTTGAGGTCGGGCCGCGTGGCACGCCCCGCCTCGACGGCGGACTTCACGAGCGAGCCGACGCCGTCCTTGTCGATCGTCTCGAACGGCGACACCCCGAAGATGCCCTTCTCCAGGTACGCGGTGAAGAAGCTGGCCTCCACGTCGTCGCGGGAGAAGCCCCAGACCGTCTGCGTGAGGTCGTTGGTGCCGAAGGAGAAGAACTGGGCGGCCTCGGCGATCTGTCCGGCCGTGAGGGCGGCGCGGGGCAGCTCGATCATGGTGCCGATGGCGAGCTTCAGCTTGACGCCGGTGGACTCCTCGACCTCCGCGATGACCTGGTCGGCCTCCTCGCGGACGATCTCCAGTTCCTGGACGGTGCCGACGAGCGGGATCATGATCTCGGCGCGCGGGTCGCCCTTGGCGTTCTTGCGCTCGGCGGCGGCCTCGGCGATGGCGCGGACCTGCATGGTGAACAGGCCGGGGATGACGAGGCCGAGGCGGACACCGCGCAGACCCAGCATCGGGTTCTGCTCGTGCAGCCGGTGCACGGCCTGGAGGAGGCGCAGGTCGTTCTCGTTGTTGTCCTTGCGGGACTCGGCGAGCGCGACGCGCACCGACAGCTCGGTGATGTCGGGCAGGAACTCGTGCAGCGGCGGGTCGAGCAGGCGGACGGTGACGGGCAGGCCGTCCATCGCCTCGAACAGCTCGACGAAGTCCTGCTTCTGGAGCGGCAGGAGGAGCTTCAGGGACTCCTCGCGCTCGCTGTCCGTGTCGGCGAGGATCAGCTTCTCGACCAGCTCGCGGCGGTCGCCGAGGAACATGTGCTCGGTGCGGCACAGGCCGATGCCCTGGGCGCCGAAGCGGCGGGCGCGCAGCGCATCCTCGGCGTTGTCGGCGTTGGCGCGTACGCGCAGGCGGCGTACTCGGTCCGCGTAGGCCATGATCCGGTGCACGGAGCCCACGAGTTCGTCGGCGTCGTCGGCGCCGGCGTGCATGCGGCCCTCGAAGTACTCGACGACCGGGGAGGGCACGACGGGCACCTCGCCGAGGTAGACCTTGCCGGTGGAGCCGTCGATGGAGACGGTGTCGCCCTCTTCGACGACGGTCTCGCCGATGGTCATGCGGCGGCGCTTGGTGTCGACCTCGAGTTCCTCGGCGCCGCAGACACAGGTCTTGCCCATGCCGCGGGCGACGACGGCCGCGTGCGAGGTCTTGCCGCCGCGCGAGGTCAGGATGCCCTCGCAGGCGATCATGCCGTCGAGGTCGTCGGGGTTGGTCTCGCGGCGGATCAGGATGACCTTCTCGCCGGAGCGCGACCACTTGATGGCGGTGTACGAGTCGAAGACCGCCTTGCCGACCGCCGCGCCCGGGGAGGCGGCGATGCCGCGGCCGAGCAGCTCGACCTTCGCCTCGTCGTCGAAGCGCGGGAACATCAGCTGCGCGAGCTGGGCGCCGGAGACGCGCTGGAGGGCCTCGGCCTCGTCGATCAGGCCCTGGTCGACGAGCTGCGTCGCGATGCGGAAGGCGGCACCGGCGGTGCGCTTGCCGACGCGGGTCTGGAGCATCCACAGCTGGCCGCGCTCGATGGTGAACTCGATGTCACAGAGGTCCTTGTAGTGGTTCTCAAGGGTCTCCATGATCTGCATGAGCTGGTCGTACGACTTCTTGTCGATCTGCTCCAGCTCGGCGAGCGGCACGGTGTTGCGGATGCCCGCGACGACGTCCTCGCCCTGGGCGTTCTGCAGGTAGTCGCCGTAGACGCCCTGGTGGCCGCTGGCCGGGTCGCGGGTGAACGCGACGCCCGTGCCGGAGTCGGGGCCGAGGTTGCCGAAGACCATGGAACAGACGTTGACGGCCGTGCCGAGGTCGCCGGGGATGCGCTCCTGGCGGCGGTACAGCTTGGCGCGGTCGGTGTTCCACGACTCGAAGACCGCGTTTATGGCGAGGTCCATCTGCTCACGCGGGTCCTGCGGGAAGTCGCGCCCGGCCTCGGTCTTGACGATCTTCTTGAAGCGCGTGACGAGCTTCTTGAGCTCGGCGGCGTCCAGGTCGGTGTCGACCGTGACCTTCTTGGCGACCTTGGCCTTCTCCAGAGCGTCCTCGAAGAGCTCGCCGTCGATGTCGAGGACGGTCTTGCCGAACATCTGGATGAGGCGGCGGTACGAGTCCCAGGCGAAGCGGTCGTCGCCGGCCTGCTTGGCGAGGCCCTGCACCGACTTGTCGGAGAGACCGATGTTGAGGACGGTGTCCATCATGCCCGGCATGGAGAACTTCGCGCCCGAACGGACCGACACCAGAAGGGGGTTGTCGGCCTGGCCGAGCTTCTTGCCCATCTTCTTCTCGAGCGCATCGAGGTGCTGGGTGACCTCGTCACGGAGTGCCACCGGCTCCTCGCCGCTGTCGAGGTAGACCTTGCAGGCCTCGGTGGTGATGGTGAAGCCCGGAGGGACGGGAAGGCCCAGGTTGGTCATCTCGGCGAGGTTCGCGCCCTTGCCGCCGAGGAGGTCCTTGAGGTTCTTGTTCCCCTCGGTGAAGTCGTAAACGAACTTCGCTACCTGAGGATCTTTGTTTTCCGACACGGGTCTCGACTCCTCGAGGCTCGGGTGGCTGCCCTGACGGCGAGGAACATACCCAGATCCAAGGCCTGTGGGTACGTCCACTCAGCTGTCATACGGGCGTAACCACCCGTCCGCCAGGAGATCGAAAGCGATGGACGGGAGGGGACTCTCTTGACCTTTCGTTCATTACTTGAAGGCACTACCCCCGTAGACCCCCTTCGTTGCTCACATGAGCGCGTCCTGCTCGTTTGTGCGTTCAGGGCGTAAACGATCGAGCATTGGCACTGAGTGCCAGGGGTTGGAGAAGTGCAGACGGGCCCTAGCCGCTCATCTGAGCGCAACCCCGATCAGGGGTGGCGAGAATCACGCCGTTTGAAACCGCTCCCGGACGGTCCCGTTCCAGCATGCGGACGCCCCTCCGGGGACGAAACGGGCGTGTCACAGGCCTCGCGCGGCCAGTCGCCGCTCGGCCCGCGCGGGGGCGTACAGCTCCTCCACCACCAGCGCTCCCGCTCCGATGAGCGCGGCGCGCTCACCGAGCCG
This sequence comes from Streptomyces sp. NPDC051684, assembly GCF_044453445.1. Classification (NCBI taxonomy): domain Bacteria; kingdom Bacillati; phylum Actinomycetota; class Actinomycetes; order Kitasatosporales; family Streptomycetaceae; genus Streptomyces; species Streptomyces sp. NPDC051684. Next base: position 85,452 of record NZ_JBITCS010000013.1, on the reverse strand, counting down.
GGAGGTGACCACGTCGAGGTGCGCGGTCGAGCGGGGCAGCGCCCGTTGATACAGGAGTTCACGGACTCCCGTGAGGAAGGCGGTTCCGGCCAGATCTCCGGCGATCATGAGAACGCCGGGGTTGAGGAGCGTCACGACGGTCGCCAGGACCTCGCCGACGCCGCGCCCCGCCTCCCGCGCGAGCCGCAGCGCCTCCGGGTGCCCGGCGGCGAGCAGCTCGCGCACGTCCGAGCCGGAGGTCGCGGGGACGCCCTCCTCGGTGAGGCGGCGCGCCACGGCCCGGCCGCTGGCGACCGCGGCCAGGCAGCCGTACGAGCCGCACTTGCACAGCGCGTCCGCGCCGTCCGGCACCCGGATGTGCCCGATGTCGCCGGCGCCGCCGTCGATGCCCCGGTAGACCGCGCCGTCCACGACGACGCCCGCGCCGATCCCGGTGGAGACCTTGACGAGGGCGAAGGCGCGGCAGTCGGGGTGGGCGGTGCGCTGCTCCCCGTACGCCATGAGGTTGGCGTCGTTGTCGACGAGGACCGGGACGTCCGCCGGGATGCCCGCACCCTCCGTGGCCGCGCGGGCGAGCCGGCCCACGATGTCGTAGCCGTCCCAGCCCGGCATGATCGGCGGCTGGACGACGCGGCCGGAGCCGAAGTCGACGGGCCCCGGCACCGCGAGGCCGATCCCGCACACCAGGCCGGGCTCGCGGTCCGCCTTCCGCAGCAGGTCGCCGAACCAGCCGCCCAGTCGGGACAGCACCCGCTCGGGCCCGCCCTCGATGCTGAGGGTGTCCATGTGCTCCGCGAGCACCTCGCCGGTCAGGGACAGGACGGCGGCGCGGGCGTGCCGGGTGTCGAGGTCGGCGGCGAGCACCACGGCGTGCGCGTCGTCGAACTCCAGGTGGATCGAAGGGCGGCCGCCGAGGCGGGAGTTGACCGGCCCCGCGGCGCCCTCGCGCAGCCAGCCCGCGCGGAAGAGCCGGTCGAGGCGCTGGCCGACGGTGGCCCTGGACAGGCCCGTGACTTCTTGGAGGGCGCCTCGCGTGGTCGCTCTGCCGCTGCGCACCAGGTGCAGCAGCTCTCCGGCGCTCGCCTGATTCCCCGCCATGCCGTCGTGGCCCCCTTGCGTTCATCAACTCTGCGTTACATTCTAGGTTTTGCGCGTTAAATGGACGTAACCCTATGCGGCGAAGCACGTAACCAACACCCGTTGGAAGGGGTGTGGGAGAGCCTGTGGAGCACACGACCGAGCGGCGCGGAGGCGCGCTGCGGCCCGCCCGGCCCCGCTCCTCCTTACGGGACCGCGCCGCGGACGTGCTCGCGGCGAACTGGACGGGGACCTCGACCGTCCCCTCGCGCACGCTCTACCCCCACCAGTGGTCGTGGGACTCGGCGTTCATCGCGATCGGCCTGCGCCATGTCTCCGCGCTGCGCGCCCAGGGCGAGTTGGAGACCCTGCTCGCCGCGCAGTGGGGCGACGGCCGGATCCCGCACATCGTCTTCAACCCGGCCGTCGCGCCCGACGCGTACTTCCCGAGCCCCGACTTCTGGCGCTCCTCCACCGCGGGCCGCGCCGCGGGCGCCCCGGCCGCCGTGCAGACCTCCGGCATCGTGCAGCCGCCCGTGCACGCGCTGGCCGCCTGGCTGGTGCACCGCGCGGACCCGGGCCTGTCCCGCTCCCGCGGCTTCCTGGCGCGCGTGTACCCCGGCCTCGCCGCGTGGCACCGCTACCTCCTGCACCACCGCGACCACGGCGGCGCGGGCCTCGTCTCGGTGATCCACCCGTGGGAGCAGGGCATGGACAACAGCCCGTGCTGGGACGCCCCGCTGCGCCGGGTCTCCCCCGCTCCGGACCGCTCGTTCCGCCGCGCGGACCTGGAACACGGCGCGGCGCGGGACCGGCCGACGGACCTCGACTACGGGCGGTACGTACGCCTCGCGGCCGACTACCGGGATGCCGGATACGCCGACGGCGGCGGGGAGTTCGCCGTCGAGGACCCGTCCTTCAACGCCCTGCTCGCGGCCTCCGAGCACGCGCTGGCGCGGATCGCCTGCGAGCTGGGAGCCGCGGGAACGGCGCGGCACGCGCGCGCGGAGCGGCTGACGGCGGCGCTGGTGCGGCGGCTGTGGGACCCGCGGGCCGGGATGTTCTTCTGCCGTGACCTGCGCGGCGAGGGCGGACTCGTCCCTGAGTACGGCGTCTCCGGCCTCCTCCCCCTGATCCTGCCGACGCTGCCGCACGCGGTGGTGCGCTCGCTCGTGGACACGGCGTGCGGACCGCACTTCGGCGTCGGCGATCTGGTGCGGATGGCGCCCAGCTACGACCTCGCCGGTCCGGCCTTCGATCCGCACCGCTACTGGCGCGGGCCGGCCTGGTTCAACACCAACTGGCTTCTGGAGCACGGCCTGCGGCTGCACGGCGAGCACGCGCGGGCCGCGCGCTTGCGCACCGCGATGCTCGACGTCGCCGGGGCCTCGGACTTCGCCGAGTACGTGGATCCCCGCACGGGGGCGGGCCGCGGCGCCCGCGGCTTCGGCTGGACGGCCGCGCTGACGCTGGATCTGCTGGCCGAGAGGACGTCGCGATGACGGATGGGTACGGACACGGGCAGGGCCGCCATCTCCTGGTGCACGGTGGGACGTTCGCGGCGACGGACCCGTCCGGCGCGCTCACGGCGGTGCGCGACGGCTCCTCGCCGGACGGCCTGTTCGTACGAGACGCGCGCCATCTGTGCCGCTGGCAGCTCACGGTCGACGGGGCGGCGCCGGAGGTCCTCACCCCGATGTCGTACGAGGAGGAGGGCGTCGGCCGCTGCGTGCTCGTGCCGCGCGGCGGGCGCCAGGAACCGTCGGCGTACACGCTGTTCCGCGAACAGGCGGTGGCGGAGGGCTCGTTCGTGGAGCTCCTGAAGGTCGTCTCGAACCGGCCGGTGCCGACGACGGTGCGGATCGCGCTCACGGTGGACGCCGACTTCACCGACCAGTTCGAGCTGCGCTCCGACCTCCGTACGTATGTGAAGACCGGGGCGGTCCGCACGCGCGAAGTCCTCGACGACGGCGTGGAGTTCACGTACGCGCGGGGCGACTGGCGCTCGTCGACGACGGTGACGGCCGAGCCCGCGCCGGACGCGGTGGAGGAGACGGGGACCGGGGCGCGCCGTCTCGTGTGGACCCTTGACCTCGTGGGGCAGGGCGGCGCGGAACTGACGCTGCGGGTCGTGGCGCGCCCCTCGGGGGCGGGCCCGGTCCGGGCGGCGGCGAGCCCAGCGGCCGTGGCGGCCGAACTGGCCGATACCGTCCGGGAGTTCACGGAGGGCGTCGAGCTGGCGGGCGCGTGGCCCGGGCTCGCGGACGCCTGTACGCGGGGTCTCGCCGATCTCGCGGTGCTGCGGGTCCCGGCGGCCGGTCCCGACGGGGAGCGGCATCTGGTGCCGGCGGCAGGGGTGCCGTGGTTCCTGACGTTGCTGGGCCGGGACGCGGCCCTGACCTCGCTCTTCGCGCTGCCGTACCGGCCGGAACTGGCCGCGGCGACGCTCCCCGTCCTGGCCGCGACGCAGGCCACCGAACCGGCGGCGGGCGCGGTGGCCCAGCCAGGCAAGATCGTGCACGAGGTGCGGCACGGCGAGCTGGCGCACTTCGGGCAGGTCCCCTTCGGCCGCTACTACGGCTCGGTGGACGCGACGCCGCTGTTCCTGGTGCTGCTGGGCGCGTACGTGGAGCAGACCGGTGACACGGCTCCGGCGCGACGCCTGGAGTCCCACGCGCGGGCGGCGGTGGGCTGGATGCTCGACCACGGCGGCCTCACCTCGCGCGGCTATCTCGTCTACCGCGCCGACCGGGGCGGCCTCGCCAACCAGAACTGGAAGGACTCCCCCGGCGCGATCTGCTCGGCGGACGGCGGCCGGGCGACGGGTCCCGTGATGGCGGCCGGGGCGCAGGGATACGCCTACGACGCGCTGCGCCGCACGGCGACGCTGGCGCGGACGGTGTGGGACGACGCGGTGTACGCGGATCTCCTCACGCAGGCGGCGTCGGACCTGCGGGACCGCTTCGTACGGGACTTCTGGATGGCGGAGGACGGCTTCCCCGCACTGGCCCTGGACGGCGAGGGCCGCCAACTGGACGCGCTCGCCTCGGACGCGGGCCACCTGCTCTGGTCGGGCCTCCTCGACAAGGAATACGGGGAAGCGGTGGGCCGCCGCCTCCTTGAACCGGACTTCTTCTCCGGCTGGGGCGTCCGCACGGTGGCCGCCGGCCAGGCGGCGTACCACCCGCTCTCCTACCACCGCGGTTCGGTCTGGCCGCACGACAACGCGCTCATCGCCCTCGGCCTCGCCCGGTACGGGCTGCACGACGAGGCGCGGGTGGTGGCGGAGTCCCTCATCGCGGCGAGCGCCTGCGGCGGGCGCCTGCCGGAGGTTTTCGCGGGCTACCCCCGCTCGGCCCACCCGGCCCCGGTGCCGTACCCCCACGCGTGCACCCGCGAATCCCGCTCAGCGGCAACACCCTTGGCGCTGCTCACGGCGGTAGGCGGCTGAGGCACGGCTTACCAAGGCTCGGTCGGCATGATCAAGCCCCGCCGGCGATTGAGGCGCGGGGTCCGGGGCAGAGCCCCGAGAGCGCAACCACGGTGCCGCGCAACGGAAGACCCGTCACCCCCCAGACGTGTCGAGTTCCGCGTCCTCGGAGACCCCCGCACAGTCCCACGGATCCTTCAGCCACCCGTCCGGCAGGACCACCCGGCCATTGCCCGACGTACGGCCGCGAGGCCCGTCCGCACCGGCCGGCCACCCCTGGTCGAGGTCCAACTCGTCGAGCCCGGAACGGAGTTCCTCCAGGGACGAGGTGGTCGCGAGCCGCTTGCGCAGCTCGCCACCGACCGCGAAACCCTTGAGGTACCAGGCCACGTGCTTGCGGAAGTCGATGACCCCGCGCGACTCTCCCTCCCGTCTCCCACCGCCACCCTCAACCGAGGACCTACGGTCCGCCCCTCCCTTTCCGTACCACTCACCGAGCAGCGAGGCGTGCCGCACCATCGCGTCGGCCACCACCCGCAGCGTCGGCCGGACCCGCTCCTCGCGGCCCTCGAACGCCGCCACCAGATCCGCGAACAGCCACGGCCGCCCGAGGCAGCCACGCCCCACGACCACACCGTCGACCCCGGTCTCGCGGACCATGCGCAGCGCGTCGTCCGCCGACCAGATGTCGCCGTTGCCGAGGACGGGGATCTCGGGGACGTGCTCCTTGAGGCGCGCGATGGCGTCCCAGTCCGCCGTGCCGCCGTAGTGCTCGGCCGCCGTGCGCCCGTGCAGCGCGATCGCCGTGACGCCCTCCTCGACCGCGATGCGGCCCGCGTCGAGGAACGTGATGTGGTCGTCGTCGATGCCCTTGCGCATCTTCATGGTGACCGGCAGGTCACCCGCTCCCGAGACCGCTTCCTTGAGGATCGCCCGCAGCAGATTGCGCTTGTACGGGAGCGCCGAGCCGCCGCCCTTGCGGGTCACCTTCGGGACCGGGCAGCCGAAGTTCAGGTCGATGTGGTCGGCGAGGTCCTCCTCCGCGATCATGCGGACGGCCTTGCCGACGGTGGCCGGGTCGACCCCGTACAGCTGGATCGAGCGAGGCTTCTCGGTCTCGTCGAAGTGGATGAGCTGCATCGTCTTCTCGTTGCGCTCGACCAGCGCCCGCGTCGTGATCATCTCGCTCACGAACAGGCCCTTGCCGCCCGAGAACTCCCTGCACAGGGTGCGGAACGGTGCGTTCGTGATCCCTGCCATGGGTGCGAGTACCACGGGGGGCTGCACCAGGTGGGGGCCGATGGTCAGGGCGGACATCTCAGGGCTCTCCGGGACGGACGACGGGTGGGGGCAAGGATCCATTGTCCCTCACTCCCCGCGCGGCCTCGGCCGAGCCCGTGCGGGACACCGTGCATGCCCGCTCACAGCGGATCCGGCTACCGTCGGACACATGCCCGATGCACGACAAAACCTGACCCACGGCAGGCGGATGCTCGTCCTGGCGATCTGCTGCATGAGCCTGCTGATCGTCAGCCTCGACAACACCGTCCTGAACGTCGCCCTCCCGTCCATGGCGAAGGACTTCGACGCCACGCTCTCGGGCATGCAGTGGACGATCGACGCCTACACGCTGGTCCTCGCCGCGCTGCTGATGCTGGCGGGGTCGACGGCCGACCGGATCGGGCGGCGCAAGGTCTTCACGATCGGCCTGACCGTCTTCACGGTGGCGTCCGTGGCCTGCTCGCTCGCGCCGAGCCTGGAGGCGCTGGTCGCGTTCCGGATGCTCCAGGCGGTCGGCGGCTCGATGCTCAACCCGGTCGCGATGTCGATCATCACGAACACCTTCACGGACCCGCGCGAGCGGGCCCGCGCCATCGGTGTGTGGGGCGGCGTCGTCGGCATCTCGATGGCCGCGGGCCCGCTGGTCGGCGGCCTGCTGGTGGACTCCGTCGGCTGGCGCTCGATCTTCTGGATCAACCTGCCGGTGGGCCTCGCGGCCCTGCTGCTCACCCTGCGCTACGTTCCCGAGTCCCGCGCCCCGAAGGCCCGCCGCCCCGACCCCGTCGGCCAGCTCCTGATCATCACGCTGCTCGGCTCGCTCACGTACGCGATCATCGAGGCGCCCGACGCGGGCTGGACCTCGGTCCGGATCCTGATCTTCGCGGCGCTCGCGGTCGCGGCCCTGATCGGCCTCCTGCTCTACGAGCCGCGCCGCGAGGAACCCCTCATCGACCTGCGGTTCTTCCGCTCGGCCCCGTTCAGCGGCGCCACCGTGATCGCGATCTGCGGCTTCGCGGCGCTCGGCGGCTTCCTGTTCCTGTCGACGCTGTACCTCCAGGACGTGCGCGGCCTCGACGCCCTGCACGCGGGCCTGTGGATGCTGCCCATGGCGGCGATGACGCTGGTGTGCGCGCCGCTGTCGGGCCGCCTCGTCGGCAGCCGGGGTCCGCGTCTGCCGCTGCTCGTCGCGGGCGTGATGATGACGGCGAGCGGGGTGCTGTTCGCGGCGTTCGACGCCGAGACCTCGAACGTCACGCTGGTCGTCGGCTACGTCCTGTTCGGCATCGGCTTCGGGTTCGTGAACGCCCCGATCACCAACACCGCGGTCTCCGGGATGCCGCGCGCCCAGGCCGGGGTGGCGGCCGCGGTCGCCTCCACCAGCCGCCAGATCGGGCAGACCCTCGGCGTCGCGGTGATCGGCGCGGTCCTCGCGTCCGGCGTCGCCGAGTCCTCGTACGCCGCCACGTTCGTCGCCGCCAGCCGTTCCTGCTGGTGGATCATCGCGGGCTGCGGCCTCGCGGTCCTCGTCCTCGGCGCGCTGACCAGCGGCCACTGGGCCCGGGAGACGGCGCGCCGGACGGCGGACCGCCTTGAGGATGCGGAGGACGCCGAGCTGACCCGGGCAGCCACCCGGTCATGAGGTCCGGCGGGCCGCCAACTCGCCGAGTTCCTCAAGGCGTTCGCGGGACGTGTCGTCCGCCGGTGTGTACGTGACCATGCGGGCGCCGCAGTCCCGGCCGAGCCACAGGTCGGTGTGGACGACGGAGACCGGGCCCACGTGCCGGTTGCGGAAGCGCTTCACCTTGCTGGGCACGGACTGCACCACCTCGTGCCGCTCCCACAGCTCGCGGAACTCGGCGGACCCCTCGGTGAGCCGCCGCAGCACCACTTTCCAGGCGGGCTCGGCCAGATGCTCGGCCATGCCGGAGCGGAACTTGGCGGCCATCGTCCGCAGCACGTCGTCGAGGCCGATGATCGAGGACCGCCACTCCTCGTGCGTGAACGCCAGCAGCATGCAGTTGCGGTCCTCTGGCAGGATCTCGTCGAGGTCGCAGAGCAGCATCCCGTAGGTGCGGTTGTAGGCGAGGATGTCGTACCTGCTGTTCTGTACGCAGGCGGGGACGGGCTCCAACCGGTCCATCAGGTCGAGCAGTTCGGGCGTCAGCGTGGCGCAGCTCGCCGCCGGTGTCGGGTCGATGGCCCCCGCGAGGCCGAACAGATGGGCCCGCTCGCTCCGGTCGAGCCGCAGGGTGCGGGCGAGCGCGTCGAGGACCTGCGCGGAGACCTGGATGTCGCGGGCCTGCTCCAGCCACGTGTACCAGGTGACGCCGACCGCCGAGAGATGCGCGACCTCCTCACGGCGCAGACCGGGGGTACGGCGGCGCCGGCCGCGCGGCAGCCCCACGTCCTCGGGCGCGATCCGCTCGCGCCGGCTGCGCAGGAAGGCCCCCAGCTCGTGCCGCCGGATGTCGGCCGAACCGCCGTCCCGTACGTCCGTTGCATCCCGTGTCATCGTGGCCACTCCCCCAGGATGGACCCGCCCCGAGCCTGTTTCCAGGTGGCGCTTGTACCAGGACAAGCACACTCTGGTACCCGTCTCGGGTGCGGACGACGCTCGACGGCATGACGACCCACATCCAGGCACGGCCCATCCGTGCCGGTGACCGGACCCCTCCCGTACTCGGCGGCCTCGGACTGCTCACCGTGCTGCTCGGCGCGGCCCTGCCTCTGATCGACTTCTTCATCGTCAATGTGGCCCTGCCGACCATCGGCCACGATCTGCACGCGAGCGAACCCGTTCTCGAGCTCGTCGTCGCGGGCTACGGGATCACGTACGCGGTCCTCCTCGTCCTCGGCGGGCGGCTCGGTGACCTTCTCGGACGGCGCCGGCTGTTCCTCGTGGGGACGGCGGTCTTCGGACTCACCTCGCTCGCCTGCGGCCTCGCGCCGACCGCCTGGACGCTGGTCGCCGCCCGGATCGCGCAGGGCGCCGCGTCCGCGCTGATGCTGCCGCAGGTCCTCGCGACGATCCAGGCCACGACGAGCGGCCCGCACCGCGCGCGGGCCATGAGCAAGTACGGCGCGACGGCCGGACTTTCGATGGTGGCGGGGCAGGTGCTCGGCGGCCTGCTCGTCTCGGCGGACCTCCTCGGCACCGGCTGGCGCTCGGTGTTCCTGGTGAACGTGCCGGTGGTGATCCTGGCCCTGGTGCTCGCCGCCCGTGCGGTCCCCGAGACCCGCTCCGAGCGGCCGGAACCGGTCGACGTGCCCGGGACGGTGCTGCTCGCGCTCGCCCTGATCGCGCTGCTCGCGCCGCTGACCGAGGGCCGGGCGGCCGGCTGGCCGCTGTGGACGTGGGTGTGCCTCGCGGCGTTCCCGTTCCTCGCGTACGCCTTCTACGCGGTGGAACGCGCTGCCGATCGCACGGGACGCACCCCTCTCGTACCTCCCTCGCTGTTCCGACTGACGTCGCTGCGGCGGGGGTTGGCGATGATCGTGCCGTTCTCCATCGGCTTCAGCGGCTTCATGTTCGTGATCGCGGTGGCGCTCCAGCGCGGCGAGGGCCTCGGCGCGACGCGGGCCGGTCTCGCACTGACCCCGATGGCTGCGGTCTTCTTCGCCACTTCGCTGGCGGGGCCGCGCCTGGTGGCCCGGTGGGGCGCGCGGGTCGTCACGGTGGGCGGCCTGCTGCACGCGGCGGGGGTGGCGCTGATCGCGTTCGCCGCGTGGCGGACCTGGCCGGACCTCGGGATCCTGGAGCTGCTGCCGGGCGCGGTGCTCGCGGGCGCGGGCCAGGCGCTCCAGCTCCCGATCCTCTACCGGATCATCCTCTCCGAGGTGCCCGCGGCGCGGGCGGGCGTCGGCAGCGGCGTGATGACGACGACGCAGCAGGCGGCGCTCGCGCTGGGCGTGGCGACGCTGGGGTCGCTGTTCCTCTCCGTGGCGCCCGGCGCGGGCATGCGCGACGCCCTGGTGACGACGCTGCTCGTCCAGCTCGCGGCGGTGGCGCTGACGACGCTCCTGAGCGTCCGGCTGCCGCGTCGGATCGCCTGACAGCGTGCACACGTCGCATGACAGATGACAGATATTGAAATCTGTCAGCTGTCATGCGACGCTGGAGTCAGCCACCCGAAGGAGCTTCGAAGGAGCCCTCATGAGCACCGCCCTCCCCACCCGCACCCTCGGCACCACCGGCCCCCGCACCGCCGCCCTCGGCCTCGGCTGCATGGGCATGTCCGCGCTGTACGGCGAGGCCGACCGCACCGAGTCCGTCGCCACGGTGCACGCCGCGCTGGACGCCGGGGTCACGCTTCTCGACACCGGCGACTTCTACGCCATGGGCCACAACGAGATGCTGCTCGGCGAGGCCCTGCGCACGGCTCCCGCCGCGGCCCGAGAGAACGCGCTGACCAGCGTGAAGTTCGGCGCCCTGCGCGGCCCGGACGGCTCGTGGAACAGCTACGACGCCCGCCCCGAGGCCGTGAAGAACTTCGCGGCGTACTCGCTCCAGCGACTCGGCGTCGACCACATCGACATCTACCGGCCCGCCCGCCTCGACCCCGAGGTGCCGATCGAGGAGACGGTCGGCGCCATCTCCGAGCTCGTCGAGCAGGGCTACGTACGCCACATCGGCCTGTCCGAGGTCGGCCCGGACACCATCCGCCGGGCGGCGGCGACGGCCCCGATCTCGGACCTCCAGATCGAGTACTCGCTCATCTCGCGCGGCATCGAGGACTCGATCCTGCCGACGGTCCGCGAGCTGGGCATCGGCGTCACCGCGTACGGCGTGCTCTCGCGCGGCCTGATCTCCGGCCACTTCGGCCGCGACCGCAAACTCGGCGCGGGCGACTTCCGCGCCTTCAGCCCGCGCTTCCAGGGCGAGAACCTCCAGCACAACCTGGACCTCGTCGAGCAGCTCCGCAAGATCGCCGAGCAGAAGGGCGCGAGCGTCGCGCAGATCGCGATCGCGTGGGTGGCCGCCCGCGGCGAGGACATCGTCCCGCTGGTGGGCGCCCGCCGCCGCGACCGCCTGACCGAGGCCCTCGGCGCGCTCGACGTCACGCTGGACGCCGCCGACCTCGCCGCGATCGAGGAGGCCGTGCCCGCCGACGCCGCGGCCGGCGAGCGCTACCCGGCGGCCCAGATGGCACACCTCGACAGCGAGCGCTGATCAGCGGCCCGGTAACTTCGTAGCCATGGCCCCCGAGACCCTGACCCCCGAGCGCATCCTCGCCGCGACGGAGGACGTGCTGCGCAGGCACGGTCCCGCGAAGGCGACCGTGGTCGACGTGGCCCGCGCGCTCGGGGTCAGCCACGGCTCGGTGTACCGGCACTTCCGTACGAAGGCGGAGCTGCGCGGCGCGGTCACGAAGCGCTGGCTCGACCGCACGACGGCTCGGCTCGCGGAGGTCGTCGCGACGGACGAGCCCGCGGCCACCAAGCTCCGCGACTGGCTGGCCACCCTCTTCGAGGCCAAGCGCCACAAGGCGGGCGACGACCCGGAGCTGTTCGCCACGTACACCGTCCTCACGGACGAGCAGGGCGGCGTGGTGGACGCCCATATCGCCGAACTCACGGGGCAGTTGACCGCGATCCTGCAACAGGGCGTGACCACTGGCGAGTTCGACATCCCGGATCTGCCCGCGACAGCCCGCGCCGTCTTCGAGGCGACCGCCCACTTCCACGACCCGGTGTACGCGCCGGAGTGGTCGCGCCCGGAGGCCCAGGCCGCTTTCGACGCGCTGGTGTCCCTCGTCGTGCGCGGGATCGCGGTCCACACATCCCCGGCCTCCTGATCGGCATGCACCCGCTCTCGGCCATGCTTTGCGCACGTTTTCGGCACAACCGGAAGGCTTTCCTCGCCACGCGCGGCCACGAGAACGGCGAGTACCAGCAGCAATACCGTTGGCCATGGGTCAAGTTCGGCCGTGACGCCCCGCCAAACGCCTGACCGAATTCACATTGGTGCCACTGTGATGTTTTCGCGGCCGCTCGTACGCTCCGCACGAGGGCGGGACCACGCACCGTGTCCGCCCCTCGTATTCCGGCCCGTAGGAAGACAGCGCCCCGGACCCCGGCGCGGACCCGCGTGCACCCGACGCGACCCCGCAGAGGATTCGGTTGGACACCCACAGACGCACGTCAGGCGGCCCCGCCCGATTCGACGTCACCCAGTGCCAGTTCGGCCCACACCACCTTCCCGGTGGCCGTCGGCAGCACGCCGACGGCACGGGCGTGCGCCGACACCAGGAACAGGCCCCGGCCGCCGGTCTCGAGGAAGTCCGGCGGCGCCGTCGGGATGACGAAGAGCTCGGGGGACGTGTCCGTCACTTCGAGGCGGACGCCCCTGGCGGTGCGGCCGATGGCGAACTCGAAGGTGCGGTCCTCACAGTGCCGCACATTGCTGCACAGCTCCGTCGCCACGAACGCGGTGTCGTACACCAGCTTGTGCAGACCCCAGCACCGCAGGCGGGCACCGACGATCCGGCGGATCTGCTCCAGGCGGTGCGGGCTGTACTCCATACGGATCGAGCACGGCTGATCGAGCATCTCGAACACCTCGATCACTTCGATCTCGTCCGTCGACTGGTCCTGCATTACCCCTCCGGGGTCCCATGACGGTGAACTCGCTTGCGGACAAAGGGCGCTGCATCGCCATCCTGGCGCCGAAACTATGCCTTAGGCAAGCATTACGCGTGAGTCGGCATATTGATGGAGCGGTACGGCATATGACAGTTGTGTGGCCTGAAGGCGCGGGACATCATGTGCCCATGCCCCAGAGCGAGATGCCCACCATGCGCAGCCGTCGCCTAGGAGCCGAGCTGCGACGACTGCGCTCCGAAGCCGGCCTGAAGGTGAATGACGCGGCGGTGGCGCTCGAATGCGGGCAGCCGAAGATCAGCCAGATCGAGACGGGGAAGCGGGGCATCCGCCAGCTCGATCTGACAACCCTCCTCAATCTCTACGGAGTTGACGACGACCGGCAGCGCACCAATCTCAAACGGCTGGCCCGCGACATACACCAGGTGGACTGGTGGTCGGGCCAAGGACCGCTGCTGAGCGACGACTTGCGCGACTATCTCACCTTGGAGGCCGACTCCTCTCTGGTGCGCTCCTTCGAACCTTCGGTGCTGCCGGGACTTCTGCAGACCGAGCAATACATGCGCGAGATATTCACCGTGGGGGCCGCGGAGGCCCGCGTCGAAACCCTCGTGAAGACGCGGATGCGGCGCAAGGAACTGCTCGTGGGACCCGAGGAATTCCGCCTGAGAGTGGTCATCGACACGCCCGCGCTGCACCGCATCCCGGGCCCCCGGGAACTGATCCGTCAGCAGTTTGAACATCTGATGGAAACAGGCGAGATGTCCAACGTCACCATCCAGGTCCTGCCCCTGGACATCACGCTGCCTCTCGCGCAATACGCTCCGTACACGCTGTTCACGATGCGCGGCGAACCGCCCGTACAGGTCGCGTGGCTGGAGCACATGACGGGCGGCACGCTCCTCGAGCAGCGCCCCGACGTAGAGATGTACGCAAAGGCCTGGGACGACCTGACGGCCGCCGCGCTGTCCCCCGCACAGTCCCGCCGGTACATCAGTGACCGAATCAAGCAGGAAAGCGGGTCGTGATGCCCCCCACCTCCGCCCCCACCGCCTCGCTCGCCGAAGTCGGGTCAGCGGTCTGGCGAAAGAGCACGTTCAGCGGCGCGTCCAACGGCTGCGTCGAGCACGCCGAACTCGCCTCGGGCCGGCGCGCGGTCCGTGACACCAAGCACCGGGAATTCGGCGCGCTCGTCTTCGAGTCCCCGGCGTGGCACGCCTTTCTTTCGGGGATCAATTCCGGAGCCCTGCCGCGCTGAAAGAGCAGCCGCACGGCGCGAGTTCGACCGAAACGAAACGCCCCGGCCCGCCGTGGAAACGGTGGGCCGGGGCGTTTCGTGCGCCGGGTGCCGGTCAGCAGCCGACCAGGCGGCTGGCCAGGTAGCCCTCGATCTGGTCGAGGGAGACGCGCTCCTGCTTCATGGTGTCGCGCTCGCGCACGGTCACCGCGTTGTCCTCGAGCGTGTCGAAGTCGACCGTGACGCAGAACGGCGTACCGATCTCGTCCTGGCGACGGTAACGGCGGCCGATGGCGCCGGCGTCGTCGAAGTCGATGTTCCAGTTCTGCCGCAGCGCCTGCGCGAGGCCCTTGGCCTTCGGCGACAGCTCCGGGTTGCGGGACAGCGGCAGGACCGCGACCTTCACCGGGGCGATGCGGTGGTCGAAGCGCATGACGGTGCGCTTCTCCATCTTGCCCTTGGCATTGGGCGCCTCGTCCTCGACATAGGCGTCGAGCATGAAGGCCAGCATGGCGCGGCCGAGGCCGGCCGCGGGCTCGATGACGTACGGCGTGTAGCGCTCGCCCTTCTCCTGGTCGAAGTAGGAGAGGTCCTGGCCGGAGGCCTTGGAGTGCGCGGACAGGTCGTAGTCGGTGCGGTTGGCGACGCCCTCGAGCTCGCCCCACTCGCTGCCGCCGAAGCCGAAGCGGTACTCGATGTCAGCGGTGCGCTTCGAGTAGTGGGAGAGCTTCTCCTTCGGGTGCTCGAACCAGCGCATGTTCTCCTCGCGCATGCCGAGGCCCGTGTACCAGTTCCAGCGCTGCTCCATCCAGTACTCCTGCCACGCCTCGTCCTCGCCGGGCTTGACGAAGAATTCCATCTCCATCTGCTCGAACTCACGGGTGCGGAAGATGAAGTTGCCGGGCGTGATCTCGTTGCGGAACGACTTGCCCGTCTGCGCGATGCCGAAGGGCGGCTTGCGGCGCGAAGTCGTCTGCACCTGGCTGAAGTTGGTGAAGATGCCCTGCGCGGTCTCGGGGCGCAGGTAGGCGACGGAGCCGCTGTCCTGCGTCGGGCCGAGGTGCGTGGAGAGCAGACCGGAGAACTGCTTGGGCTCGGTGAACGTGCCCTTGTTGCCACAGTTGGGGCAGGACAGGTCGGCGAGGCCGTTCTCGGGCAGGCGGCCCTTCTTCGCCTCGTACGCCTCCTCCAGGTGGTCCGCGCGGTAGCGCTTGTGGCAGGAGGTGCACTCGGTGAGCGGGTCGGTGAACGTGGCGACATGGCCGGAGGCCTGCCAGACCTCGGTCGCCAGGATCACCGAGGAGTCAATACCGACAACGTCCTCGCGCGAGGTGACCATGTAGCGCCACCACTGGCGCTTGAGGTTCTCCTTCAGCTCCACGCCCAGCGGCCCGTAGTCCCAGGCGGCACGCTGACCACCGTAGATCTCGCTGCAGGGGTAGACGAAGCCACGGCGCTTGCTGAGGCTGACGATGGTGTCGATCTTGTCGGCGGCCACGGTGCTCTCTTCATTACGACGACGGTGAGCGCGCTGGATACGCGCTCCGGGAGCGAATGCCTCAGGTTACCGGCGGGCCCACCCCCCGAACCAAATCGGTTCCGGGGACAGAGCGGGACCGAGCGTGACGAAGACCTCGACGGACGCCTTGTTGACAACGGTTTCCAGTTTTGTTGAAAATGACTGTCATGAACGTACGACGATCCCGCCGCCTGATACCCGTCGCCGCCGCAGCTCTCGGCCTGACCGCTCTGACCGCGTGCTCCACGTCCTCGGCCGACGACCAGGGCAGCGACGGCAAGCTGAGCGTCATCGCCTCGTTCTATCCGATGCAGTACCTCGCCCAGGAGATCGGCGGCGACCACGTCGACGTCACGAACCTGACCGAGCCCGGCCAGGAGCCGCACGACCTGGAGGTCAGCGCCAAGCAGCGCGCCCAGCTCGAGGAGTCCGACGCCGCGGTCTACCTGAAGGGCCTGCAGCCCTCCGTGGACGAGGCCATCGACCAGTCGGACATCAAGACCAAGGTCGACGCCGGCACCCTGACCTCCCTGGAGAAGCACGGCACCGAGGTCGACGGCCACGACCACGGGCACGGCGAGCACACCCACGACGAGGACGCCGCCGACCCGCACATCTGGCTCGACCCGGTGAAGTACGCCGAGGTCGCCGAGGGCGTCGGCAAGGCCCTCCGGAAGGCCGACCCCGACCACGCGGCCGACTACAAGAAGAACACCGCGGCCCTGGTCGGCAAGCTCGACGAGCTGAACACCAAGTTCGAGAAGGGCCTCAAGGACACCAAGTCCTCGACCTTCATCACCACGCACGCCGCCTTCGGCTACCTCGCCGAGCGCTACGGCCTCACCGAGGAGGCCATCAACGGCCTGGACCCGGAGAGCGAGCCCAGCGCCGCCCGCGTCAAGGAGCTCCAGAAGACGGCGAAGCACGACGGCGTGGGCACCGTCTTCTACGAGACGCTCGTCAGCGACAAGACGGCCAAGACCCTCGCGGGCGACGCCAAGCTCAAGACCGACGTGCTCGACCCGATCGAGGGCATCACGGAGAAGTCCAAGGGCGACGACTACATCTCGGTCATGGAGTCGAACCTGGCCGCGCTGCAGAAGGCGCTGGGCACCAAGTGACCACGGAGGAGAGCGACATGGGTGAACGGGAAGCCGTCGTCTCGCTGAGCGGAGTGACGGCCGAGCTCGGCGGACGCCCCGTGCTGCGCGGCATCGACCTCACCGTGCACCGCGGCGAGGTCGTCGCCCTGCTCGGCGCGAACGGGTCGGGCAAGTCCACCGCCATCCGCGGCGTGATCGGGCAGGTCCCGCTCACCGGCGGCGGGATAGAGATCTTCGGCACGCCGCGCCGGCGCTTCAAGGACTGGGCGCGCGTGGGCTACGTACCGCAGCGCACGACGGCCGCGGGCGGCGTGCCCGCGACGGTGGCCGAGGTCGTCTCGTCCGGGCGGCTCTCGCGCGCGAGATTCGGCCTGCTGCGCAAGGCCGACCGGGACGCGGTGACCCGCGCCCTGGAGCTCGTCGGGATGGCGGACCGCGCCAAGGACTCCGTGGACGCGCTCTCCGGCGGGCAGCACCAGCGGGTGCTCATCGCGCGCGCCCTGGCCGCCGAACCCGAACTTCTGATCATGGACGAGCCGATGGCGGGCGTCGACCTGGCCAGCCAGGAGATCCTCGCGGCGACGCTGCGCACGCAGGTCGCGGCCGGCGCCTCGGTCCTGCTCGTGCTGCACGAGCTCGGTCCCCTGGAGCCCCTCATCGACCGCGCGGTCGTGCTCCGCGACGGCTGCGTGCTGCACGACGGCCCGCCCCCGAAGGCCGTCGGCCAGCACGCGCTGCCCGGCCACGACCACGTGCACCCGCACACGCACGCGGCCGCCGAACCGATCCGCACAGGACTGCTGAGCTGATGGAACTCCTCTCGTACGACTTCATGCGGCGGGCCCTGCTCGCCGCCGTCCTCGTCGGCATCACCGCCCCGGCCGTCGGCATCTACCTCGTGCAGCGCCGCCAGGCCCTGATGGGCGACGGCATCGGCCACGTGGCGATGACAGGTGTCGGCCTCGGCTTCCTCCTCTCCACCTCCCCGGTGTGGATGGCGACGGCCGTCTCCGTACTCGGCGCCGTGATCATGGAATTGATCCGCTGGTACGGGAAGACGCGCGGCGACATCGCGCTCGCGATGCTCTTCTACGGGGGCATGGCGGGCGGCGTCATGTTCATCAACCTCGCGCCCGGCGGCTCCAACGCCAACCTCAACTCGTACCTCTTCGGCTCGCTTTCGACGGTGTCGCAGGACGACGTCCTCGCCATCTGTCTGCTCGCGGCGTTCGTGGTGCTCGTGACGGTGGGCCTGCGCAGGCAGCTGTTCGCGGTCAGCCAGGACGAGGAGTTCGCGCGGGTCACGGGCCTGCCGGTGCGCGCCCTGAACCTGCTGATCGCGGTGACGGCGGCGGTCACGGTGACGGTCGCGATGCGCGTGGTGGGCCTGCTCCTGGTCTCCGCGCTGATGGTGGTGCCGGTGGCGGCCGCACAGCAGCTGACCCGCAGCTTCAAGGCGACGTTCGTGATCTCGGTGGCGCTCGGCGTCGTCGTGACGATCGGCGGCACCGCGACCTCGTACTACCAGGACGTGCCGCCCGGCGCGACGATCGTGCTGCTCACCATCGCGGCCTTCATCGTCCTCGCGCTGCTCGCGAAGCCGCTCGCCCGGCGCAGGGCGCGATCCGTCCCGGTGCCTGCCGGGGACCCGGCCGAGTGCCCGATCCCGGAGCAGGCCACCGCCAAGGTCTGAGCCACCTACAGCGCCGCCTGGCACAATGGCGGGCGTACGTACGTGGCAGGGATGTGAGGAGAAACCCGTGGCAGCCCCGGTTCGAGGCAGGTCGACCCGCCAGCGCGCGGCCGTGGCGGCAGCGCTCGACGAGGTGGACGAGTTCCGCAGCGCCCAGGAGCTGCACGATGTCCTCAAGCACAAGGGGGACTCGGTCGGGCTGACCACGGTGTACCGGACGTTGCAGTCCCTCGCGGACGCGGGCGAGGTCGACGTCCTGCGCACCTCGGAGGGCGAGGCGGTGTACCGCCGCTGCTCCACGGGCGAGCACCACCACCACCTCGTGTGCCGGGTGTGCGGCAAGGCGGTGGAGGTCGAAGGCCCCGCGGTGGAGAAGTGGGCGGAGGCGATTGCCTCCGAGCACGGTTACGTCAACGTGGCCCACACGGTCGAGATCTTCGGCACCTGCGCGGAGTGCGCCGCCGGTTGATCCGTTGCCGCCTGTGCCGGGCAAGCAAGTTTCCGCCCCGGCAGCGGGCAAGCAAGTTTCCGCCCCGGCAGCGGGCGAGCAAGTTTCCGCCCCGGCGGCGGGTGAGCAAATCAAGCCCCGCCGGCGATTGAGGCGCGGGGTCCGGGGCAGAGCCCCGGGCGGCGCCGCGCGCTCAAGGTCACGGGGCTCCGCCCGGACCCCGGGGGGGGGGCGCCCCCGGGGCGGGGTGGGGGCCCCCCCCCCCCGGGGGGCCGGGGGGGGGGGGGGCGGGGCCGGGGGGGGCGCGGGCCCCCCCCCCCCCGCCCCCCCCCCCGCCCCCCCCCCCCCCCCCCCCCCCCCCCCCCCCCCCCCCCCCCCCCCCCCCCCCCCCCCCCCCCCCCCCCCCCGCGGCGCCGCGCGCTCAAGGTCACGGGGCTCCGCCCGGACCCCGCTGCTCAATCGCCGCAGGGGCTTGAACGGCTCACCCGCCGGAGGCAGAGGCGCTACTTGTCGGCCTCAAGTTGGAGCAGGACCTCGTTCGGGGTCGCCCCGCCGAACCGCCGGTCGCGGGAGGCGTATTCGACGCACGCGCGCCACAGGTCACGCCGGTCGAAGTCCGGCCACAGGACGTCCTGGAAGACCATCTCGGCGTACGCGCTCTGCCACAGCAGGTAGTTGGACGTGCGCTGCTCACCGCTGGGCCGCAGGAACAGGTCCACGTCGGGCATGTCCGCGTAGTAGAGGTACTTCGCGAAGGTCTTCTCGCTGACCTTGGACGGGTCGAGCCGCCCCGCCTTCACGTCCTCCGCGAGCGCCTGCGCCGCGTCCGCGATCTCGGCACGGCCGCCGTAGTTCATGCAGAAGTACAACGTCAGCTTGTCGTTGTCCTTGGTCTGCTCCTGGGAGATCTCCAGCTCCTTGGCGACCGACTTCCACAGCTTGGGCATCCGCCCCACCCACCGCACGCGCACACCCAACTCGTCGAGCTGGTCGCGCGTCTTGCGGATGAAGTCGCGGTTGAAGTTCATGAGGAAGCGCACCTCGTCGGGCGAGCGCTTCCAGTTCTCGGTGGAGAAGGCGTAGAGCGAGATGGCGCCGACGCCCATCTCGATGGCGCCCTGGAGGACGTCGAGCACACGCTCGGCGCCGACCTTGTGGCCCTCGGTGCGCGGCAGGCCGCGGTCCTTGGCCCAGCGTCCGTTGCCGTCCATGACGATCGCGACGTGCTGGGGCACCAGCTCGCCGGGGACCTTCGGCGGCCGCGCGCCCGACGGGTGCGGTTCGGGCGCTGTGTACTCACGGCGGTTCCGTCCGAGGATTCCGCGACGTGCCATGTTCCGGGCCTCTCCCCTAGCTCAGTGCCAGCTCTCGCTAGCTTTTCTCTACGTAGCGCAGCGAGCGCAGTCCGCGCTCCAGGTGCCAGTGCAGGTAGGCCGACACCAGCCCGTTGCCCTCCCGGACGAACCGTGCCTCGCACGTGTCCGCCGTCTCCCAGTCTCCCGTGAGCAGTGCACCGAGCAGGTCGAGGGCCTGCGGTGAGGGTACGACGCTGCCCGGTACCCGGCAGTCGACGCAAACCGAGCCGCCCGCCCCGACGGAGAAGAACCGGTTGGGACCGGGCATTCCGCACTTCGCGCAGTCTCCGAAGCTGGGTGCGTAGCCGTTGACCGCGAGCGAGCGCAGCAGGAACGCGTCGAGGATCAGGCCCGGCGCGTGCTCGCCGCGGGCGAGCGTGCGCAGGCCGCCGACGAGGAGCAGGTACTGCTGCACCGCGGGTTCGCCCTCGTGGTCGGTGAACCGTTCCGCCGTCTCCAGCATCGCGGTGCCCGCGGTGTACCGGGCGTAGTCGGTGACGATGCCGCCGCCGTACGCGGCGATGGTCTCGCTCTGCGTACAGAGCGGCAGTCCGCGCCCGATCAACTCGCTGTTCCGCGCGAAGAACTGCACGTCGACGTGGGAGAAGGGTTCGAGCCGGGCGCCGAACTTGGACTTGGTGCGCCGCACACCGCGGGCGACGGCGCGCACCCGTCCGTGGTTGCGGGTGAGCAGCGTGATGATGCGGTCGGCTTCGCCGAGTTTCTGGGTGCGCAGCACGACCCCGTCGTCACGGAACAGACTCATGCCACTCATTGTCCCTTACGGACGGTGCCCGTTTGCGGGAACGGGGGCAGGGGCGCTTCCGGGTCCGCCAGCCACGCGCGGCCGCGCGAGCGCACCGTGTCGGTCAGCCCCGCGCTCAGGTCCGCCACCGTCACGGCCCGCAGCGAGTCCCGCCAGGCCCGGTCCGCGTCGTACATGACCTGGGCCACTCCGCACGGACCCGTGCACCGCTCGGGCGGGATCGCGCACGCGCCGCGCTGGCGGATCTCGCCGCAGACGAAGGCGGGCGCGGAGCCCTCGACCGCCTCCACCACGTCGAGCACGGTGATGTCCTTCGGTTCGCGGGCGAGCCGGAAGCCGCCGCGGGGCCCGGATGTGGCGATCAGCACACCGGCGGCGGCGAGGGACTTGAGGTGCTTGGCGAGGTACGCCTCGGGCAGCCCGTAGTACCCGGCGAGGGTGGAGCGGCGCACGGCGACACCGGGCGGCGCCTGCACGAGGAGCACGCAGCAGTGCACGCCCCACTCGACGCCCTGCGACAACTTCATGGAACCCGAGGCTACCCCTCCATCCACTTGATGGATATCAAATATCGATGATACCCATGACCCTCATGACAGAGACTCGGCTCGACACCGGCCCGCCGCGGCCCGCCCCCGCGGAGCCCTCCCCGGCCGACCGCCGCATGCTCGCGGTCGCGCTCACCGCCACGTTCATGGGGAGCTTCGACCTCTTCGTCGTGAACGTCGCCACCGAGGCGCTCCGCGCGGACCTGGGCGCGAGCGACGCGGCGCTCGAACTCGTCGTGTCCGGCTACGCGTTCGCGTACGCGGCGGGGCTGATCACGGGCGGCCGGCTCGGGGACCGGTTCGGTTACCGGCGGACGTTCGTGGCGGGGATGGTGGCGTTCACGGTGACGTCGCTGCTGTGCGGGCTCGCCCAGGGGGCCGGGGAGCTGGTGGTGGCGCGGCTGGCGCAGGGGCTCGCGGCGGCGGTGATGGTCCCGCAGGTGCTGTCGCTGGTGACGGCGCGCTTCCCGGCGGCGCACCGGGGCCGGGCGACCGGCTGGAACGGGGCGGTGGCGGGCATCGGGTCGATCGCCGGGCAGCTCATCGGCGGCGTACTGCTACAGGCGGACGTGTTCGGGCTCGGCTGGCGGGCGGTGTTCCTGGTGAACGTCCCCGTGGGCGTGGTGGCCTCGATCGCCGCGTGGCGGCTGCTTCCGGCCCAACTCTCCGGCCCCCGGCGGCAGTTCGACGCGATCGGCGCGCTGGGCGTCACGGCGACGCTGGCGCTGCTCCTGGTGCCGCTGTCGCTGGGCCGGGACGAGGGGTGGCCGCTGTGGACATGGGCGTGCCTGGCGGCGGCCGTCCCCGTGGCCTGGGCGACATGGCTCTGGCAGCGGACGTTGCGGGCACGCGGCGGCGAACCGGTCCTCAACCCGGCGCTCTTCCGCAACCGCCCGTATCTGACCCTGCTGGCGGGCCTGGGCGCCTTCCAGCTGTACTTCGGCGCCTACATGTTCACCCTGGCGCTGCTGCTCCAGGCGGGCCTCGGCGCGAGTCCGCTCACGGCCGGCGCGGTGTTCGTCCCGCAGGCTGCGACCTTCACCGCGGGTTCGCTGCTCAGCGGGCGCCTCACGGCGCGGCACGGGATGCGGTGGCCGGTGGCGGGCGGGGCGCTGGTGGTGGCGGGCCTGGCCCTCGCCGCGACCCAGCTGACCGCCTCCGGCCGCGGCGGCACGCTCGACCCCTGGGCCCTGACACCGGCCCTCCTCCTGACCGGCCTCGGCAACGGCCTGCTCATGCCGCCGATCATCGGCGCGGCGCTGTCCCGGGTGACGCCCGAGACGGCAGGCTCGGCGTCCGGAATGCTCAACACGGCGCAGCAGGCGGCGGGCTCCCTCGGCGTCGCCCTGCTCGGCATGCTGTTCTTCACGGTGTCGGGCCCCGGCCTGCGGGACGCCCGCACCGGAATGGCGGCGGTCTCGGCGGCGTTCGCGGCCCTGGTGGCGGTGTCGACCACCTTGATGTGGTCGACGCACCGCCGCTCAGCTGCCTCTTAGCCCTCCCACGACACCGCCGGCCACTACCGTCCCCCGCCGTCCAGGACCTCCTGGGCGACGCGGGTCAGGTCCTCCTCGGTGGGCAGCAGAGCGCACATCTCCGGGGTAAGGCTGCCGAGCGCGTACATACTGACGGCGAGAGGACGGTTGCTCGCCCGCAAAGCGAGCTGCAAGACGACCTGATTGTGTCCCTTGCAGATGAGGATGCCGAGCGTCCCCCGTCGAGCGCCGGGTCGCGCACCAGCTCGTCGACGGCGGCCGCGTAGAACCCGAGCATGCCGAAGTGCTCCGGCCTGGCGTCCTTCGTCTTGAGCTCGACGACCACGTACCGCCGCAGTCCGAGGTGGTAGAAGAGCAGATCGATCCGGTACTCGCGGCCCTCCAGCACGAGCGGGTACTGACGGCCCACGAAGGCGAACCCGACGCCCAGCTCGGTCAGGACCGGACGATCTGTTCGACGAGCGCGTCCTCCAGCTGCCGCTCCGAATGCTGCTCGTCGAGGGTGAGGAAGTCGAGGCGGTACGGATCCTTGGTGATGTCCTCGACGACATCGGCGTCCTCCGGGACAGTCGCCGTGAAGTTGGAGGTCGCGGCGCGCCTCCTGAGGTGGAGCTCCTGGGCCATGCACTGTTCCAGGCGGTCGCGCGACCAGCCCTCGCCCCACGGCAATTGTCCAACAGGCTGTTGGACAATTGAGTCCGGCCAGGTGCGGGCCATCTGCTGTATGTACATGAGGTTGCTGCGCGAGAAGCCGCGCTGGTTCGGGAACGTCGTCTTCAGGTCGGTGGCGAGCCGCGCCACGACCTTCGTGCCCCAGCCCTCTTCGGCCTGGCGGCGCAGGATGTGGGAGGCGCAGGACGTGGGATCCGATCTCCCAGTACATCTGGACGAGTTCGGTGTTCACGGCCCGCTGGGCACGCAGGCGCGCGCCGTCGATCGTCTGCTTGATGTCGCCGAGCAACTCCCCGTACCAGGACGGGGGGGAGTTACGTTCCTTCGTACGCAGGTAGGAGGCGACGTCGGGCAGCCCCGGCCCGCGCCTACGGCACCTCGCCCCGGCTTCTTCTGTTCTCGTACGCCGTCGCCGCGCGCACCCGTTCCGTCGTCGACGCCACGCGCAGCACCTCCGGCGGGCAGTCCCACTCGCGCCCGCCGCCGAAGGGCCGCAACTGTACGTACGGCCCCTCGTGCCCCATCACTCGTCCCACCTGACCCGTGCTCGTGTCGACCGCGTACGAACCGATCGGCGGTTTCATGGCGTAGCGCTCCTGTCGTCCGTCCCTGCGAGGAGTACGGCGGCGAGCCGGGCCGCCGCGTCAACCGGACAACGGCCCAATTCCACCAAGGGACACGGGGCACTCCGTGCGATTGACCCGGGATCGAGGCCGAGCGAGGGCAGCACAATTCCCGCTCCGGCGAGTGCGGATCGCAATGTCTCCACCATTTCCTCGACTTCCTCCACGCACAGCGCGGCGTGCTTCGATTGTCCCGTCACGTGGCTCCCCTGCCTCATTGAATTTCACGCTTTGCACCTCCACGGTGGCGTGCCGTCCCTACAGTGGGGAGAGGTCTGTGCACTGCAACTGCGCTGCTTTCCCTGGGGGGTTGGCCATGGCCAAGGGTTCGCGCCAAGCGGCGTGGGAGTTCTTCGGGGTGGAGTTGAAGCGCCGCCGGGAGGACGCGGGGCTCACCCAAGTGGAGTTGGGGATACAGGTATTCGTTTCCGGCGGCTACATCGGCCAATTCGAACAGGCAATTCGCAAGCCGCAGTTGGATGTAGCCCGGAGGATCGATGAGGCGCTGCAAACCGACGGTATTTTCGAGCGGATGTGGCGGTCCCTGATCGACGACCACCGCTACGCGGGGTATTTCGCGGAAGTGGTCGAGCTTGAGCGGTCGGCCACGAGGATCTGTGAGTGCGCGACGAGCGTGGTGCCTGGGTTGCTGCAGACAGCCGCGCACGCGCGGGCGATCACTCTCGCGGCGAACCCGTTCGTCACCGACGAGTACGTGGAGGAGAAGGTGTCCGCCCGCCGGGAGCGTGCGGACATCCTTCGGGACGCTACAAGGCCCGAGTACTGGGTGACGCTTCACGAGAGCGTGCTGCGCCCGCCGGTGGGCGGATCGGCCGCAATGGCCGAGCAGTTGGAGCACATCGCGGAGCTGATGCGGCAGCGGGTCGTGTGGGTGGCGGTGATCCCGTACGAGGTGGGGGCGTACGCCTTGATGGCGGATGACCTACGACTCATGGAGTTCGACGACGCCCCGCCGGGCGCCTATACAGAGACCGCGTTTTCGGGAACGCTCATCGATGATCCGGCCGTGGTGAAGCGCGCACAGCGCGCATACGATCTGGTCAGGGGCGCCGCGCGACCGCCAGAGGTGGCCCTGACCCTGATCGAGTCGGCGACGGAGGGCCACGGACGATGCGCGAGTACGACCTGAGCAACGCCAGCTGGCGCAAGAGCAGTTACAGCAACGGCGAGGGCGGCAACTGCGTCGAGGTCGCCGACGGAGTCCCCGGGGTCGTGCCCGTCCGGGACTCCAAGGTCGTCGACGGCGACGTCGTGATCATCGGCGCGGCCGCGTGGTCCGCGTTCGTGACCGGAACGACGACCTGAACCAGCCGCCACCCCGTGGGGCCGAAGCGCCGGGGGCACACGGCGGCCGGTTCGTGCGGCGCAGCGAGGAGCGGTTATTGGAGCCCCTGCGGCGATTCAGCAGCGGGGGCCGGGGCGGAGCCCCGTGGCCGGGGGTACGCGCTGAGGGCCGCCAGCGCGGACACCGCCACCCCCACCGCCACCGTGAGCAGCCCCGGCGTCGCGGACGCGACGGCACGGCGCGCCGTCAGCAGACCGACGCCGGGAACCACGGCCGTCGCGAGTCGATGTCGCCGAACCGCGCCTCGACCGGGCGCAGGAGCGCCGCCTGGGCCGCCCGCGCGACGTCGCCGAGCCGGCGCAGCCACGAACGGATCGCGGACGCCCGGGCGATACGGACCGCGGCGAGGCCCCCGACGAACAGCACGAGGTACTCGACCGCGAGCCACGGTCCCGTGTCGACGCGCAGCACCGCGCCCGCCGTCCCCGCGAGGGCCAGCACCCAGGCGAGCGTGGTGAGCGTGGGCCGCACGCCGAGCCGCGCGCAGGCCAGCAGGGGGCCGATGAGCAGGACCGCGACCGCGGGGTGGGCGGGCTGCCACGCATCGGCGCCGACCGCCAGCGCGGCGCACAGGCCGAGGACGGCGACGCAGTGCGCACGGGCTCCCCACCGACTTCTCGACATCCCTCGACCTCACCGCCCCTGACCCGCCCCGCCCTGCCCCGCCTGGGTGAACGGCCCACTATGGCCCAACGCACCGAACCGCAGACACCATTGCCCCGCATCGGACCGGTGTGGACCGGAAGTGGTCGCTCCCCGTCGCATTCCGTCCGGTATCCGAGGGTGCGGCGTGGTCAACTCGTTCGGCTCGGCGGATACCCGCGAGTCGGCGCGCCGGACGGAGGAAACTGTCACCGTGGAAAGTCTGCCCGTCGAGGGCACCCAGTTCATCGGCCGCCAGGCCGAACTCGACTACCTGGAGCAGGAGTTGAGGGACCACCGGCTGCTCACCCTCACGGGGGTCGGAGGGGTCGGCAAGACCCGGCTCGCCGCGCGCCTCGCCCTGCGCACGGGCCCGCACGTGGCGGACACGGTGTGCTTCGTGCCGCTCTCCCCGCTGCACGACCCGACACTGCTCGGCAACGTACTCCTGGAGGAGCTGCGGCTCGCCGACAACTCGAACGAGGACGCCGCGGACGTCGTCGCCCACTGGCTCACCGACAAGCGGGTGCTGCTCATCCTCGACACGTGCGAGCACCTGCTGGACGACTGCGCCCGGCTCGTCCGCAAACTCCTCGACATCGCACCGGAGCTGCGCGTCCTGGCGACGAGCAGGCAGCCGCTGGGGCTCGCCGACGAGCACCGGTTCATGGTCGCGCCGCTGCCCGTCACGGCCGACGGCGACCCGGGGCGGCCCGGCGACTCGGTCGCGCTGTTCGCCGACCGTGCCGCGCTCGCCTCCCCCGCGTTCCGGCTCGGGCCGGGCGAACGGATCACCGCAGAGGCCGTCTGCCGCCGCCTCGACGGCATCCCCCTGGCCATCGAGCTGGCCGCCGCCCGGCTCGCCGAACTGCCCCTGGAGCGGCTGGAATCCCTGCTCGGCGACCGCCTCGACACGCTGGCCGGGTCCGCCGAGCACACCGGTCCACCGCGCCACCGCACGCTGCGCGCCACCATCGGCTGGAGCCACGAACTGTGCACGCCGCTCGAACGGTTGCTGTGGGCGCGCCTGTCCGTGTTCACCGGCGGCTTCGACCCGGCGGGCGCGCGGGCGGTGGGCCGCGGCGGGCCGCTCGGCGAGGCCGAGGTCGCCGGGGCGCTCGCCGGCCTCGTCGCCAAGTCGCTGGTGCGCGGCAGGCCCGGTGGGCGCTACGACATGCTGGACACGGTCCGCGAGTTCGGGGCGTCGTGGCTGCGCCAACTCGGGCCCGCCGAGGCGGCCGGGGCGCGGCGCCGGCACCGAGACTTCCATCTGGAGCTCGCCCGCCGGGCCGACGCGGGCTGGATGGGGCCCGAGCAGGAACACTGGTACGAGCGCCTCGTCACCGACCACCCCAACTTCCGTGTGGCGCTGGACTTCTGCCTGGAGACCCGCGACGGGCCCGCCGCACAGCGGCTGTGCGGCCATCTGTGGATCCTCTGGTTCCCCTGCGGCTTCGCCCGCGAGGGCCGGCGGTACGCGGAGGCGGCGCTGGCCCTGTCCGAGCGGCCGGGGCCCGAGTACCTGCTGGGCCTGTGGGCCCGCGCGACGGCGGCGCTCTCGCAGGGCGACACCGAGACGGGCCTCGAGGTGTCCGCGGCGTTCCGTGACCGTACGCGTCCCGACCCCTCACCGGCTCAGGTGATGGCGGCGGCGTACCTGGAGAGCACCTCGCTGTGCCTGATGGGCCGGCTGCGGGAAGCGGCCGACGTCATCGACGCGGCGCCGGACCTGCGGGGGTACACCGGGCCCTACGACTCGGCCTGGTGTCTCACCACGGCCGGACGCGCCCTCGTGCACGTCCTGTCCGGCGAGTTCGCGGAGGCCGCCGTGGTGGCGCGCAGGCTCGAAGCGGAGTGCGGTCGGCGCGGCGAGCGCTGGTCGCACACGTGGGCCAGCTGGGCGGCGGCCCTCGCGGCGAACGGTCAGGGGCGCCCGGACGAGGCCGCGCGGCACGCGCTGGTCACCATCGCGGGCAAGTCCCGGTTCCGCGACCGCGTCGGCGTCGCCCTCGCGGTGGAGGCCCTGGCCTCCTCGCTGAGCACGCTCGGCGAGACCCGGCGCGCGGCCAGGCTGCTCGGCATCGGCCAGCGGATGTGGCAGAGCCTGGGCCGCCCTCAGCTGGGCTCGCCCGAACTGGTGGCCGCCCGCGACCTCACCGAGCGCCGCATCAGGGAGTCCGTCGGCGACCGTGAGTACGAGACGCAGTACGCGGCGGGCCTGGAGATGGCCACGGCGGACGGCATCGCGTTCAGCCTCGCCACGCGCACCGGCGCCGACACCGGCTGACCGCGCGCCCGCCCCGCTACGCTCGCGCGCATGATCACAGGAGCGCACACGATCCTCTACTCCTCCGACGCGGACGCCGACCGGGCCTTCCTGCGGGACGTCCTCGGCTTCCCGCACGTCGACGCGGGCGGCGGCTGGCTGATCTTCGCGGCACCGCCCTCCGAGATCGCCGTGCACCCGACGGAGGGCGCGCCCAAGCACGAGCTGACGCTGATGTGCGACGACGTGGAGGCCACGATCGCCGAACTGACCGCCAAGGGCGTCGAGTTCACGTCCCCCCTCCAGGACCTGCGCTGGGGCCGCCTCACGTCGCTGCGTCTGCCGGGCGGCGGCGAGCTGGGCCTGTACGAACCCCTGCACCCGACGGCCCACGGCTCGTAGGACCCGTCCCCCTAGGGGGACGGGGTCACGAGCCCCGACTCGTAGGCCGTGATGACCAGTTGTGCCCGGTCCCGCGCGGCCAGCCTCCCCATGATCCGGCTGACGTGGGTCTTCGCGGTGAGCGGGCTGAGTCCGAGCGCCTCGGCGATCTCCGTGTTGTTGAGCCCGCGTGCGACGAGCGCGAGGACCTGGCGCTCGCGGTCCGACAGCTGCCCGAGAGCGCCGTTCGCCGGCGCGGGCGCCTCGGGCGCGCTCAGCACCCGGGCGATGAGCCGGGCGGTGGGCCCGGGCGACAGGAGGGCGTCGCCCGCGGCGACGGTCCGGATGGCGTCGAGCAGCTCGGCGGGCCTGGTGTCCTTCACCAGGAACCCGGAGGCCCCGGCCCGCAGCGCCTCGACCACGTGCTCGTCGGTGTCGTACGTGGTCAGCACCAGCACCTTCACCCCGGCCAGATCCTCGTCGGCGGCGAGCAGCCGGGTGGCCTCGATCCCGTCGAGGTCCGGCATCCGGATGTCCATGACGACGAGATCGGCCCGCGCCTCCCGGACCGCCGCGACGGCCTCCCGCCCGGTTCCGGCCTGCCCCACGACCTCCATGTCGGCGGCGGACTCGACCAGCATGGCGAAGGCGGCCCGCACGAGCGTCTGGTCGTCGGCGAGCACCACGCGAATGGCGTTCACGGCCTGTCCCCTTCCCGCGGCCGCCCGACAGCAGTCGAATCCCCGTGCCCCCGCGGCGATGGAGCAGCGGGCTCCGGGGCGACGCCCCGTGCCGTCAGCGGCAAGGTGGCCCGCACCTCGAACCCGCCCGCGGCCCGCGGCCCCGCGTCCAGCACGCCGCCCACGCTCCGCGCCCGCTCCCGCATCCCCACGAGCCCGAACCCCGGCGCCACGGAGGCGGCATCGGGCACGCCCACCCCGTCGTCGACCACGGACACCTCCACCGCCCCGGGAGCCGCGCGCAGCGCCACCCGGACGGACAGCTCCGCCCCGCCGTGCCGCACCGCGTTGGTCAATGCCTCCTGAACGATCCGGTACACCGCCGCGCCGACCGCGCCCGGCACCTCCCCGGCATCGAGATCGCACCGCACCGAGACCCCCGACGTCCGCGCCGCCTCCGCCAGCTCCGGAATTCCGTCGACCCCCGGCAGCGGCCCCCGCGCTTCGTCCGGGGAGGACCGCAGTACCTCCAGCGTGGCGCGGAGCTCGCCGCGCGCCGCACGGCACGTGTCCGCGATGTCGTCGAGCGCCTTGGCGACCGCGGCCCGGTCGAGCCGCTGGGGATCGGCGTTCAGCACATGCGCGGCGACGGACGTCTGCACCCCCACGAGGGTGATGCTGTGCGCCAGCAGGTCGTGCAGATCGCGGGCGACCCGCAACCGCTCCTCGGCGACCCGCCGCCGCGCCTCCTCCTCCCGGGTCCGCTCGGCCCGCTCGGCCCGTTCCACGACGGAGGCGAGGTACTGCCGGTGCACCCGCACGTACACGCCGAGCAGCAGCACGACGACGATCCATCCGGAGATCCTGAGCGCCTGCGTGCCCTCGGCCATGCCGTGGCCGAACTTGACCCCGAGCATGAGCCCGATGACGCACACGCCGACGAGTACCGTGCGCCGCGGCCGCCCCGTCATGGCCACGGTGAACAGCCCGCACAGCGAGGCGAGCAGCGGAGCGGTGTGCTGGAAGTCCATCGCGTGGTACGGCGCGACGAAGGCCACGAGGCCGAGGAACGAGGCGAGCGGCGCACGCCGCCGCCAGATCAGCGGAACGTGCGCGCCCACCAGCAACAGCCAGCCCAGGGGCGTCGGTTGGCGCCCTTCGGCGGGCAGCAGGAGCGCCACGCACACGTCGACGAGCGCGAGCGCCGCCGCGAGGAGCGCGTCCTGGCGTCGGATACGGCCCGGGTCCGCGGGCAGCACGCGGCGGGTGGGCCCGTGCGGCCCTGGCAGGAGGAGACGTGTCACGTCCACCGCCCCATCTTCGGTCATGGGCGCGCCCCTCCGGCAGGGAGGGGCACGCCTTTGCGTTCGTACGGTCCGGACTCAGGGCGTGGGCGCCGGCTCCCGCTCCGGGGCCGGCGGCGCGGCCGCGACCCGCTCGCGGGACAGCGGCCCCGGCCACCACACCTTGCGGCCGAGCGCGTACGACGCCGACGTCACGAGATACGTCCGTACGAGGAAGGTGTCGAGGAGCACCCCGACCGCGATCACGAAGCCCAGCTCGACGAGTTGGACCAGCGGCATGCTGGTCAGCACGGCGAACGTGGCCGCCAGCACCAGGCCCGCCGAGGCGATCACCGCCCCGGTCGTCCGCAGCGCGGTCAGCGCCGCCGCCCCGGTCGGCGCCCCGCCGAGCACCTCCTCCCGCATCCGGTGCATGAGGAAGATCCCGTAGTCCACGCCGAGGGCGACGAGGAACACGAAGGACAGCAGTCCGAGTCCCGGGTCCGTGCCCTCGAAGCCGAAGAGGGTCCCGAAGACGAGCCCGCCGATGCCGAGCGCCGCTCCCCACACCGCGACCACGGCACCGAGCAGCAGCAGCGGCGCGACGAGACTGCGCAGCAGCACCACCAGGATCAGCAGCACCGCGGCGAGCACGATCGGCACGACGACGAGCCGGTCCCGGGCGTTGGTGTCCTTGAGGTCGAGCTGCTCGGCGCTGGGCCCGCCGACGTACGCCCCCTGTCCGTCGAGCCCGTCGCGCAGCGCCTCGATGGTGGCGTTCTCGGCGTCGCTCTGCGCCGCGGCCTTCGCGACGACGCTGATCTCGGTCCAGCCGCCACCGCTGCGTTCGCGCTCGACGCCGACGACCCCGTCGGTACCCCGGGCGGTCTCAATTACCTTACTGGCGCTACCTGTTGGCGCGATGACCGTGATCGGCTGGCTGCCCGCCTCCGGGTAGGCGGTGGCGAGCGTCCGCATGGCGACGACGGAGTCCGGCCTGTCGGTGAAGGAGTCCTCCTGCTTCAGGCTGCCCGGCAGATTGAGGGCTACCAGGGCGAGCGCCCCGAGCAGCACGGCCCCGACGCCGAGCACGGCGAGCGGCCTGCGCCCCGCGGACGAGCCCATCGCCGTGAACAGCGACCTGCGCTCCTTGGGCCGCGAGCCGAACGCCGGCACCAGCGGCCAGAACACGCGCCGCCCCAGCAGGACGAGCACGGCGGGCAGCAGCGTCAGCATGGCGACGAGCGCGCACAGCACGCCGACGGCGCCCAACGGGCCCATGCCGCGGCTGGAGTTGAGGTCGGCCGCCAGCAGGCAGAGCAGCCCGGCGGCGACGGTCGCGGACGAGGCGAGCACGGCGGGCCCGCAGCCACGCAGGGCCGCGCGCATGGCCTCGTACGGCCGCTCGAAGCGCCTCAGCTCCTCCCGGTACCGCGACACGATCAGCAGCGCGTAGTCGGTCCCCGCGCCGAACACGAGGATCGTCATGACGCCCTGACTCTGCCCGCTGATCGTGGTCCCGAAGGCCTGGTTGAGGCCGTACGCGACACCCATAGACAGGAAGTCGGCGACCCCGGCGACGGCGAGCGGCACGAGCCACAGGAACGGGCTGCGGTAGATCAGGATCAGCAGCAGCGCCACGACGGCCACGGTCGTGTAGAGCAGCGGCCCGTCGAGCGACTGGTACACCTCGGACGCGTCGGTGGCCAGCGCCCCGGGCCCGCCGACGTCGACGCCCATCCCGGCGCCGGTGTCGTGGGCGATGTCCCGTACGTCGTTCACGAACGCGTCCCGGGCCTTCTCGTCCTGGCCGGGCGTGGTGCTGGCGACGGGGTACATCACGGTGTCACCACTCTTGGACGGCACCCCTTGGGGATCCCGTACGAGCGCCAACCGGCTCTCGACGTCCGTCACTTGCCGCTCCGCCGTGGCACGGTCGGCGGCGGTCAGGCCCCCGTCCCGGTGGTACACGAGCACCAGCTCGGTGGTCTCGCCGCCCGGCAGCCGGTCCTGGATCTTCGCGACCTGCGTCGAGTCGGCGCTCGCGGGCAGGTAGTCGACGGCCCGGTTGTGCTGCACGTCGCCGAGCTTGCCGGCGAAGGGGCCTGCCAGGGCGAGCACGGCGACCCACAACGCGAGCACCCCCCAGGGAACCGCGATCCGCCTCATGGGTTGACCCCTCTCTGCCATCAGAATCCGATGCGTCCAGATTCCGATGCGAGGAGCCACATCTCGTCGACCGTCCGACCGACCTGAGAGGTACTGCGACGGGCGTCAGCACGCCCGCCCTACTCCCGCGGGAGTAACGAGAGACAACAGCGGGAGCCCGCATTTCAAGCCCCTGCACCGCTCGGGCAGCGGAGGCCCGCATTTCAAGCCCCTGCGCCGCTCGGGCAGCGGAGGCCCGCATTTCAAGCCCCTGCGCCGCTCGGGCAGCGGAGGCCCGCATTTCAAGCCCCTACGGCGCTCGGGCAGCGGAGGTCCGTATTTCAAGCCCCTGCGGCGATTGAGCAGCGGGGTCCGGGGCGGAGCCCCGTGGCGTGGGACCGGCTCAGCTGGGCGTCCGCGAGGCCGCAGCCAACAACTCGCCCACCTCATCCGTGCACAGGGTCAACGCCGCCCCCACCGTACCGAGCACATCCCGCTCCCCCGCCGAGTACATCCCGTCCGCCAGCGCGATCCGCGCACCTTGCAGCAGGATCGACTCCCGCCCCGCCGGAGCGAGATGCTGCGCCAGCGGATCGAGCGCCTCATGCAGCTCTATGGCAAGCCCGGCCCCCGCCCCGCACTGCTCGGCGACCCGCCCCGCATCCGTGACCAACGCCTCGACGAGCGCGGCGAGTTGCTCCTCGGAGGTGTCCTCGAACCCGGCCTCCCGCAACGTACCCACCGCGCACTCCAGCGCCAGCGGCGACGTCCCGCCGCCCGCGAGCACCGCGAGCACCACCGTGTGCACGGCGTCCCGCAGCATCGCGGAGAAGCGGTGCGTGGTCGGGTGGTCGAGCGCGTCCGTGCCGAACCGGCCCTCGCAGGCCGCGCATTCGACGACGGGCCCCGCCGACCCGCGCGGCACGACGGGAAGCCCGAGCAGCACCAACCGCCGCTTCCCGGTCCGCCGTTGGTAGTTGCGATCGCCGCCGCAGCCAGGACAGAAGAACTCGCCGTCGCCCACGGTGGTCCATATGGTGTGCACCCCGAACACCCGCGAGAGCCCGGTCAGTCCCATGCGTCCATGATTCGGCAGCACGTCGCACACCTCCCGTCGTGGCGCCGCATCATCGCGGCGTTGGCGTGATGTTAGCCACATTGTTGATGCGGCGTCAGTACCTTGGTCACGCCGAGGTCACGGAACTTGTCGTTCCTGGCCTGGATGCGACACGGCCCCGCACACCCACAAAAGGTGCACGGGGCCGAGAAACCGCAGCTCAACTACGTCAACGGCTCGCGCGGTTGACCGCCGAGACGACCGCCTTCAGCGAGGCACGTGTCGTGTTCGCATCGGTGCCGATGCCCCACAGAACCTTGTCCTCGATGGCGACCTCGATGTACGAGGCGGCGACCGCGGAGGCGCCCTCGCTCATCGTGTGCTCCTGGTAGTCCAGGAGCCGGGCGTCGATGCCGATGCCCTGCAGCGCGTGGAAGAAGGCGGAGATGGGGCCGTTGCCGGTGCCCACCAGCACCTGCTCGACGCCGTCCACCTCGGCCTCGACGGTCAGCGTGTCCACGCCGTCCGTGTCGGTCGTGGTCTGGCCCGTCTTGACCTGGATGCGGCCCCACGGGTTGGAGGGGTTCGGCAGGTACTCGTCCTGGAAGACGGCCCAGATGTCCTTGGGCGTGACCTCGCCGCCCTCGGCGTCCGTCTTCTGCTGGATGACCTTGGAGAACTCGACCTGCATACGGCGCGGCAGGTCCAGGTTGTGGCCGTCCTTCAGGACGTACGCGATACCGCCCTTGCCGGACTGCGAGTTGACGCGGATCACCGCCTCGTAGGAGCGGCCGACGTCCTTCGGGTCGATCGGCAGGTACGGGACCGCCCACTCGATGTCGTCGACGGTGACGCCCTTGGCCTTGGCGTCGGCCTCCATCGCGTCGAAGCCCTTCTTGATGGCGTCCTGGTGGGAGCCGGAGAAGGACGTGTAGACCAGGTCGCCCACGTACGGGTGGCGCGGGTGGACCTCCATCTGGTTGCAGTACTCCCACGTGCGACGGATCTCGTCGATGTCGGAGAAGTCGATCTGCGGGTCGACGCCCTGGGAGAACAGGTTCATGCCCAGGGTGACCAGGTCGACGTTGCCGGTGCGCTCGCCCTGGCCGAACAGGCAGCCCTCGACGCGGTCACCACCGGCCATGACGCCCAGCTCGGCGGCGGCGACGGCGGTGCCGCGATCGTTGTGCGGGTGGATGGACAGGCAGACGTACTCGCGGCGCGACAGGTTGCGCGACATCCACTCGAAGCGGTCCGCGTGCGTGGACGGCGTCGAACGCTCCACCGTGGCCGGCAGGTTGAGGATGATCTCGCGGTCCGGGCCCGGCTGGTAGACGTCCATGACGGCCTCGCAGACCTCCAGGGCGAACTCCAGCTCGGTGTCCGTGAAGATCTCGGGGCTGTACTGGTAGCCGAACTTCGTCTCCGGACCCAGCAGCTTCTCCGCGTACTCCATGACCAGGCGGGTGCCGTCGACGGCGATCTGCTTGATCTCTTCCTTGGAGCCGCGGAAGACGACGCGGCGGAAGACCGGCGCCGTGGCGTTGTACAGGTGGACCGTGGCGTTCTTGGCGCCCTTCAGGGACTCCACGGTCCGCTCGATCAGGTCCTCACGGGCCTGGGTCAGTACGGAGATCGTGACGTCGTCCGGGATGGCGGCCGGGTCCTCGATGATCGAGCGTACGAAGTCGAAGTCCGTCTGCCCCGACGCGGGGAAGCCGACCTCGATCTCCTTGTAGCCCATCTTGACCAGCAGGTCGAACATCGCGCGCTTGCGGGCCGGGGACATCGGGTCGATCAGCGCCTGGTTGCCGTCGCGCAGGTCCGTGGAGAGCCAGCGGGGGGCGGTGGTGATCCGCTTGCCGGGCCACGTGCGGTCCGGGATGTCGACCTGGTCGTACTGGCCGTACTTGTGGATCGGCATGCTGCTGGGCTGCTGGCGGTTTGCCATGATGCGTGGGCTCCTCGGAGGTGGCCTGGAAGGCGGCCGACGGCGCAACACAAAACTCCGCGGGGAGGGAGCCGGCCTTGTCTACAGGCCCTCGCCGCGGCAGCTAAGGAGAAGCAGCCCGAAACGCATGATGCACAGCACCTTAGTCGAGTCTCGTCGTTCGCGAAGGCCCGTATCAGTATGCGGGACCACGGACAGGTAACGGGTAAGAGGTGATCAATACCTCTATTTCGCTAATCATGGTGGCAGGTAGTGACAGCGGCATGACCCAGTGCCACATTGCCTCGCATGACCACCACACCAACGGGGAACCCAGCGGGGTTCGAGCCCGTTTTCTGCACCATCGTGCCGCCCCACGTCCTCGACAAGGCAGCTCAGAGCGAGGACTCCGCGATCGCCGCCCGGGCGCGCCGCTCCCTTGAGCGCGACGCCTTCGAGCGCACGCAACGCCGGATCACGACCGTCGTCGGCGCGCCCTCAGTCGCCCCGCCCGCGGGCATCGAGGGCCACAAGCCGCACCGCACCATCTACGACGCCCGGCACCGCACGGAGCTGCCGGGGCGCAAGGTGCGCGGCGAGGGGGACAAGCCTGGCAAGGACGCGACCGTGAACCGCGCGTACGCGGGGCTCGGCGCGACGTTCGAGCTGTACCTGGAGAAGTTCTCCCGGTACTCCATCGACGGCAACGGCCTGCCGCTGAACGCGACGGTGCACTACTCCGAGGAGTACAACAACGCCTTCTGGAACGGCGAGCAGATGGTGTTCGGCGACGGTGACGGCGAGATCTTCCTCGACTTCACCATCCCCGTCGACGTCATCGGCCACGAGCTGACCCACGGCGTCACGCAGTACACGGCGAACCTGACGTACTTCGGTCAGCCCGGCGCGCTCAACGAGTCGATGTCGGACGTCTTCGGCTCGCTGATCAAGCAGTACACGCTGGGCCAGACCGCCTCCGAGGCCGACTGGCTGATCGGCGCGGGCCTGCTCGCGCCGCGCGTCACGGGTGTCGCCCTGCGCTCCATGAAGGCGCCCGGCACCGCGTACGACGACGACGTGCTCGGCAAGGACCCGCAGCCCGCCGACATGGACCACTTCGTGAAGACGGGCCGGGACAACGGCGGGGTGCACATCAACTCCGGCATCCCCAACCACGCGTTCTACATCCTGGCCGAGGCGCTCGGCGGGCACGCGTGGGAGCGGGCGGGCCAGATCTGGTTCGACACGCTCACCGGCGGCGAGCTCGAACAGGACTGCCTCTTCGCGGACTTCGCCAAGGCGACGGTGAAGGCGGCGCAGGCCCGCTACGGCGGCGGCGAGGAGTACCAGTCGGTGCTCAAGGCCTGGGAACAGGTCGGCGTTCCTACCCAGTAGGCGCGGGGTGGAGTAGACAGGAACCCATGCGTATTCACGTAGCGCGCACGGGCGGTTTCGCCGGCATCGACCGGCACGCCGAGGTGGACACGGCGGGCCGGTCCGATGCCCACGAGTGGCACGCCCTGGCCGAGAAGGCGGTGGCCGCCGGCCGGAGCACGCCGCCGACAGGGGTCCCCGACGGCTTCAGCTACACGATCACGGTGGACGGGGAGACGGTGTACTGCGCGGACCCCCGGCTCACCGAGGAACAACGCAGGCTCATCACCCGGGTACTGAAGGAAGGGGCGTAACAAGCCCCGACCGCACGGGCGTTGACTTCCTACCGACGGGTACGGATGATCGCGCCCATGACAGCGACCGAGGCACCGCTCCCGGCCTTCCCGCCCGGTTTCCTGTGGGGCGTCTCCACATCGGCCCACCAGATCGAGGGCGCCGTCGACGGGCGCGCACCCTCGGTCTGGGACGCGTTCGGCGCCGAGCCCGGCCGGATCAAGGGCGGTTCGACGGCCGAGGTGGCCTGCGACCACGTGGCCCGCTACCGGGAGGACGTGGCGCTCGTCCGTGACCTGGGCGTGGACGCGTACCGCTTCTCCGTCTCGTGGCCCCGGGTGCTCGCACCGGGCGGCCTGGACTTCTATGACCGGCTCGTCGACGAGCTGTGCGCGCAGGGCGTGCGCCCCGTCCCCACGCTCTTCCACTGGGACCTGCCGCTGGCCCTCCAGGAGGCGGGCGGCTGGCTGGAGCGGGACACGGCGTCCCGCTTCGCCGAGTACGCGGCGACGGTCGCGGCCCGGCTCGGCGACCGCGTCGGCAAGTGGATCACCCTCAACGAACCCGCGGAGCACACCCTGCTCGGGCACGCGCTCGGCGAGCACGCCCCCGGCAAGAAGCTGCTCTTCGACGCGCTGCCGGTGGCCCACCACCAGCTCCTCGCCCACGGCCTCGCGGCGCGGGCGCTGCGCGCGGCGGGCGCCCGCGACATCGGGATCGCCAACTCGCACGGCCCGACCTGGCCCGCCTCCGCCGACCCGGCCGACACCGGGGCCGCCGACCTGTACGACATCATCCTCAACCGGCTCTTCTCCGACCCGCTGCTGCTCGGCCGGTACCCGGACGGGTTCGGGGAGCTGATGCCCACGCAGGACCTGGCCGCCGACCTGAAGGTGATCTCCGAGGACACCCTCGACTGGTACGGGATCAACTTCTACCAACCGACGAAGGTGGGCGCGCCCGGCCCCGAGGACGTGGAGTTCTCCGGCCTCACCCTCCCCGCCGAACTCCCCTTCTCCGTAAGGAGGATCGAGGGGCACCCGACGACGGACTTCGACTGGCCGGTGGTGCCCGACGCGCTCACCGAGCTCCTCGTGGGCTTTCGCGAGCGCTACGGCGACCGGCTGCCACCGCTCGTGATCACCGAGAACGGCTGCGCGTACGAGGGGCTCGACGACCAGGAGCGGATCACGTACCTGGACGGCCACATCCGCGCCCTGCACCGCGCGCTCACGGCCGGTGTCGATGTGCGCGGCTACTTCGTCTGGTCGCTGCTCGACAACTTCGAGTGGGCGGAGGGGTACACGAAGCGCTTCGGTCTCGTGCACGTCGACTACGCGACCCAGAAGCGCACCCCCAAGGCGTCGTACGGCTGGTTGCAAAGCGCGCTGCGGGCATGACGGACCTCGCCCTTCAGGAACCGGGCGAACGGGTCGGACGCGGCTGGACGGCGGCGCTCTCGCTGGCCAACGGGGCGATCTGGGTCGGCTGGTACGGGCCGCTGCAGATCCTGCTCGCCCGGCAGTCCGAACACTTCGCGCCGGGCGCGGGCCTGTCCAAGGAGTCGCTGCTCGCGTGGGTGACGGGCGTCGGCGCGGTGGTGTCCCTGGCGGCGAACCCGCTCTTCGGCGCCCTCTCGGACCGCACGGTGTCGCGGTACGGGCGGCGCACGCCGTGGATCGTGGCGGGCGCGGCGGGCGGGGCGCTCTCGCTGCTGCTGCTCGGGGGCGCGGGCGCGGTGTGGGTGCTCTTCGCGGGCTGGTGCCTGGTGCAGCTGGCCCTGAACGCGGCGTTCGCGGCGGTCACGGCGGCCGTCCCCGACCGGGTGCCGCGGCGGCAGCGGGGCGCGGTGGGCGGCTGGCTGGGGGCCGCGCAGATCCTCGGCGTCGTCGTCGGCACGGGGCTCGCGACGGTGGCGGGCGGGGTCGGCGCCGGGTACGTGGCGTGCGCCGCCTTCACGCTCCTCGGCGTGGCGCCGTACGTGCTGCGCCACCGGGATCTGCGGCTCGCGCAGGCCGACCGTCCGGCGTGGTCGTGGCGCCGGTTCGCTGCGGGGTTCTGGCTGAGCCCGCGCCGCTACCCGGACCTCGGCTGGGCGTGGCTGACCCGCTTCCTGATCAACCTGGGAAACGCGCTGGTCCTGCTCTACCTCTACTACTACCTGCGCGACCGGCTGCACCTCGACGACCCGGACTCGGGGGTGCTGATCCTGACCGCGGTGAACGGGGTGACGCTGCTTGCCACCGTCGTCGTGGGCGGTGCCTGGTCGGACCGGGTGGGGCGGCGCAAGCCG
Organism: Streptomyces sp. NPDC051684; assembly: GCF_044453445.1. Classification (NCBI taxonomy): domain Bacteria; kingdom Bacillati; phylum Actinomycetota; class Actinomycetes; order Kitasatosporales; family Streptomycetaceae; genus Streptomyces; species Streptomyces sp. NPDC051684. The sequence continues at coordinate 45,890 of NZ_JBITCS010000013.1, read as the reverse complement.
TTCGTGCTGTGGTCGGGCGTGCTGATGGCGGCGGCGACCGGGATGCTCGCCGGCTGGCAGACCTGGCCCGGCGCGATCGTCGCCGCCGCCGTCCTCGGCGTCGGCTTCGGCGTGTTCACCTCGGTCGACTTCGCGCTGATGACCGACGTCCTGCCGAAGGCGCTCGACCGCGGCAAGGACCTCGGTGTCATCAACATCGCCAACTCCCTCCCCCAGGTCGCCGCCCCGGCGCTGGCCGCGCCGCTGGTGAACCAGCTGGGCGGGTACCGGGTGCTGTATCTGGTGGCGGCGGGGGTGGGGCTGGCGGGGGCACTGCTGGTGCGGCGGATCAGAGGCGTGGCGTAACGCCCATGGCGCCTACATCACCCCGGCGTCCCTGGCCGTCCACACAGACGGGAAGATCGGCCGGAAGCCCAGCTCGTGCCGGATGCGGCCCGTCGACATCACCCCGTGCCACGGGTCCGGGGTCTCCTTCTCGTACACCTCCGGGGGCACCGGAAGCCCGGCCAGCTGGAAGATGTCGACCGTCGTCACGGGGGCGTCGTCGGCGATGTCGTAGACGCCGGACGCCCCGGCCGCGTACAGCAGGCGGCTCAGGCCCTGCGCCACGTCGGCGTGATGGCCCATGTGCAGGCGCTGCATCGCGGGCCAGTTCGGCGCCCACTCAAGGACGTTGTCCAGGTGCGGGTCGCCTTCGCCGTACACGAAGGGCAGCCGGCCGATCCGCAGGTCGTCGAGGCCCTCCATGGCGCCCAGCGCCCGCTCGGCCTCCCACTTCGACTGCGGGTAGGCGCCCCACAGGTGCCCGCCCGGCCGCGTTCCGTCGTCCTCGACCAGCGGCCTGCCGCGCCCGGCGCCGTACACGAGACCCGTGCTGACCTGCACGAACCTCCGCACTCCCGAGGCGACCGCGGCGCGGCCCAGTTCGATCGCGGCGTCCCGGTTGACCGCCTGCGCCTCCTCGTCCGGCACCCCGCGGAAGGCCGCGGCGACGTTGACCACCGAGTCCACCCCCGTGGTCGCCTTGCCCAGCGCCTCCGCGTCCCGCAGATCGCCGACGATCACCTCCGCGCCCAGCTCGGCGAACCGTTCGCCGCGCGCCGCGTCCCGTACGAGCACCCGCACCCGGTCGCCCTGCGGCGCGCCCTGCAGCAGTCGCGGCACGAACCGCCGTCCGACCTGCCCCGTCGCACCCGTCACCAGTGTCAGCATGGCCGCCTCCTCGTCTTCGTAGCCATGCCTGAAGCCTGTGGCAGCGGCGGGCGCGGCGGGAGAGACGCGCTTGTCCAGGGAGCGCCACTCCCTGGCTGCGCACTGGTTCCGGGACCGGTACCGCGCGATCCTGAAGAGGTGAACCGAGCCGAACTCGCCGACTTCCTGCGCCGCTGCCGCACCCGCCTGAGCCCGTCCGACGTCGGCATGACCACGGGCCCGCGGCGCCGCACGCCGGGCCTGCGCCGCGAGGAGGTGGCGCAGCTCGCCGGGATGTCCGCGGACTACTACACGCGGCTCGAACAGCGCCGCGGCTCGCACCCCTCGCGGCAGATGCTGACGGCGCTCGCCCGCGCGCTGCGGCTCACCGACGCGGAGCGCGACCACCTGTTCCATCTGGCGGGCGAGGAGCCGCCGCGGCCCGGGATCTCATCGGAGCACGTCAGCCCGGGCCTGCTGCTGATCCTGGACCGGCTGTACGACCTGCCGGCGTCGGTGATGAGCGACTGGGGCACGGTGCTCGCGCAGAACCCGATGTCGGTGGCGCTCACCGGGGAGCACGTCGGGGAGAACATGGTGCGCCGCTGGTTCGCGGAGCCGGAGTGCCGCGCTCTGTTCCCGCCGGAGGCGCACGAGCCGCACGCCCGCTCCCATGTGGCGAATCTGCGCGCGGTCACGGCGGCCCGGCCCGACGACCCGGGCCCGGCTGCGCTCGTGACAGAACTGCGCGCCGGGTCGAAGGAGTTCGAGGCGATGTGGCGCAGGCACGACGTGGTGGTGAACCGCCCGTCACCGAAGCGCTTCGTGCACGCCGTGGTCGGCGTCCTCGATCTCGACTGCGAGGTGCTGACGGGCGACGGCCACAGCCAGCAGCTCGTCGTGCACTCGGCGCGGCCGGGCACGGAGACGTACGAACGCCTGGAGCTGCTGCGGGTGATCGGCCTCCAGGACCTGACGCCCGCCGAGGGCTAGGGCCTGTCGTTTGGATCAGGCCCTAGAAGCCGAGCTTGCGGAGCTGGCGCGGGTCGCGCTGCCAGTCCTTGGCGACCTTGACGTGCAGGTCCAGGTAGACCGGCGTGCCGAGGAGCGCCTCGATCTGCTTGCGGGACTTGATGCCGACGTCCTTGAGGCGCTTGCCCTTCGGGCCGATGATGATGCCCTTCTGGCTGGGCCGCTCGATGTAGACGAAGGCGTGGATGTCGAGGAGCGGCTTGTCCTTGGGCCGGTCCTCGCGCGGCAGCATCTCCTCCACCACGACGGCGATGGAGTGCGGCAGTTCGTCGCGGACGCCCTCAAGGGCGGCCTCGCGGATCAGCTCCGCGACCATGACCTGCTCGGGCTCGTCCGTGAGGTCGCCCTCGGGGTAGAGCATCGGCCCTTCGGGCAGCATCGGGATCAGCAGATCGGCCAGCAGGTCCACCTGCTTCTCACCGACCGCCGAGACCGGCACGATCTCCGCCCACTCGATGCCCAGCTCCCTGCCGAGCTGGTCGATCGCGATGAGCTGCTCGGCGAGCGCCTTGCTGTCGACGAGGTCCGTCTTGGTGACGATGGCGACCTTCGGCGTCTTCTTGATCGACGCGAGTTCCTTGGCGATGAACTTGTCACCGGGGCCGAGCTTCTGGTCGGCGGGCAGACAGAAGCCGATCACGTCGACCTCGGCCCACGTGGTGCGCACCACGTCGTTGAGGCGCTCGCCGAGGAGGGTGCGCGGCTTGTGCAGGCCGGGGGTGTCCACCAGGATCAGCTGCGCGTCGTCGCGGTGCACGATGCCGCGCACCGTGTGCCGCGTGGTCTGCGGCTGGTCGGCGGTGATGGCCACCTTCTTGCCGACCAGAGCGTTCGTGAGGGTGGACTTGCCCGCGTTGGGGCGGCCGACGAAGCAGGCGAAGCCGGCGCGGTGCGCGGGCTCCGAGGAATTCGACGACTGGGACTGCTGGGTACGAGCGCTCATGGCGCCCATTGTCCCCGATGACGGGGGTGCCGCAGCACAGTGAGGCCCCGGTAACCGCCCGGCAACAAGAAACACGGCGGAAACCCGCGAGTGCCGTTCCGGAAACGCGGACCCATGACGCTGATCCGCATGCCTGCCACGACCGTGCCCCTGGCCGCCCCCGCACTCGACACCGGCGACACCGCCTGGCTGCTCGCCGCCACCGCGCTCGTGCTGCTCATGACACCGGGGCTCGCCCTGTTCTACGGCGGCATGGTCCGCACGAAGAGCGTCCTCAACATGCTGATGATGAGCATCGTGTCGATCGCCCTCGTGACGGTGGTGTGGCTGGTCGCGGGCTACTCGCTGGCCTTCGGCGACGACGCCTTCGCGGGCCTGATCGGCGGCCTGGAGCACGCGGGCATGGTCGGCATCGGCCCGTCGGACATCACGGGCACGGTCCCCACCTTCCTCTTCACGACCTTCCAGCTGACCTTCGCGATCCTCACCGCGGCACTGATCAGCGGGGCGGTCGCGGACCGTACGAAGTTCGGGGCGTGGCTGGTCTTCGTACCGGTGTGGGCGCTGCTCGTATACGTTCCCGTGGCGCACTGGGTGTGGGGGCCCGGCGGCTGGATCTCGACGCACCTGGGCGCGCTGGACTTCGCGGGCGGGCTGGTCGTGGAGATCGCCTCGGGCGCGTCCGGTCTGGCCCTGTGCCTCGTCCTCGGCCCGCGCATCGGCTTCAAGAAGGACGCGATGCGCCCGCACAACCTGCCGATGGTGATCATGGGCGCGGGCCTGCTGTGGTTCGGCTGGCTGGGCTTCAACGGCGGCTCGGCGCTCGGCGCGAACGGGGTAGCCGCGGCGTCCCTCTTCAACACCCTGATCGCGGGCTGCACGGGCCTGCTGGGCTGGCTCTTCGTCGAGCAGCGGCGGGACGGGCACCCGACGACGTTCGGCGCGGCCTCGGGCGCGGTGGCCGGACTGGTCGCGATCACCCCGTCCTGCGGGGTCGTCGGCGTGCCGGGCGCGGCCGTCGTCGGGCTCGCGGCCGGTGTCGTCTGCTCGTACGCCGTCGCCTGGAAGCTGCGTTTCCACTACGACGACTCCCTCGACGTCGTCGGCGTGCACTTCATCGGCGGCGTGGTGGGCACGGTCCTCATCGGTCTGTTCGCGACGTCCGCGATGACCGGCTCCGCGGCCAAGGAGGGCCTGTTCTACGGCGGCGGGTTCGGGCAGCTCGGCAAGCAGCTGCTCGCCGTGCTGGTGGTCGCGGTCTACACGTTCCTCGTCACGTACGGGATCGGGAAGGCCATCGACCGGCTGCTGGGCTTCCGGGCCGAGGCCGAGCACGAGCTGACCGGGCTCGACCAGACGGCGCACGCGGAGAGTGCGTACGATCACGGCGTCCTGAGTGCCGCCCCCGTCGCCCGAAAGGTCGCGCCATGAAGCTGATCACCGCGGTCGTGAAGCCGTTCCGCCTCGACGAGGTCAAGACCGCGCTGCGCGAGCTGGGCGTGGACGGCCTGACCGTGACCGAGGCGAGCGGCTACGGCCGGCAGCGCGGGCACACCGAGGTGTACCGGGGGGCCGAGTACCAGGTCGACCTGGTGCCGAAGGCGCGTATCGAGGTCGTCGTCGAGGACGCGGACCTCGAACCCGCGATGGACGCGATTGTGCGGGCCGCACGGACCGGGAAGATCGGTGACGGGAAGGTGTGGGCGGTGCCGGTGGAGGCAGTGGTCCGCGTCCGCACCGGCGAACGCGGACCGGACGCGGTCTGACCTCGTTTTGTTTTTCAAGCCCCTGCGGCGCTTGATATTGCCCGACTCGGTCAGAGACCCGCCTGCGGGCCGCAGACCGGCCAGGCGGACGGGCCCTGGTCGGCGAGGACCTTGTTGGCGACGGTCATCTGCTCCTGCGGAGTGGCCTGGTGCGCAGCGGACGCGTACTGCGTGCCGCCGTACGCCGCCCACGTCGACGGCGTGAACTGCAGGCCGCCCGAGAACCCGTTCCCCGTGTTCGCGGCCCAGTTGCCACTGGCCTCGCACTGGGCGACGGACTGCCACTGGGACGCAGACGCCCCGGTGGCCGCCGAGGCGCTGCCGGTGCCCGCGAGCACCAGCATTCCGCTGGCGCCGGCCAGCACCGCGGCGGTGCCGAGGCGACGGGTACGGGACATACGGGCGGCGGGACGACGAAGCGCGGCGGAGAACACGAAGCAGAACCTTTGTTTGGGGACGTGGTGGGTCGCCCGGTGCGGCGGCCGGTCGGTCGGCTGCCGCAGCGGGCGACCTCTCCACCGTGGGCCACGCCGAGCCCCCGTCCCAGGGGCCGCCCGGCCCGCCGGCCCACCCTTCGGTCCCCGCCCAGGACCCCGCTCCGCCGGGACCTGCGGCCCGGGTCGTCGGTCCCGGCGGCCGCTCCCCGGGCCTCCGCGCCCGCACGCACGAAGCCCGCCGCACCGGGCCCTCGGGCCCGGGTGAACGGCGGGCGTGAGCGTGCTCACAAAAACCTGCTGGGTACGGGAGTTCAGCCGGCGTGCAGCGTCTCCTTCACGGCGCCGTCGCCCCCGGCCAGGAACACCGGCGTACCGGCCCCGCCCAGGTCACGTACGGCGGCGAGGTCCTCGGCCGTGAGCTCGTCGGACGCGGAGACCACGGCCGCCGCCTCCAGGGACTGCGCGCCGGACGCCACCGCCATGGCGACGGCCGTCCGCAGCGCGCTCAGCTTCAGGGAGTCGAGGGCGACGGTGCCCGCGACGTAGGTGCGCCCCGTCTCGTCACGCACAGCCGCGCCCTCGGGCACACCGTTGCGGGCCCGCGTGGAACGGGCCAGGGTGACGATCTTGCGGTCCTCGGGGCCGAGGTCGGTGCTCTCAGTCATGGGGTGAGCATAAGGAAGGGGTTCGGGTTCACCCCGCGACGGGGTACATCGCCCCGCGCCGCCCCTCAGCCGAGACCAGCCACTCCAGCTTTGCGGCGGTGTCCGCCTCGGCCAGCGGATTGTGCAGCACGACGGTCAGGTCGGGCCGCGCGGGAATCTTCATGGCGGTCGACTCCAGGACCAGCAGCCCGGCCACGGGATGCGTGAGCTCCTTGCGGACCTGCCCCTGCGCCTTGATGTCGCGGCGCTCCCACAGCTCCACGAACTCCGGGCTCACCGCTTTCAGTTCGGCGACGACCTCCTGGAACCCCTCGTCGTCCGGGCACTCCGAACAGGCGGCGCGGAACTGGGCGACGACCGTCGCCGCGTTCTGCTCCCAACTCTCGCTGCGGGCGCGGTAGAGGGAGTCGGTGAAGAAGTCGATGACGCAGTTCTGCCGGTTCTCCGGACGCATCGCGAGGACGATCGCCGCCGCGTCGTTGTACATCACGCAGTTGTAGTACGCGTCCATGATGTGCGCGGGGAACGGCATCCAGGCGTCGATGAGCCGCTGCAACCCGTCGCACATCTGCTGATCGCCCGGATCCACCTCGTACGCGGGCGGGTTGAGCCCGGCGAGCACGTACAGATGCCGACGCTCGGAACTGCTCATCCTCAGAACCCGCGCCACGGAGTCGAGCACCTGCGGCGACACCGAGATGTCCCTGCCCTGCTCCAGCCACTGGTACCAGGAGGCACCGACCCCGGCGAGCACGGCGACCTCCTCGCGGCGCAGACCCGGCGTACGCCTGCGGGCGCCGCCGTCGGGCAGGCCCGCCTCGGTGGGTGAGACCCGCGCCCGCCGGCTCATCAGGAACTCCCGCAACTCGCCGAGCCGGTGCTTCTTGAGCGCTGCGCTCTCGGCCACGTACGACTCCCCCCGTTGTCTGGTGGTGCGACCACCAGCATAAGTTCCCACTCTCCACGGATATTCCGGTCGTACGAGGCTCTTGGCCATGGCGATCGACACCGCAACCTCCACGGCTCCCCTGCCCCAACCACCCACCGCACCCCGCCTCTCGGGCCGCGCCAAACTCGTCCTCTTCGTGCTCTGCGCCGCCCAGTTCATGGTGGCGCTCGACTTCTCCGTGCTGAACGTGGCGCTGCCGGTTCTCGGTCCCGACCTCGGCATGAGCACCTCCGCGCTGCAATGGGCGGTCACCGCCTTCGCCCTGCCCTCCGGCGGCTTCCTGCTCCTGTTCGGCCGGATCGGCGACCTGTACGGACGGCGCCGGATCTTCCTGACCGGACTCGCCCTGTTCGGCGCGGCCTCGCTGCTCGCGACGTTCGCCTGGGACCCGGCATCCTTCCTCGCGGGCCGCGCGTTGCAGGGCGTGGGCGCGGCGGCGATCGTACCGACCGGCATGTCGCTGCTGACCACGACGTTCCCCGAGGGCCCGCAGCGCGACCGCGCCCTCGGCATCTCCGGGACGCTGCTCTCCCTCGGCTTCACCATCGGCATGGTGCTCGGCGGCGTCCTGACGGACACGCTCGGCTGGCGCTCCACGATGGGCCTGCTGACGGTCTTCGCGCTGATCGTCCTCGCACTCGCCCCCGGACTGCTGCGCGAGTCCCGCACCCCGGACCAGCCGCGCCTCGACGTGCCCGGCGCCGTCACCGTCACCGGCGGTCTGCTCGCCCTGATCTACGCCCTGTCCACGGCGGCGGAGGTCGGCTTCGGCCGCGCCGACGTCCTCGTCACGCTGCTCGCGGGCCTCGCCCTGCTCACCGCGTTCGGCCGCATCGAGTCCCGCAGCGCCCAGCCGCTGGTGTCCCTGCCGATGCTGCGCCGCCGCACCATCGCATGGGGCAACGTGGGCGGCCTGATCACGTTCTCGATGATGACGACGGTCGTCTTCGTCCTGACCCTCTACCTCCAGGACGTGCTGCACCTGTCGGCCTTCCGCACCGGCCTCGTCTTCGGCGTCCAGGGCGGCCTGTCGGCGGTCGCGGGCGCCTACGTCCCGAAGGTCGTCGGCCGCTTCGGCGCCCGCCGCACCCTCGTCGGCTCGCTCGTCGGGCAGGGCGTGCTCGTCGCCGCGCTCCTGGGCATCGGCACCGGCGGCGCCTCCGTGTGGCTCGCGACGGCCGCCGTCTCGCTGGCCAGCATGTGCCACCTCGGCGCGATCATCTCGTACGGCCTCACCGTCACCTCCGGCGTCCCGAACGCGGAGCAGGGCCTCGCCACCGGCCTGGTCACCTCCACCCAGCAGGTCGGCATGACCGTCGGCATCCCGCTCCTCGGCGTCCTCGCGACGACGTCCACGGACCTGCTGACCGGGGTGCGCACCGTGATCGCCCTGGACGCGGCGCTCGTGCTGGTGGCGGCGGCGCTGGTGGCCATCGGACTGCGGACCCGACGCGCCTAGGGCTTGTCGTTTGGATCAGGCCCCGCGAGCCCGGCCTGATCCAAACGACAGGCCCTAGCGCCGCCGCGCCCTACGGCCTGTCGAGCCGCAGCCGCTCCGCCTTCGGCAGACCCGCCACCACGAGGTCGTACGAGTCCTCGACGAGCTCCTTGACGATCCGGTCGGGGAGCTCGTCGGGGCGGTCCACGGTCACCGTGTTCCAGTGCCGCTTGTTCATGTGCCAGCCGGGCACGACGACGCCCTCGTGCTCGGCACGCAGCCGCACCGCGTCATCGGGATCGCACTTCAGGTTGACGGTCAGCGGCCGCGCGTCGAGATGCGTGAGCGCGAACATCTTCCCGAGCACCTTGAACACCGAGATCTCAGGACTGAACGGGAAGTCCTCCACCGCCGCGTTGAACGACAGGCAGAACGCGCGCAGCTCCTGTGGTGTCACTTCTCCCACTCCCCCGTCGGCTCGGCGAGCACGGTCACGATCTTGTTCCGGCGGCCCGCCGCGGCCTCCGCGGTCAGCCGCAGCTCCCGCCCGTCGGGCAGCGCGACGACGGACGAGGCCCCCGCGATCGGGACCCGGCCGAGGGCCTTGGCCAGCAGCCCGCCCACCGTCTCCACGTCCTCGTCGTCGAACTCCTCGATGCCGTACAGCTCACCGAGATCACCGATGTCGAGGCGGGACGTCACCCGGAACCGCTCGTCGCCCAGCTCCTCCACGGAGGACACCTCGCGGTCGTACTCGTCGGTGATCTCGCCGACGATCTCCTCCAGGATGTCCTCGATGGTGACGATGCCCGCCGTGCCGCCGTACTCGTCGATCACGACGGCGACATGCGTGCGCAACTGCTGCATCTCGCGCAGCAGATCGCCCGCGTTCTTGGTGTCCGGCACGAAGGTCGCGGGCCGCATGGCGGTGGACACCAGCTCGGCCTCGGCGTCCCGATTGATGTGCGTCTTGCGCGACAGGTCCTTCAGATAGACGACTCCGACGACGTCGTCCTCGCTCTCCCCGACCACCGGAATACGGGAGAAGCCGGACCTGAGGGCGAGCGTGAGCGCCTGCCGGATCGTCTTGTACCGCTCGATGACGACCAGGTCGGTGCGCGGCACCATCACCTCCCGCACGAGGGTGTCGCCCAGCTCGAAGACGGAGTGCACCATGCGGCGCTCCTCGTCCTCGATGAGGGACTCCTTCTCGGCGAGGTCGACCAGCGCCCGCAGCTCCGCCTCCGAGGCGAAGGGGCCGCGCCGGAAACCCTTGCCGGGCGTGAGCGCGTTACCGATGAGGATCAGCAGCGGCGGGATCGGCCCCATGATGCGGGCCAGCGGCAGCAGCACGTACGCCGCCGCCGTCGCGGTGTTCAGCGGGTGCTGCCGGCCGATGGTGCGCGGCGACACCCCCACGGCCACGTACGACACCAGCACCATCACGCCGATGGCGACGAGCAGCGCCTGCCACGTCTGACGGAACTCCTCCAGGCACGCGTACGTGACGAGCGCGGCCGCGGCCATCTCGCAGGCCACGCGCACCAGCAGCGCCACGTTCAGATAGCGCGTCGGGTCCGCGGCCACCTGCGACAGCTTGGCACTGCCGCGCCGCCCGGAGCGGACGGCCTCCTCGGCGCGGAAGCTCGACACCCGCGCGAGACCGGCCTCCGCGCAGGCGGCGAGCCAGGCGATCACGACCAGCGCGACGGCCCCGGCGATCAGCGAGAAACTCATGACACGGTCGGCGCCGGCGACGGCCCCGTCAGTCCCTTCTCCGCACGCCAGCCGTCGACGATGCCCGCCTGGAGACCGAACATCTCGGCCTTCTCGTCGGGCTCCTCGTGGTCGTACCCGAGCAGGTGCAGCACCCCGTGCACGGTGAGGAGCTGGAGCTCCTCGTTCATGGAGTGCTGCGTGGGCGCGTCCTCACCCTGCTTCTTGGCGACCTCCGGGCACAGCACGATGTCGCCGAGCAGGCCCTGCGGGGCCTCCTCCTCGTCCTTCATCGGCGGCCGCAGCTCGTCCATCGGGAACGACATGACGTCCGTCGGCCCCGGCAGGTCCATCCACTGCACGTGCAGCTGCTCCATGGCGTCGGCGTCCACGACGATCACGGACAGCTCGGACAGGGGGTGGATCCGCATCCGGCCGAGCGCGTAGCGGGCGATGTCGAGGATCGCCTGCTCGTCGACCTCGGTTCCGGACTCGTTGTTGACGTCGATCGACATGGCGCTGATGGACTACTTTCCTTGGTTCGCTCTGGGGCGGCCCTTGCGGGTGCCGTTCTCCGTACCGTTCTCGGAGTCGTACTTCTCGTACGCGTCGACGATACGGCCGACGAGCTTGTGCCGGACGACATCCTGCGAGCTGAGCCGCGAGAAGTGCACGTCGTCGACCCCGTCCAGGATGTCCTGCACCTGCCGCAGACCGCTCTTCGTGCCACCCGGCAGGTCGACCTGCGTCACGTCACCGGTGATCACGATCTTCGACTCGAAGCCGAGGCGGGTGAGGAACATCTTCATCTGCTCGGGCGAGGTGTTCTGGGCCTCGTCGAGGATGATGAAGGCGTCGTTGAGGGTGTTGTGCGTCAGCAGGTAGTCCTGCGTCACGTACAGCGAATCCTCGGCGGCGACCTGAATGCAGACGGTCTCCTCGCGGCCCGCGGGCTCGATGGAGTCGATGAACCGCATGGGGCGACCGCCGCCGCCTGCCTCGCGGTACTTCTCGGCCTTGCGGGCGAGGCGGAAGGGCTCGATGCCTTCGGGGAGGCGGATGTCGACGATGTGGGCATCGCAGCGGTGGGCTGCGAGGGCGGTGCCTTGCTTGCGGCCGTCCGCCATGCGCCGGCGCGTATGGGCCACACCGCCCAGCGACTGGACGAGCGCGATGACGTCGTCCCGGAGCAGGATCGACGTCGTCGTGTACTGGACCCGGCAGGTGCGGTCGTTCTGCGTGACGGGGCCGCCGTCGGCGTCGAGCAGCCCTTGCAGGACGGCGAGCCTTACCTCCGCCGAGTTGAAGAGGTAGTCGTCCGGGACGAACTTGGAGTGCGAGCGGGTGCCGATCAGATCCAGCGCGCGCAGCATCTCGGTCACCGGGTTCTCGATGGTGACCACGTCACCAGGAGACTTCACGCGGTTGAGGACGTAGTCGGGGCCGGACTTGTGCCGCACCGATACGCCGGGCAGCGCGGTCTCCAACGCCTCGGCCAGCTCTCCGTCCTCCGTCGAGAACGACGGCGTCGTGGAACCGGTCAGGCACCCGTCACCGAGGAGGAGGCCGAGAGCGTATGCATCCATGGGCACGTCCCGCGCGGGGAACTCCACGGGCGCCGTCAGCAGCGGCAGCTCGTACCGGCGCGCGTGCGCGGCACGCAGGTTGCCGATCATGTCCTGGGTCTCCAGGACCCGCCACGGCTTGTCGCGGCGCTTGTCCGACGCCGTTCGAACCGTCCACAGGTGCTCGCCGCAGGCCAGGGTCCAGGAGCCGTCCTGCGCGGTGACGCGGTAGATGTCCTTCTCGCCCTGCGGGTAGACACCGAGGACGGGAGTGGGCTCACCGTTGGAACCCATGACCAGATCGCCGACTTCGAGGTCACCGATGGGTCGCCAGCCCTCCGGCGTCAGGACGTTCGAAAAGACTGGTTGCGCGCGGCCCCTCATGTAGGCCAGCGGCGCCACCTCGATGGTTCCCGCCGCCATCAGCCGCGGGATCGAGTCCGGGTCGAGCATGTCGTGCAGGGCGTCGTACAGCGGGCGCAGGTACGGGTCGATCTTCTCGTAGAGGGTGCCGGGCAGGAAGCCGAGGCGCTCTCCCGCCTCCACCGCGGGGCGGGTCAGGATGATCCGGTTGACCTGCTTGGACTGGAGGGCCTGGACCGCCTTGGCCATCGCCAGGTACGTCTTTCCGGTGCCGGCGGGGCCGATGCCGAAGACGATCGTGTGCTTGTCGATCGCGTCGACGTAGCGCTTCTGGTTCAGGGTCTTGGGGCGGATGGTGCGGCCGCGCGACGACAGGATGTTCTGCGTGAGCACCTCGGCCGGGGTCTCCTGGCCGGCACCCCCGCCGTTCTGCGTCGTCTTCAGCATGGCGATGGAACGCTCCACGGCGTCCTCTGTCATCGGTGCCCCTGTCCTCAGTACCAGCATCATCTCGTCGAACAGGCGCTGGATGAGGGCGACTTCCCCCGGCTCTCCGGTCGCGCTGATCTCGTTGCCCCGGACGTGGATGTCGGCCTCCGGGAAGGCCTTCTCGATCACTCGCAGCAGCGCGTCCCCGGATCCCAGCACCTCGACCATGGGGTGCTTCGGCGGAACGGTGAACTGTGCGCGGGCGCTGGATGGTGTCTGCGTCATGAGCCGGGCCGATGGCCCTTGCGTCCTCCCCGTACGGGACTTTCTCTGCGGTGTTGTCCTGCACTGACAAGGGTACGGCGCGGGTACGACAGCGCCGAGTGGGTTTCCGATACGGGTGGGGCCTGTCGGGTCGCACGCGGGCCGGCGCGGCGATGACAGCTACGGTTACGCCGACCGTCCGAAGCCGATCGTCGGGACCGCTCGGCGGAGCGGCCAGGCCCGCGACGTTTCCGGGAGGAGGGGGTCGAGGAAGGCGTAACGGTCCAGGGCGCAGGCATTCTGGTGGTCGTTCGAGCGGACCTCCTTCCACCAGACCGCGAGCTCCGACCAGCCCGGCGCCGACAGCGAGCCGCCGAACTCCTGGACCGAGAGGGCCGCGGTGAGTCCGGCGAAGGCGAGGCGGTCGGCGAGCGGCCAGTCGGCCAGGCTCGCGGTGACGAACCCGGCGACGAAGACGTCCCCGGCCCCCGTGGGGTCGAGGGCCTCGACCTCGATCGCCGGGACGGAGGCCGTCTCGCCGGTCCGTCCGTCCACCGCGTACGCGCCTTCCGCGCCGAGCGTCACCACGGCGACCGGCACGTGCTCGGTCAGCGCGTGCGCGGCGGCCCGCGGACAGGACGTACGGGTGTAGCGCATCGCCTCCTGCGCGTTCGGCAGGAACGCCTCGCAGTGCCGCAGGCCGGGCAGCGCCGCCAGGTCCCAGCGGCCGGTGTCGTCCCAGCCGACGTCGGCGAAGATCCGCGTCCCGGAGCGCGCGGCCGTGGCGACCCACGGCTCGTCGGTGCCGGGCACGAGCGAGGCGACGGCGGCCCTGGCGCGCGGCGGGCAGTCCGGCGCGGGTTCCACGGGCGGCGGCTCGTGCCCGTGGCTCACCATCGTGCGTTCGCCCTCGTAGGCCATGGACACGGTGACGGGCGAGTGCCAGCCCGGCACGGTCCGCGCGTAGCTGAGGTCGATGCCCTCACCGTGTTCGAGCGCGTCCCAGCAGTATTCGCCGTAGTGGTCGTCGCCGAAGGCCGCGGCGAGCGAGGTACGCAGGCCGAGCCGGGCGAGCGCGGTCGCCATGTTCGCGATGCCGCCGGGGCTCGACCCCATGCCGCGCGCCCACGACTCCGTTCCCCGCACGGGCGCGCTGTCGAGGCCGGTGAAGATGATGTCGAGGAAGACCGTGCCGGTGAGATAGACGTCGTAGGGCGGGTCGGCCGTCGTGCGCAGCGCCGCGAGGGGGTCCGTTCTCGGTCGTGTGGAGGTCACGTCGCGCTCCCTGGATGGTACGGGTCCGGACAGTGTGCACGACCGGGTCCCGTACCACGGGGGACGACATCAACCTGTCACGAAGCGGCCGCTCCGGCTTCGGGGGCCGCGGCCGGGTGCGCGGCGGCGGCCGCCCGCACCCGGTCGTTGCGTCCGCCGCCGCGTACGAGCAGCACGCTCAGCGCGGCCAGGAACCCGACGACGGTCAGTCCGACGAGCCCGCCCTTGGTGGATCCGGTGGTGTCCTCGATGATCCCGAACGCGGTGGGGGCGACGAACCCGCCTAGGTTTCCGATGGAGTTGATGAGCGCGATGCCGGGTGCGGCGGCCCGCGCGTCGAGGTAGCTCTGCGGGATCGTCCAGAAGATCGGTGAGGCCGGCTTGAACCCCATGGCGGCGACGCAGAGCGCGCCGAGCCCCACCCACGGCGACACGAACACGGCGAGCAGTGTGCCCACGCCCCCGATGAGCAGCAGCGCGAACAGCACGGGGCGCCGCTTGCCGATCCGGTCGGAGAGCCGCCCGGAGACGTACAGGGCGAGCAGGGCGAAGAGCCAGGGGACGGCGGTGACCAGGCCGACCTGGAATTCGCTGAGTCCGCCGATGTCGCCGACGATCGAGGGCAGCCAGAACGTCACCGCGTAGAGCGCGACGTTGATGGCGAAGTAGATCCACAGGAAGAGCAGCATCTGCGGGTCGGCGAGCAGTTTCCAGCGGGAGACCTTCGCGGTGCCGCGGCCGTTCTCGCGCTCACGCTGTTCGGCGTCGATGACGGCGACGAGCCCGTCCTTCTCCTCCTGGGTGAGCCACGTGGCGCTCTCGACGCTGGAGTCGAGGAAGCGGAACACGACGAAGCCGAGGACGACCGAGGCGACGCCTTCGATGAAGAACATCCACTGCCAGCCCGAGTGCCCCCAGATGCCGTGCATTTCGAGCAGTGCGCCGGAGATCGGTCCGACGATGACGGTGGCGGTGCCGGACCCCATGAGGAAGATGGAGGTGGCCCGGCCGCGGTGCGAGTCGGGCAGCCAGCGCGAGAAGTAGTAGATGACGGCGGGGAAGAACCCGGCCTCGGCGACGCCGAGCAGGAAGCGCAGCGCGTAGAACATCTCCGCGCCGTTCACGAAGGCCATGGCGGTGGCGACGACGCCCCAGCTGATCATGATGCGGGTGAGCCAGACCTTGGCCCCGTAGCGCTCCATGAGCATGTTGCTGGGGACTTCGAAGATGGCGTACGCGATGAAGAAGATGCCGGCGCCGAGTCCGAAGGCGGCGGCGGAGAGCCCTACGTCGGCCCGGAGTTGGTCCTGGGCGAAGCCCAGGTTGACCCGGTCCATGTAGTTGGCGACGAACATGACGAAGAAGAGCGGGACGACCCGCCTGAATATCTTGCGGACGGCCGACTGAACTGCTGCGGACACGAGCGACTCCGGTCGTGGGGCAGGCGAGGGAGGGGGAGCGAGAGAGAGCGGGAGCTGTCTTCATATGTAGACGTCCATGGATGCAGATGGAGATTAGATAGGCGGACAGGCCGCGTCAATGGGTGTCCACGGCCGGACTACGATCGGCACATGCCGGAGAGCACGAACACCGAGCCACAGCGCGGAGTGCGCGAAGTCAAGTCGGCCGCCCGCACCGTCGATCTGCTCGACGTGCTCGCCGCCCGCGGCGACCGCCCGGCCCGCCTCCAGGAGCTCGCGGACGAACTCGCCGTGCCGCGCAGCTCGATGTACGCGCTGCTCCAGACGCTCATCGAGCGCGGCTGGGTGCGCACGGACGTGACGGGCTCGCTGTACGGCATCGGCATCCGCGCCCTGCTGACCGGCACCAGCTACCTGGACACGGATCCGTACGTGCGCTCCGTGCGGCCGTTCCTCGACGAGGCCTCGGACGCGCTCGGCGAGACGATCCACCTGGGCCGGCTCGACGGTTTCGACGTGGCGTACCTGGCGACCCGCGAGTCGCACGAATACCTGCGCACGATCAGCCGCGTGGGCCGCAGACTGCCCGCGCACATCGGCGCGCTCGGCAAGGCGCTGCTCGCCGAGCGCCCGGACGACGAGCTGCCGCCGGGCCCGTACGAGCAGTCCACCAGGCGTACGCACGCGACGCGCGAGGCGCTCGCCGCCGACCTCGCCCAGATCCGCGAGCGCGGTCACTCGGTCGACCGCGAGGAGGGCGTCGACGGCATCGTCGGCTTCGGTTTCGCGCTGCGCTACGCGACCCCGGCACACGACGCCATCAGCTGTTCGGTGCCGGTGGCCCGGCTCACGCCGGAGCACGAGGAGCGGATCGTGGCGGTCATGCGCGAGATCCGTACGAGGGTCGAGGCGACGGCCTCCCGGGGGACCTCCGGCGTCCCCGACTGGCGCTGAAAACTCCCCGCCGACCCGCGCCGACCCGCGCGAAAAGCTCTCGACTACCCGATCGAACCACTCACAAACCAAATGTGTCGCGCGTCACAGCGCCCCGGCTTCCATGCACCCCCCATGGACTTGATACAAATTGGCGTCGCAGGCGTCCCCGGTTCGGTCCCGTTCGCAAAGACGCCGCGCTCCCCAACTCCCCTGCCTTACCACCCCCTTGCCCAAAACAGCGTCCAAGGCAAGGGGCCCGTCCTCAGGAACGCCCGTGTCCTCGCGCACCTCCCGGCCCGCGCTCGTCGCCCTCTTCACGGCCGGCTATCTCGCCGCCTATCTCCTGCCCACCATCGTCGGCAGAGTCGCCGCCAGCCTGCGACTCTCCCCCACCCAGGCCGGCCTCGTCGGCAGTGCGCTGCTGCTGAGCTCGGCCGCCGCGGGGCTCACCCTCGCGGCCCGCGTCGAACGGGTCGGCGCCCGCCGCGCGGCCCGCGCCGGACTGCTTCTCGCCGCCGTCGGCTACGGCACCGCGGCCGTCGCCGCCACCACTCCGCTGGTCGTCGCGGGTGCGATGGTCGGCGGCTTCGGATCGGGCACGGCGACGGCGGTCGCGGCCACCGGGATCGCCGCCCAGAAGGACCCGCACCGCGCCTCGACGCTCGGCCTGCTGACCGTGTCCGCGCTCGCGTGCGGCCTCTACCTGACCATCCCGCGGATCAGCGAGGGCAGCTTCCTGCCGTTCGCGGCGCTCGCCGCCACCGCGCTCGCCGTGTGGCCCGCGACGCGCGCCCTCGACGGCCCGGCCACCCCGGACAACTGCGCGGCGCCTGCTCCCAAGACCCCGCTCCCCCACGCCCGTTCGGGCCTGGTCCTCGCGGTGACGCTGGTGTGCTGGTCGATGGCGCAGAACGCGCTGTGGGGCGTCAGCAGCCGCATCGGCACCGAACAGGCCGGCCTGTCCGAGGTCGCCGTCGGCTCGGTCTTCGCGGTGGCGCTCGGCGTCGGACTGCTCGGAGTGATCGGCGCGGGCGCGGTCGGCGTCCGCCTGGGCCGCGCGCTGCCCATCGGCGCGGGCACGGCCGCCATCGCCTGCTGCGTCCTGCTCAGCGCCCGCGCGGACGGCCTCGCGTCCTTCGCCACGGGCGAGATCGCCTGGAACACCCTCTACCCGGTGGTCCTGTCGTACGTCCTCGGCCTCGCGGCCTCGCTCGACGCGCGCGGCCGCTGGGCGGTCCTGATGGGCTCGGCGTCCTCGCTCGGCACCGCGTGCGGACCGCTGGCGGGCAGCCTCCTGGCGCAGTCGGTCGGCTTCCCGGTGATGGGCGCGGTGCTCGCCGTCGCGCTGCTGCTGCTCGCGGTGCCGCTCACCGCGGTGACCCTGCACACCGGCGGCCGCCCGCTGTTCGCGGCGGCGGCACGGCGCCACAGCGGCGCCCCGGTCGGCGCGTTCGTGCCGCCCTCGGGTGTCCTCGAGCAGCCGGTGGTCGAGCTGTTCGACATCGAGACGACCGTGGAGACGCCCGTGTACACCGCGTTCGCGGCGGTGGGCCCCGACGGTGTCGAGCCGGAGCCCCTCGCGCGGACTCAGCCCGAGATGTCGTCCAGTTCGTACGCCTCGACCTCGGCGATGTAGCGCGCCCGGAGCGCTTCCTCCTCCTCGCTGCCGTCGAGGAAGGAGGCCACGAACGAGTTGCGGGCCAGCTCCCGCACTCGTTCGTGGTCGAGGCCCAGCGCCTCGTGGACGGCGTGGAAGGTGTCTCCGGCGTAGCCGCCGAAGTAGGACGGGTCGTCGGAGTTCACGGTGCACAGCAGCCCCGCGTCCATCATCTTCACCAGAGGGTGGTCCTCCAGTACGTCGATGGTGCACAGCCGCACGTTCGACAGCGGGCACAGCGTGAGCGGGATCCGGTCCCGTACGAGCCGGGCCACGAGCTCCGGGTCCTCCAGGGAGCGCAGGCCGTGGTCGACGCGCTCGACTCCGAGGATGTCCAGGGCCTCCCACACGTACGACGGGTCGCCCTCCTCGCCCGCGTGCGCGACCTTGCGCAGGCCGAGCGCGCCGGCCGCCTCGTACACCTCGCGGAACTTGGACGCGGGGTTGCCGACCTCGGCGGAGTCGAGCCCGACGCCGACGATCCGGTCGAGGTAGGGCTTCGCGGCCTCCAGGGTCTCCATCGCCGACTCGGCGGACCGGTCCCGCAGGAAGCACATGATGAGCTTGGTCGAGATGCCGTGCCGCTCCTCGCTGCGCGCGAGCGCCCGATGCAGCCCCTCGACGACGGTCCCCATCGCCACGCCCCGCACCGCGTGCGCCTGCGGGTCGAAGAAGATCTCGGCGTGCCGCACGCCCTGCTCGGCGGCGCGCGCGAGATAGGCGTCGGCGAGCGCCTCGAAGTCGTCCTCGGTGACGAGGACCGCCATCAGCGAGTAGTAGAGGTCGAGGAAGGACTGCAGGTCGGCGAAGAGGTACGCCTTCCGCAGCTCCTCGGTGTCGGCGTACGGCAGCGTGATGCCGTTGCGCCGGGCGAGTTCGAAGGCGAGCTCGGGTTCGAGGGTGCCTTCGATGTGCAGGTGGAGCTCGGCCTTGGGGATGCGCGCGAGTGGTGCGAGTGACATCCGACCAGCGTACGGCGGGGTGGGACTCACCGGCGCTTCGGCACGGGTACACGGTCCAGGTCGCGGGCGACCGTCAGCTCCCCCTCGAACCCGGCGGCGCGGGCCTGCCGCGCGAACTCCTCCGGGTCGGTGTAGCGCTGGCTGAAGTGGGTGAGGACGAGGTGCCGGACACCGGCGTCGCGGGCGACGCGGGCGGCCTGGGATGCGGTCAAGTGGCCGTGGTCGGTGGCGAGTTGCTCGTCCTCGTCGAGGAAGGTCGACTCGATGACGAGCAGATCGCAGCCCTCGGCGAGCGCATGCACTCCCTCGCACAGCCGGGTGTCCATGACGAACGCGACGCGCTGTCCGCGCCGCACCTCGCTCACCTCGTCGAGGGTGACCCCGTTCAGGACCCCCTCTTTCTGCAGCCGGCCCACGTCGGGTCCCTTGATGCCGTGCGCGGCGAGCCGCTCGGGCAGCATGCGGCGCCCGTCGGGCTCGACGAGCCGGTAGCCGTACGCCTCGACGGGGTGCGAAAGACGGCGGGCCTCAAGGCGGTACGCGGGGGTGTCGGCGAGCACCGCGCCCTCCCCGCCCACCGGTTCCTCCGCGATGTCGACGGTCTCCCGGTACGCGGTGGAGTACCGCAGCCGGTCGAAGAACCGCTGCCCGGAGGCCGGGTAGTGGGCGGTCACCGGGTGCGGCACCCGGTCGAGGTTGATCCGCTGGATGACGCCCGCGAGGCCGAGGGAGTGGTCGCCGTGGAAGTGCGTGACGCAGATCCGGTCGATGTCGTGCGCGGCCACACCGGCGCGCAGCATCTGCCGCTGGGTGCCCTCGCCGGGGTCGAAGAGGATGCCCTCGCTGTCCCAGCGGAGCAGGTAGCCGTTGTGGTTGCGGTGCCGGGTCGGCACCTGGCTGGCGGTGCCGAGCACGACGAATTCACGGACGGACACGACGGGTTATCCGGGGGGCCACTGCAGGCCACGGCCGCCGAGGACGTGGGCGTGCGCGTGGAAGACGGTCTGGCCCGCGCCGCTGCCGGTGTTGAACACGATCCGGTAGCTGTCCAGCTTCTCGTCCTTCGCGACCTCGCCGGCCTCGCGCAGCACGTCGGCGGCGATGGCCGGTTCGGCGGCGGCGAGCGAGGCGGCGTCGGGGTGGTGGACGCGCGGG
Organism: Streptomyces sp. NPDC051684; assembly: GCF_044453445.1. Taxonomy (NCBI): domain Bacteria; kingdom Bacillati; phylum Actinomycetota; class Actinomycetes; order Kitasatosporales; family Streptomycetaceae; genus Streptomyces; species Streptomyces sp. NPDC051684. Next base: position 25,726 of record NZ_JBITCS010000013.1, on the reverse strand, counting down.
ATGACCAGGACGTGGGTGGGAGCCTGGGGGTTGATGTCCCGGAACGCGACGGTGGACTCCGTCTCGCGGACCAGGGTGGCGGGGACGTCCCCGTTGGCGATCTTGCAGAACAGGCAGTCATCCATGACCGCATCGTACCGATCACCCAACCGGCGTTACGGCCTCGGGGCTGGATCTATCAATCGCCGGCGGGGCTTGATGAACCAAGCCCCGCCGGCGATTGAGGCGCGGGGTCCGGGGCGGAGCCCCGAGACGTCAACCACTACTCCGCAGAAGCCCGCGGCAGCGTCGGCGCGGACTTGGCCGGGTTCTCCCCAAGCGCCGCCAGGGCGATACGGATCGCCTCGTCCAACTGCGGGTCCCGGCCCGCCGCCGAGTCCTGCGGGGCGTGCACCACCTCCACGTCCGGGTCCACCCCATGGTTCTCCAGACCCCAGCCGTAACCCTCCATCCAGGTCGCATACTTCGGCTGCGTGACGAGCGTGCCGTCCACCAGCCGGTACCGGCTGTCGATCCCGATGACCCCGCCCCAGGTACGTACACCCACCACGGGCCCGATGCCGAGCGCCTTGATCGCCGCGTTGACGATGTCGCCGTCCGAGCCGGAGAACTCGTTCGCCACCGCGACGACGGGCCCGCGCGGCGCGTCCATCGGGTACGTGAACGGGCGGCTGTCGCGCGGCAGGTCCCAGCCCACCACGCGGCGCGCCAGCTTCTCCACGACGAGCTGCGACGTGTGCCCGCCGCGGTTCTCCCGGACGTCGACGACCAGGCCCTCCCGCGCGACCTCCACGCTCAGGTCCCGGTGGATCTGGGCCCAGCCCGGCGCCTGCATGTCCGGGACGTGCAGATAACCGAGCCGCCCCTCCGACTTCTCGTGGACGTACGCCCGCCGGTCCGCGACCCACGCGTGGTAGCGCAGCGGTTCCTCGTCGTCGAGCGGCACGACGACGACGTGGCGCGGGTCGCCGCCCCCGGCCGGGGAGACGGTCAGCTCCACGGGCTTGTCGGCCGTGCCGACCAGCAGCGGCGCGGGCCCGGTCACCGGATCGACGGGCCGCCCGCCCACCGCCACGATCGCGTCCCCGACGCGCACCGCGACGCCCGGCGCGGCGAGCGGGGAGCGGGCGCGCGGGTCGGAGGTCTCGGAGGGCAGCACCCGGTCGACGGCCCAACCGCCGTCCTCATGCCGGGAGATGTCGGCGCCGAGCAGTCCCTGGCGGCGCGCGGCGGAACCGCGTCCGCCGCGCGGTGCCACGTACGCGTGCGAGGTCCCCAGCTCGCCCTGCACCTCCCACAACAGGTCGACGAGGTCGTCGTGCGTGGCGACCCGGTCGAGGACCGGCCGGTACCGCTCCAACACCCCGTCCCAGTCCACGCCGTTCATGTCCGCGCGCCAGAAGTTGTCCCGCATGAGGCGCCCGGCCTCGTCGTACATCTGCCGCCACTCGGTCGCCGGGTCGACGCTCTGGCTGACGCGGGAGAGGTCGACGGTGATGTTCGTGTCGCTGTCGTCGTCGTGGGCCGGGCGGCGGTCGCTCGGCACCACCTTCAGGACCTCGCCGGTCCACAGCAGCACCCGCTTGCCGTCGCCGCTGACCTCGAAGTGGTCGGCGTCGGAGCCGATCTCCTCGATGCGCTGCTGGACCAGGTCGTAGCGTTCCAGGCGAGTCTTGGGATCCGGCGCGTCGAGACCGGCGCGGGAGTCGCCGAGCACGCCGCGCACCGGGTGCCGCAGCCACAGCACGCCGTCCTTGGCCGTCCGCAGCCGGGAGTAGCGCGCGGCCTCCACCGGGAACGGCACGATGCGGTCGAGCAGGCCCTCCAGGTCGACCCGGGTCGCGGGCGCGCCCTCGCTGTCGGGTGTCTCGTCCTTGTCGGGGGCGTCGAAGGGGCGGCCGTGGCGCTGCGGCCCGAACGGCGACGGGGTCGTCGCGGCGAGCGTGATCAGGTGCGGCCGCGAGCCACTGACGAATGCGAGGTCGAAGGCGTGCTCGTCGTAGACCGGGTCGAAGGAGCGCGCCGACAGGAACGCCAGGTGCTTGCCGTCGAGCGTGAACGCGGGCGCGTAGTCCCGGAAGCGCAGCGGGGTGGCCTCGCTGACGGAGAGGTCGGTGGCGTTGGCGAGCTTGAGCTGTCGCAGGTCGTGCGGGCCGGGGTGCGACCAGGCGAGCCAGGCCGAGTCCGGGGAGAACGTGAGGCCGGTGGCGTTCCCGTCCTCGCTGCGGTCCACCTCCCGTACGTCGCCGCTGTCCCGCTCGACGAGCAGCACCCGGCCGTCGTGCGAGGCCACGGCGGCCCGGCCGCCGTCGGGCGCCACCGTCAGGGCGAGCACCCGGCCGAGCCGGCCGGCGCCGAGCCTGCGCGGAGTGGCGCCCGGCGCGGCCCCGGTGGCGGGCGCGAACTCCAGGGCGTCGTCGCCCTCGGCGTCGGTCACCCACACCACGTGTTCCTCGCCGTCGACGCGGAAGGTGTGCGGGAGCCGGGCCCGTACGCCGGGCTCGGCGGCGAGCGCGCGGGCGGGTCCCGCGCGGTGGGTCACCCAGTGGACGGCGCCGCGTACGTTGACGGCGCTGCCGCGTCCGGTGTGGTCGGGGGACGCGGCGCCGAACCAGTTCGCGGCGTCGACGGGCCGCGGTTGCAGATCGACGCGCTGGCCGCCGAGGCGGATGTCGAGCCGGCGCGGCTCCACGCCCTCGTCGAGGCCGTCGACGATCCACGGTTCACCGGCGCTCGCGTACACGACCCGCTCGCCGTCGGTGGCGGCGTGCCGCGCGTAGAACCCGTCGACGGCCGTGTGCCGCCGCAGGTCGGAGCCGCCTGGGAGGGAGGAGTAGAGCGCGCCGACGCCCTCGTGGTCGGAGAGGAACGCCACCCGCTCCCCCACCCACATCGGGCACTCGATGTTCCCGTCGAGCTCGGCGTGCAGGCGCTCGAAGGTACCTTCGCCGCTCCGGTCGATCCACAGCTTGCCCGCCGTGCCGCCCCGGTACCGCTTCCACCAGGCGGCCTCCCGGCCCATCGGCGCGGACAGCAGCAGCACCTGGGCCTGCGGCCCGAACGCGACGCCGCCCACCGGACCGTACGGGAGTGTCTCGGCGGATCCGCCGTCCAGTGGCACGGCCCGCGCCCAGCTGCGGCGCAGCGAGGCCTGGCCGTGCGTGGTGGTGGCGAGCACCCGCCCGTCGGGCGTCCAGCCCCGCACGTTCGTCGTCCAACTCCCCCAGTGCGTCAGGCGTTTGGCGGGGCCGCCGACCACCGGGGCGATGTGCACCTCGGGCGCCCCGTCGCGGCGCGAGGTCCAGGCGACCGTCTCGCCGTCCGGGGAGAGCCGGGGGTGTGCGACGGGCATGTTGTCGGCGCTGACCCGCCAGGCGCGGCCGCCGTCGAGGGGCGCGGCCCACACATCGTCCTCGGCGGTGAAGACCACCAACTCGCCTTGCAGGTGCGGGAACCGGAGGTACGCAGGAGTCGTCACCCTGCCCAGCCTAAATTTGGTCGCGCCCCACGTCAGCCCGTCTGATCACTTGCTCTTCACTTGCCCTGGAACGTGGGCGGCGGCGCCGTCACCGTGACGGTCTCGGTGACCGTGCTCGTGGCGCCCGGCTGTGGTTCCTTCGGCTTGGGTTCCTGTGGTTCCGGGTCCTGCGAGGGCGCCGGCTGCTGCGATTCCTGCGTTTCCTGCGGGGTCGAAGGGCCGCCGGTCGCCGCGCAGTTGCCGAGCACGCCGTAGCTGAACCACACCTTGCCGTCGATGCGCGCGATGGTCTTGCCGCGCACGCACTTGCCGGAGACGACCCCGTACACCCACCCCTGCACGGTGATGTCCTTGCCGTCCTTGGTCTTCCCCCGGCAGTCGACCTTCACCTCGCTGGGCGCCGACTCGCCGGAGGGCGTGGGTCCGCTGTACACGGCGGTGCAGCTCAGCCAGGCCACCTTGCCTTGCTGCCGGTTCAGCTCATTGGTTGCCTGCTGGTCGGTCGTGGCCGCGACCTCGGACGGACTGAGGTCGCCCTCGATCGGCTGGCACGCGACGCCCGTGGCGACGACGGCAGCGACGAGGACCAGCCCGCCGAACCCCCTCGATCCCCGCATGCACGGCAGAATGCCAGTGGACGTACAGGCTCGGTAGTGCTGTTGCGGCCACTGTGGGAGCAACCTGCGGGCGGATGCCCAACGGGGTGCCTACCCCCACCGCCCCGTACGTCCCAGGAGCAACGCCACCGCCGCCGTTCCGGCCGTCGACGTGCGCAGGACGCTCCGGCCGAGCCGCATCGGGCGCGCGCCGGCCTCCTCGAACACCGTCAACTCCTCGGGCGATACGCCGCCTTCGGGTCCGACGACGAGCACGATCTCACCGCTGTCCGGGAGTTCGGCCGAAGCCAGCGCCCCACTCGGGGCGTCCCGGTCCTCGTGCAGCACCGCAGCGAAGTCCGCCCCGGCGAGCAGCGCGGCGACCTCCTTCGTCGTCGCGGCCTCCTCGACGACCGGAAACCGCACCCGCCGCGACTGCTTCCCGGCCTCGCGCGCGGTGTTGCGCCACTTGCCGAGCGCCTTGAGGCCCCGGTCGCCACGCCACTGCGTGATGCACCGGGACGCGGCCCACGGCACGATCGCGTCGACGCCCGTCTCGGTCATGGTCTCCACGGCGAGCTCGCCCCGGTCGCCCTTCGGCAGCGCCTGGACGACGGTGATCCGCGGCCGCTCGTCAGCCTCGATGTGCACGGGACCCGCATCGACCGCGAGCCGGTCCTTTCCCTCGCTGCCGGTGACGACGGCCTCGCACCAGGAGCCGAGCCCGTCGGTGAGGGTGATGGTCTCCCCGGCCCGCAGCCGCTTCACGGAGACGGCGTGCCGTCCCTCGGGTCCGTCGAGTACGTACGCGCGGTCGCCGGGGACGTCCCCCTCGACGACGAACACGGGAGCGGTCATCAGGCCGCACCCCGCTGCGTCAACGCGGCCCTGGCGGCGTCGAGTTCGGCGGCGAGGACCTCCACGAGCTGCCCGGCGGGGAGCTCCCGCGCGAGCCGGTGGCCCTGCCCCGCCCACAGCGCCATGCCCTGCGGGTCGCCGGCCTTGGCCGCGGCCTTGCGCAGCGGCGACGTCATGTGGTGGACCTGCGGATACGCGGCGGGGGCGTACGGGCCGTGCTCGCGCATGAACCGGTTGACGAGCCCGCGCGCGGGGCGGCCGGAGAAGGCGCGGGTCAGCTCGGTCCTGGTGAACAGCGGGTTGGTCATGGCCTGCTTGTGCGGCTCCGGGGCACCGGACTCCGGGGTGACCAGGAACGCGGTGCCGAGCTGCGCGAGATCGGCGCCGGCCGCGAGCACGGCGGCGATCTGCGTGCCGCGCATGATCCCGCCGGCGGCGATGATCGGCAGCTGGGCGCCCTCGCGGACCTGCGCGATCAGCGAGAGGAGGCCGATGCCGCTGCCGTCGGCCTCGGGGTTGTCCCGGTGCGTGCCCTGGTGCCCGCCGGCCTCGATGCCCTGTACGCAGACCAGGTCGGCGCCGGCCTCCTGCGCGGCCTGCGCCTCCTCCACCGTGGTGACGGTGACACCGACCTTCGTGCCGACGCGTTGCAGGGCCTGGACGACCGCGAGGCGGGGGCAGCCGAAGGTGAAGGTGACCAGCGGGACGGGGTCGTCGACGAGGATCGCGAGCTTGGCGTCGTAGCCGTCGTCGCTGCAGCTGTCGGTCTCGCCGAGCGGGGTGCGGTACCAGGTGGCCTCGCCGGAGAGCTGGTTGCGGTAGACCTCGACGGTGGCCGGGTCGGCGTGCTCGGTCTGCGGCATGAAGAGGTTCACGCCGAAGGGACGGCCGGTGAGCGCCCGCACCTGTTTGATCTCCTGGTACATCCCGTCGGCCGTTTTGTACCCGGCGGCGAGGAAGCCGAGCCCGCCGGCCTCGGTCACGGCGGCGACCAGGGCGGGTTGCGAGGCACCGCCCGCCATGGGGGCCTGCACGATCGGGAGGGGGCAGAGATCGGTCAGTGCGGAGGACATGAGCGCATCGTGCCACGTCCCCTCCGGGGTGCCGAATCGACCCGGGCGACGTCCGCACACGTCACGGGGCTCCGCCCCGGACCCCGCGCCTCAATCGCCGGCGGGGCTTGGTATTTCAAGCCCCTGCGGCGATTGAGCAGCGGGGTCCGGGGCGGAGCCCCGAGTCCGTGACGAACGGGTGGCTCAACGGCCGTTGAACGCGTCCTTCAGCCGGGAGAACAGACCTTGCTGACCCGGCTGGAACTGCCCCGTGGGCCGCTCCTCGCCGCGCAGCTTGGCGAGCTCGCGCAGCACCCGCTCCTGCTCCGGGTCCAGCTTCTGCGGCGTCATGACCTCGACGTGCACGATGAGGTCACCCCGGCCGCCGCCCCGCAGATGCGTGACACCGCGCCCGTGCAGCGGAACCGACTGACCGGACTGCGTGCCCGGCCGGATGTCGATCTCCTCCGTGCCGTCGAGCGTCTCCAGCGGCACCTTCGTGCCGAGCGCCGCCGCCGTCATCGGGATGGTGACCGTGCAGTGCAGATCGTCGCCGCGCCGCTGGAAGGTCGGGTGCGGGAGCTCGTGGATCTCCACGTACAGGTCACCGGCGGGGCCGCCGCCGGGGCCGACCTCGCCCTCGCCCGCGAGCTGGATCCGCGTGCCGTTGTCCACACCGGCCGGGATCTTCACCGTGAGCGTGCGACGGGACCGGATCCGGCCGTCGCCCGCGCACTCGGGGCACGGCGTCGGCACGACCGTGCCGAAGCCCTGACACTGCGGGCACGGCCGCGAGGTCATGACCTGACCGAGGAAGGACCGCGTCACCTGCGAGACCTCACCGCGCCCGCGACACATGTCGCAGGTCTGCGCGGAGGTGCCGGGCGCTGCGCCCTCACCGCTGCAGGTCGTGCAGACCACAGCCGTGTCGACCTGAATGTCCTTGGTGGTGCCGAAGGCCGCCTCGTCCAGCTCGACCTCGAGCCGGATCATGGCGTCCTGACCACGGCGCGTGCGGGACCGGGGTCCCCGCTGCGACGCCGTGCCGAAGAAGGCATCCATGATGTCCGAGAAGTTCCCGAACCCGCCGGCGCCGAAGCCACCGGCCCCGCCGCCTCCGCCGGCCTGCGACAGGGGGTCGCCCCCGAGGTCGTAGACCTGCTTCTTCTGCGGGTCGGAGAGCACCTCGTAGGCGGCGTTGATCTCCTTGAAGCGCTCCTGAGTCTTCGGGTCCGGATTCACATCCGGGTGAAGCTCACGTGCCAGCCTTCGGAAGGCCTTCTTGATTTCGTCCTGGGAAGCGTCGCGGCGCACGCCGAGTACGGCGTAGTAGTCCGTGGCCACTTACGACTCCGCCAGGATCTGTCCGACGTAACGTGCCACTGCGCGTACTGCTCCCATCGTTCCCGGGTAATCCATGCGGGTCGGGCCGACCACGCCGAGCTTGGCCACTGCCTCGCCGCCCGAACCGTAGCCGACCGACACGACGGACGTGGAGTTGAGTCCCTCATGGGCGTTCTCGTGACCGATCCGTACGGCCATGCCCGAATCTCCCAGCTCGCCAAGGAGCTTGAGGAGCACGACCTGCTCCTCCAAGGCTTCCAGAACGGGCCGGATGGTGAGGGGAAAATCATGTCCGAAGCGAGTGAGATTGGCGGTACCGCCGATCATCAGCCGCTCCTCGGTCTCCTCGACGAGTGTCTCCAGAAGTGTGGAGAGCACCGTGGAGACCGTGCCCCGGTCCTCCTGCTCGAAGGCCTCCGGCAGGTCCTGCACCAGCTGCGGCACGTCGGCGAACCTGCGGCCCGCGACGCGACTGTTCAGCCGGGCCCGCAGGTCCGCGAGGGAGGTATCGCCGAACGGCGCCGGGCAGTCGATCATCCGCTGCTCCACGCGCCCGGTGTCCGTGATCAGTACGAGCATCAGACGGGCGGGCGCGAGCGAGAGCAGCTCGACATGGCGCACGGTGGACCGGGTCAGGGACGGGTACTGGACGATCGCCACCTGCCGCGTGAGCTGCGCGAGCAGCCGCACGGTGCGGCCGACGACGTCGTCGAGATCGACGGCGCCGTCCAGGAAGTTCTGGATGGCGCGCCGCTCGGGCGCGGCCATCGGCTTCACGGCGGTGAGCTTGTCGACGAACAGGCGGTAGCCCTTGTCGGTGGGGATGCGCCCGGCACTGGTGTGCGGCTGGGCGATGAATCCCTCGTCCTCCAGGGCTGCCATGTCGTTGCGCACCGTCGCCGGCGAGACCCCGAGCTTGTGCCGCTCGGTGAGCGCCTTGGAGCCGACGGGCTCCTCGGTGCCGACGTAGTCCTGGACGATGGCGCGCAGCACTTCGAGCCTGCGTTCATTGAGCATCGGCGCACACCTCCAGAAACAGCCGTTGCGATCCCTGCTTGCGATCTTCCTGCTCTGGCACTCCCTGTGGGCGAGTGCCAGTCGTCCCCGGCTCAGTGTACGGCCGGTGGGTACGGGCCCGGCAAGAGCGCTAGCTTCGAGGTATGGAGTTCGCGCAGGGTATCGATTGGGCCTCGGTGGGTTGGGAGGGGCTCGCGCCGAATGCGGGGCGGGTGCGGCTGCCCGGGCTCGACTGCACGAGCGGCCTCGTCGTGGGTGAAGATGCGGCACTCTTGATCGACACCGGATCCTCACTCCGTGAAGGCTCCCGGCTGCGCGCCGACGCCCGCGCGCTCCTCGGGCCGCACCGGAGAGTGACCCACGTCGCGCTGACCCACCCGCACTTCGACCACGTGCTCGGCACGGCCGCGTTCGCGGGCGTCGAGGTGTATGGGGCGGTGGGCATCGACGCCCTCTTCGAGCGCGGGGCCGAGGAGCTGCGCGCCGACGCCGTACGCCATGGGGTCCCCCCGGAGGTGGCGGCCGAGGCGGTCGACATCCTCGTCACCCCGCCGCACCGGGTGTGCGGGGAGTGGACGCTGGACCTGGGCGGCGGCCTGACGGTGCTGCTGGCGAACATCGGTCCCGCGCACAGCGGCCACGACCTGGCGGTGCTGGTTCCGGGGACGCCGGAGATCGTCTTCTGCGGTGACCTGGTGGAGGAGTCGGGAGAACCGCAGGCGGGGCAGGACGCGGCGCCGGGCCACTGGCCCGCGGCGCTGGACCGGCTGCTCGACCTCGGCGGCGAGGACGCGGTGTACGTGCCGGGGCACGGTTCGGTGGTGAATGCGGAGTTCGTCCGCGCGCAACGCGCCACATTGGCGAGGCGTTTCGGCGTGTCGTAGCCGTGGACCTGGGACTTCTCTTATCGTCCCTCGAATGCGCCAGTACTCTGCCGATCTGACACCCCCGTGGAAGCGGAACAAGCCCGTCCCCGAGGTGCCGGCCGAACCCGACCTCGTCGTCGAGGAGGTCACGACGGGCTTCTGCGGGGCGGTGGTCCGGGTCGAGAAGACGGCGCAGGGCCCGACGGTCACCCTGGAGGACCGCTTCGGCAAGCTCCGGGTGTTTCCGATGGAGCCGCGCGGCTTCATGATCGATGGCAAGGTCGTCACCCTCGTACGCGCCTCTGCGCCCGCCTCAACCGGTCCCGCCCGCAGCGCGTCGGGCTCGGTCGCGGTGCCCGGCGCGCGCGCCCGGGTGGCCCGCGCGGGGCGCATCTACGTGGAGGGCAAGCACGACGCCGAACTGATCGAGCGGGTCTGGGGGCACGACCTGCGGATCGAGGGCGTGGCGGTGGAGTTCCTGGAGGGCGTCGACGACCTTCCGGCGGTCGTCTCCGAGTTCGCCCCGGGCCCGGACGCGCGGCTCGGGGTCCTGGTGGACCACCTGGTGCAGGGCTCGAAGGAGTGGCGCATCGCCCAGTCGGTGACGAGCGAGCACGCGCTGGTCGTGGGGCACCCCTACATCGACATCTGGGAGGCGGTGAAGCCGTCCTCGGTGGGCATCGAGGCGTGGCCCCGTGTCCCGCGCGGCCAGGACTGGAAGACGGGCGTGTGCCGGGCGCTCGGGTGGCGGGTGGCGAACACGGGGGAGGCGTGGCAGCACATTCTGTCGCGGGTGCGCTCCTACAAGGATCTGGAACCGGCGCTGCTGGGCCGCGTGGAAGAGTTGATCGACTTCGTGACGGCCCCCGAGTAGCGCGCCCTGCAACGGGGTCGCGCCCCGGGGCTCCGCCCCAGTCCCCGCGCCTCAATCGCCGGCGGGGCTTGATTTGCCCACCCGCCGTCGAGGCTCAAGAGTGCCGCCTGTGCCTTGGGCAATCTGCCGCCTTGGGCGGCAGGGTGGGTGGGCAAGGCGGCCCCCGGTGCCGTGCAACAGGGACGACGGCCCGAGGTCAGTCGACCAGGTCGCGGACCACCGCATCCGCCAGCAACCGGCCCCGCAACGTCAGGACCGCACGGCCCCCGGCGAACGGTTCCGCCTCCAGCAGCCCGTCCCGCAGCGCGCCCCGCGCAGCCGCCAGGCCGTCCGGCTTGAGCAGCGACAACGGGCACCCTTCACGGAGCCGCAGCTCCAGCAGGATCCGCTCGACCCGCCGGTCCTCCTTCGCGAGGAGCTCCCGACCGGCCCCGGGCGAACGCCCACCCGCGAGCGCCGCCGCGTACGCCCCCGGATGCTTGACGTTCCACCACCGCACCCCGCCCACGTGCGAGTGCGCCCCGGGCCCGGCCCCCCACCAGTCGGCCCCGCGCCAGTACAGCTCGTTGTGGAGGCAGCGCCCCGCATCGGACGTCGCCCAGTTCGAGACCTCGTACCAGTCGAAACCGGCCGCCCCCAGCACCTCGTCGGCGATCAGGTACCGGTCCGCGTGCACGTCGTCGTCGGTCATCGGCACCTCGCCGCGCCGGATCCGCCGCGCGAGCTGCGTGCCCTCCTCGACGATCAGCGCGTACGCCGACACGTGGTCGGGCCCGGCCCCGAGCGCCGCGTCCAGCGAGGCCCGCCAGTCGTCGTCCGTCTCCCCCGGCGTGCCGTAGATCAGGTCGAGGTTGACGTGCTCGAAGCCCGCCGCCCGCGCCTCCGCGACACACGCCTCGGGGCGCCCCGGCGTGTGCGTACGGTCGAGGACCTTCAGCACGTGCTGCCGGGCGCTCTGCATCCCGAACGAGATCCGGTTGAAACCCCCGGCCCGCAGCTCCGCCAGGTACGCCGGGTCGACCGACTCCGGGTTCGCCTCGGTCGTGATCTCCGCGTCGTCCGCGAGCCCGAACTCGTCGCGGATCGAGCCCAGCATCCGTACGAGGTCGGCGGCGGGCAGCAGCGTGGGCGTACCGCCTCCGACGAAGACCGTGCGGACCGGGCGCGGGTCGTCGCCGAGGACCTTCCGCGCGAGGCGCACCTCCTCCACCAGCGTCTGCGCGTAGTTGTCACGGGACGCGAGCACGCCGCCGGTACCGCGCAGCTCGGTGGCCGTGTACGTGTTGAAGTCGCAGTAGCCGCAGCGCGTGGCGCAGTACGGGACATGCAGGTAGAAGCCGAGGGGGCGGGACCCGGCCCCGGCGAGGGCGGACGCGGGCAGCGAGCCGTCGTCGGGCACGGGCTCACCGTCGGGAAGTGCGGAAGGCATGACCCCATTGTCCCGCCTCGCCGGGCAAACCCCGCCTCACTGCGCCTGGAGCACAAGCAGCGCCAGGTCGTCGTCCGGCGGGCTGTCCCCGAAGGCATGCACGAGCCGCCGGATCCGCTCGGCGAGCAGCTGCGCCGTGAGGCCCGCGCACCCGGCGAGCGCCTGCGCGAGCCCGTCGCCGTCGTCGAACTGGAGGGCCCCGCGGCGCCGCTCCGTCACCCCGTCGGTGACGCCCAGGAGCGTGTCCCCGGTGCCCAGCACGAACGTCTCGCTCGTGTAGTCCGGGTCCTCGACGACGCCGAGCAGCACCTGCGGCGCGGCCGCGACGACGACCTCCCCGCCGGGCCGCATCAGCAGCGGCAGCGGGTGCCCGGCGGAGGCGAGGGTGCAGAGCACGCCGTCCTCGGTGGGGGTCAGCTCGCCGTAGAGGAGCGAGAGGAAGCGGGAGGTGGAGCCCTCCGGCGGCACGCCCAGGCCGTCGGCGGCGGCGAGCGCACGGGCCGCGGCGTCGGAGGCCTCGGTCGCGTCGTCGAGCAGCAGCCTGTTCAGCCGGTCGAGGACCTGCGCCACCTGGTACTCCTCGCGCGCCAGGAGGCGCAGCCAGGGGCGTACGAGGCCGATGACGACGGCGGCCTCGGGGCCCTTGCCCTGGACGTCGCCGAGCGCGAAGCACCAGCGTCCGTCGCCGGCCGGGAACACATCGTAGAAGTCGCCGCCGGGGCCGCCCGCCTCCTTCGGCTCGTACACGAGGGCGGTCTTGATGCCGGGGATCTCGGCCATGGACGTGGGCAGCAGTCCGCTCTGCAGGATGCGGCTGATGGTGGCCTGCCGGGTGAACCTGCGGGCCGCGCTGACGGCGAGGGCGACGCGCCTGCTGAAGTCCTCGACGAGCCCGGTGATCTCGTCGGGGAAGCGGTGCAGCCCGGCCCGGCCGATCAGCAGGATGCCGAGGGCGCGGCCGCCCGCGGAGAGCCGGTAGGCGAGCGCCGAGCCCGAGTCCTCCGCGCCGGCGCCGCCCTGCGCGTCGAAGGGCCAGGGCACGGGGACGGCGCCGGAGAGCCGGTCGGGCAGCCGCGGGGGCTCCTTCTCCAGGAGTCCGCGGAGCTCCTCGATGCGGTGTTCGTGCGTGTGCCAGACGCGGGCGAGCCGGGGCAGCTGCATCGGTCCTGTGCCCAGCACGTCGTGCTCGACGATGCCCGGCAGGCCGCGCCCCTCCTCCTCGTAGAACCAGATGGCGCACCAGTCGGCGAGCCGGGGCACGAGGAGCTGGCCGACGAGCGCGGCGACCATGTCCTCGTCGAGCTGTCCCGCGAGCAGGTCGGAGGCCTCGGCGAGGAAGGAGAGCGCGCCGCGGTTGATCCAGTCCTGGTCCTGGGGGGCGCGCCGGGACGCGGGCGCCAGGATCTCCGCGGCGCGCAAGCCCCTTTGCAGGCTGCGCACGCGGGCCGGGGTGTCGGGAATCTCGGCTGCGGGCGTCGGGGCATCGGCGGGGATGCGGGCCCAGACGGTCTTGGTGCCGTGCCCGTAGGTGATGCCCCACAACTCGGAGAGAGAGGCGACGAGTTGCAGGCCACGGCCGTATTCGGGGGTCTCCGGGGAGCGGAAGGCCCGGTCGTTGCGGACGGCGCGGGCGGGGTGCCGGTCGGTGACCTCGACGACGAGTCCCGCGGTGGCGCCGCCGTCGGGGGCGGGGCCCTCCAGGCGGCACAGGAGGTCGACTCCGGTGCCCGCGTGCACGACGGCGTTGGTGACGAGTTCGCTGAGCACGACGGTCGCGTCGTCCATGAGGCGGCCGTCGAGGGTCAGGGACACCGCCAGTTCGGGCAGTTCGGTCCAGTCGGCGAACGCGGCCCGCAGGAAGCGGCGGGCGGCCGCGGGCGCGAGCGGGTTTCCGGGCAGCGATGTGCGCGCGACGATGGACTCCCCGGCCGGCTGGTCCGGCCTGTCCGGGGAGCCGAGAACGCCTTCCCGCTGGATCGGAATGGAACCCACGTTTCGGCTCCTGAGTAGTTGTGACAAAGACGCCTCAGGCGACACCGACAGAGTGACAGACTGACCACACCCATAAGCGCGGAGTTACCTAAGTAGGCCGCTATGAGTGAGAACAGTGGTATGCGTGCACCTCAGAAGGGCTACGGTGACGAAGCCATCCGTCCGAGCGATCTCCGGCCGCTGCTGGCCGCGCTGACGGCTGCCAGGGACGGGACGTTCACGCATGTGCCGTCCACCGCGGACGGGCTGGTCGGTGAACTCGGCGCGGTATTCAACCAGCTCGCGGACCGCAGCCTGCATTTCAACGCCGAACTCGCGCGCGTACGCAGAGAGATCACCCGGCACGGCCGCCTCGACGAACGCCTCGACGCCAGTCCGGGGCAGGGTGCCTGGGTGACCCGGGTCGGCGACGTGAACACCATCGTCGACGCGCTGGTCGCACCGACCGCGAACGCCACGCGGGTGCTGGAGGCGGTGGCGGGCGGCGACCTGACCCAGCGTGTCGATCTGCACGACGGTTCCCGTCAACTCCGGGGCGATCTACGGCGGTTGGGGCGTTCGGTCAACAAGATGGTGGACCAGCTCTCGCTGTTCACCGGCGAGGTGACCCGGGTGGCCCGGGAGGTGGGCACCGAGGGCCGGCTCGGCGGCCGCGCCAAGGTGACGGGGCTCTCCGGGAGCTGGCGCGATGTGACCGAGGCGGTCAACACCATGGCGTCGCGGCTCACGGCGCAGGTGCGGGACATCGCGCTCGTGACGACGGCGGTGGCGCAGGGCGACCTGACGCGCACGGTGACGATCGAGGCGACGGGCGAGCTGCTCGAACTGAAGCTGACCGTGAACACGATGGTGGACCAGCTCTCCGCCTTCGCCGACGAGGTCACCCGCGTCGCCCGCGAGGTCGGCACCGAAGGCCAGCTGGGCGGCCGCGCCCAGGTCCGCGGCGTCTCCGGCGTCTGGAAGGACCTCACCGACAACGTCAACTTCATGGCGTCGAACCTGACCTCCCAGGTCCGCAACATCGCCCAGGTCACCACCGCCGTGGCCGACGGCGACCTGAGCCAGAAGATCACGGTCGACGCCCAGGGCGAGATCCTGGAGCTCAAGTCGACGATCAACACGATGGTCGACCAGCTCTCCGCCTTCGCCGACGAGGTCACCCGCGTCGCCCGCGAGGTCGGCACCGAAGGCCAGCTGGGCGGCCGCGCCCAGGTCCGCGGCGTC